>NZ_JBSGHG010000028.1:0-94166 GCF_053604275.1 Streptomyces sp. NPDC004051 | reverse complement strand
CGAGCCGACGTGCTCTTCGCGATGCTCCGCGACGGCACCTTCTACGAACCCCAACCCGCCCCCACGGGTTGACGAAACCCATAGGGGCACCCCCCCCCGCACCGCATGCGGGACCCGGTCGCGCCGTCGGGCGATAAGGGGGCGAATCGTCCGGATGGCGACTAGAATGTTGCATGCTCAACCAAATGGTACGCGGAAGGACAGCCGGGCTCACGCTCGCGCGGTGCGCCGGCGACCGATCGGAGAGCCTGCACATGCCGTTGCTCGACCCCACGACCTGGCAGCCCCGCCGCCTCGCGGGACCCGACCACACCGTCACGGAGCCCGCCACCGGCGAACAGCCGGCCACCGCCGCCCTCGCCACCGGTGAGGACGTCGGGGCCGCCGCCGAAGCGGGCCGCGCCGCCCGGAGCGAGTGGGCGAAGGCCCCGCACTCCGTCCGTGCCGCGGTGCTCCGCAAGGCCGGCGACCTGTTCGCCGCGCACGCCGACGAACTGCGGGAATGGCTGGTCCGGGAAGCCGGCAACATCCCCGGCAAGGCCGACTTCGAACTGCACGTCGCCGCCCAGGAGTGCTACGAGGCCGCGGCCCTGGCCGCCGCGAGCCCCTACGGCCTCGCGCTGGGCATCGTCACCACCGACACGGCGCGCGGTCTGGACCTGGCGGAGCGGATCCCGACGGGGATCGTGCACATCAACGACCAGACCGTCAACGACGAGGCCGTGGCCCCCTTCGGCGGCGTCGCCGCCTCCGGCACCGGGTCCCGCTTCGGCGGCGACGCCGACCTGGACGCGTTCACCGAGGTGCGCTGGACCACCGTGCGCGGGGACGTCGCGCGGTACCCCTTCTAGAAGGTCCCGTTCCCGAAGGACCCGAGCCGGGGCCGGTCGGTCACCGGGTCTGGCCCTGGCCCCCCGCCTCGCCGCCGGCCTTCGCCTGCTGCTCGGCGATCGACTTGCGGACCTCGTCCATGTCCAGCTTGCGGGCCTGCCCGATGACGTCCGCCAGCGCGGCCTCGGGCAGGGCACCCGGCTGGGCGAACACGGCCACCTGGTCGCGGACGATCATCAGCGTCGGGATCGACTGGATGCTGAAGGCCGCGGCCAGCTCCGGCTGCGCCTCCGTGTCCACCTTGCCGAACACCAGGTCCGGGTTGTCCTTCGCGGCCTTCTCGTACACGGGCGCGAACTGACGGCACGGCCCGCACCAGGACGCCCAGAAGTCGATGAGAACGAACTCGTTCTCCGTGACCAGCTGGTCGAAGTTCTCCTTGGTGAGCTCCACGGTGCTGCTCATGGTGTTCCCTCTTCCTGGTGTCGGGCCGAGCCATCCGCACAACACGGTCGGCCGGGTCGCGTATTCCGCGCCCCTACCCATGTGGCCACCGCGCACACCACCCACCAGACTGACCCCATGAGGCAAACGGAACCGACAGGACCGACGACACCGGCGGGGTCGACAGGATCGGCGGAACCGGAGTCCACGGACTACGACGTCGTCGTGCTCGGCGCCGGGCCCGTGGGGGAGAACGTCGCCGACCGGACCCGCGCGGCAGGGCTGACCACCGCGATCGTCGAGAGCGAACTGGTCGGCGGCGAGTGCTCCTACTGGGCGTGCATGCCCAGCAAGGCCCTGCTGCGTCCCGTTCTCGCGCGGGCCGACGCCCGCCGCACCCCCGGCCTGAGCCGGTCGGCGCAGGGACCGCTCGACGCGAGCGCGGTCCTCGCCCACCGGGACGAGTACACCTCGCACTGGAAGGACGACGGCCAGGTCCAGTGGCTTCAGAGCGTCGGCGTCGAACTGCACCGCGGCCTCGGGCGGATCACCGGCCCGCGCACGGTGACCGTCACCGCCGCCGACGGAACGCGGCGCGTCCTCACCGCCCGGCACGCCGTCGCCGTCTGCACCGGCAGCCGCGCGCTGCTGCCCCCGCTGCCCGGACTCGCCGACGTCGCGCCGTGGACGAGCAGGGAGGCCACCAGCGCCAAGGCCGTGCCCGGCAGGCTGGCCGTGGTCGGCGGCGGTGTCGTCGCCACCGAGATGGCCACGGCCTGGCAGGCGCTCGGCTCCCGGGTCACGCTCCTGGTACGAGGCGAGGGCCTGCTGTCCCGGATGGAGCCCTTCGCCGGAGAGCTGGTCGCCGAGGCGCTCACCGAGGCCGGCGTAGACCTCCGCACCGGTACCTCCGCCACCTCGGTGACCAGGGAGAACGGCGCCGTCGTGGTCGTCACCGACACGGGGGAGCGGATCGAGGCCGACGAGATCCTCTTCGCCACCGGCCGTGCCCCGCGCACCGACGACATCGGCCTGGAGACCGTCGGTCTGGAACCCGGATCCTGGCTCACCGTGGACGACACCCTCCGGGTGACCGGCCAGGACTGGCTCTACGCGGTCGGCGACGTCAACCGGCGTGCCCTGCTCACCCATCAGGGCAAGTACCAGGCCCGTATCGCGGGCGCCGCCATCGCCGCGCGCGCCGCCGGGGACCCCGTCGCCGCGGAGGCATGGGGCGCGCACGCCGCCACCGCCGACCACAGCGCCGTACCCCAGGTGGTGTTCACCGATCCGGAGGCGGGCTCGGTCGGCCTGTCCCTGGCCGAGGCGGAACGGGCGGGACACCGCGTCCGCGCCGTCGACCTCGACCTGTCCTCGGTCGCCGGCGCCGGTCTGTACGGGGAGAACTACAGGGGACGCGCCCGCATGGTCGTCGACCTCGAGAGCGAGACCCTGCGCGGCGTCACCTTCGTCGGCCCCGGAGTGGGCGAACTGATCCACTCGGCGACCGTCGCGGTCGCCGCCCAGGTCCCGGTCGCCCGCCTGTGGCACGCGGTCCCGTCGTACCCGACGATCAGCGAGGCGTGGCTCCGACTGCTGGAGGCATACCGGGACAGCGCCTGAGTCACCGGGAGAACGGGCCGCGGCCGGGCGACCGGGCCTGCGGGAGCCGGTTCCACGGGAGCCGGTTCTACGGGAGTTCGAAGCCCAGTGCCCGCGCGGCCGACTCCGGTGTGGGCTGCGACCAGCGTTCCGCCACCGCCTGGTGGGACGAGAGCGAGCGGAGCTCGGCCCGGTCGAGATAGAGCGTGCCGTCGAGGTGGTCCGTCTCGTGCTGCACGATCCGCGCGGGCCAGCCGCCGAACACCTCGTCCACCGCCCGCCCGTGCTCGTCCTGCCCGGTCAGCCGCACCTCGGCGTGCCGCGCCACCACCGCCTGGTAGCCGGGCACGCTCAAGCAGCCCTCGAAGAACGCCGCCCGCCCGCCGCCGACCGGCGCGTAGACCGGGTTGACCAGCACCCGGAAGGGCTGCCGCACCCGACCGCGTGCCAGCCGCACCTCCTCCGGGACGGGCGCCGGGTCCTCGATCACCGCGATCCGCAGTCCCACCCCCACCTGCGGCGCGGCCAGGCCGACCCCCGGCGCGGCGTGCATGGTGACCCGCAACGCCTCGACGAACCGCGCCAGCAGCGCGGGGTCCAACTGGCCGTCGAAGGGCTCGGTCGCCTGCCGCAGAACCGGATCGCCGGCCGCGACGACGGGCAACGGCCCTTCACCGGCGAGGAGTTGCTCGACGCGCTCGGCGAGGGGCACACGGTCGTTCGCAGTTCCCATCGCGCCAGGATGACACGCGCCCACGACGCCCCCGCTCCGAACGGTGACGCAGATCACGTTCGCCGCCCGGGAACTCACGCCCCCGCCGCCCCGACCACTGGAGCAGTACCACGGCCGCCAAGACGCCCCGGGAGAAACCCGCCGATGACCACCGCTCCCTCGCCCACCACGGACGAGGCCCCCCGACCCCCCGCCCCCGCACGATCCGGATCCGGCTGGACCACCCTGCGCCCCCTGATCCTGCGCCTGCACTTCTACGCGGGCGTGGTGGTGGCGCCGTTCCTGCTCGTCGCCGCTCTCACCGGCCTGCTGTACGCCGCGTCCTTCCCGGTCGAGAAGATCGTCTACGACCACGAGCTGACCGTCCCCGTCGGCGACCGCGTACTGCCGATCTCCGAGCAGGTGGCCGCCGCCCGCGAGGCGCACCCCGAGGGCGCGGTCTCCGCGATCCGGCCCGCACCCGAGGCGGACGCGACCACCAGGGTGATGCTGTCCGGCGTGCCGGGAGTGGACCCGAACCACACCCTCGCCGTGTTCGTCGACCCGTACACCGCGGAGGTGCGCGGCGCACTGGAGCAGTACGGCTCCACCGGCGCGCTGCCCCTGCGCACCTGGATCGACGAGTTCCACCGCGATCTGCACCTCGGTGAGACGGGCCGCCTCTACAGCGAGTTCGCGGCCAGCTGGCTGTGGGTGATCGCCGTCGGCGGTCTGGTGCTGTGGTTCTCCCGCCGCCGGGCGCTGCGCAAGATCCGCGGCACCAGCGGCCGACGGCGCACTCTGGGCCTGCACGGCGGCATCGGAGCCTGGGCCGCGGCCGGCTTCATCTTCCTCTCCGTGACCGGACTGACCTGGTCCACCTACACCGGTGCCACCATCGCCGACCTGCGCGCCTCGCTCGGCCAGGAAACGCCCACGGTGTCGGCCGCCGCGGGCGGCGAACACGCCGGGCACGGCGCGGCGGGCGGAAGCGGGGGCGACGCCGAGCGCGGGGTCGGCCTCGACCAGGTCCTCGCTGCGGCTCGGGCCGAGCGCCTCGACGACCCGGTGGAGATCGTCCCGCCCGCCGACGCGGCCTCCGGGTACGTCGTGAAGCAGGTGCAGCGCAGCTGGCCCGAGAAGCAGGACGCGGTCGCCGTCGACCCGGCGACCGGCGCGGTCACCGACGTCGTGCGGTGGACCGACTACCCGGTGCTCGCCAAACTCAGCCGCTGGGGCATCGACCTGCACACCGGAGTCCTCTTCGGCCTGCCCAACCAGATCGCGCTGATGCTGCTCGCGGCCACACTGATCCTGCTGATCCTGTGGGGTTACCGCATGTGGTGGCAGCGGGGCCGGGGCTCGGCCTTCGGCCGGCCGATCCCACGCGGTGCCTGGCAGCAGGTGCCGCCGTACATCCTCGTGCCGCTGCTGGCGGTGATCGCCGTGCTGGGCTACTTCGTCCCGCTGCTCGGCATCCCGCTGGCCGCCTTCCTCGCCGTCGACATCCTCCTCGGGGAGATCGCGCACCGGCGGGGACGCCGGACGTACGGGGGAGGCGCACGCACCGGAACGGCACGGACGCCGTAACCGGGACGGGCTGAAAACCGCGCGGGCCGGTGCCGTCCTCCCCCGGGGAGGAACAGGGGCACCGGCCCGCGCGACTGCCGCCCCGCCGCCCTCTACGCGCGCTCGGACTCACGGTCGGGTTCGCGGTCGAGCCCGCCGTCGAACTCGCCCGCCAGCGCGGCGGCGATCCGCAGGTGGGACTCCGCCTCCTCGTTCCGCCCCTGTCGTTCGAGGGTGCGGCCGAGCATCAGCCGGGCGTAGTGCTCCACCGGATCGCGCTCCACGATGATCCGCAGCTCGGCCTCGGCGCGGCGCAGCTGGGCCGAGTGGTAGTAGGAGCGTGCCAGCAGCAGCCGCGGTCCGGTCTGCTCGGGCACCTCCTCGACCAGACGGCTCAGGACGCGCGCCGCGGCGGTGTAGTCCCTGGCGTCGAAGAACAGCCCGGCGCGCTCCCAGCGCTCGGCCGGGGTCCCGTGGTCGTAGTAGTGCATGGTGTCCACTCGTGACCTCCTTCGACGCCGACAACGGAGCCGATTGGTTGGATATTCCATTACTGGATCGGGGTGCGGAGCGGGAGCGGACGGAGTGACTCGCCGCACCCCTCGAAGCTAAGTTGTGCCCATGAGCAATCTCGAGCGGGAAGCCGTTCCGTCCCTGTGCGGTGGCCGCGGCTTCGTGGTGGCGGAGCCGGTGCGTGAGCTCCTCAGTCCCCGACAGGTCAAGCTCGGCGAGTCCACCGAGGTCCGGCGGCTGCTGCCCAACCTGGGGCGGCGCATGGTCGGCGCATGGTGCTTCGTCGACCACTACGGCCCGGACGACATCGCCGACGAGCCCGGCATGCAGGTGCCGCCGCATCCGCACATGGGCCTGCAGACGGTGAGCTGGCTGCACGAGGGCGAGGTCCTGCACCGTGACTCCACGGGCAGCCTCCAGACGATCCGCCCGCGCGAACTGGGCCTGATGACGTCCGGCAGGGCGATCAGCCACTCCGAGGAGAGCCCCCGCTCGCACGCACGCTTCCTGCACGGCGCCCAGTTGTGGGTCGCCCTCCCGGACGGCCACCGCCACACCGACCCGCACTTCGAGCACCACACCGACCTCCCGGTCGTCACGGCACCGGGTGTCGAGGCCACGCTCATCCTCGGCGACCTGGACGGCGCCACGTCCCCGGGCACGACGTACACCCCGATCGTCGGCGCCGACCTGGCCCTGTCGAACGGCGCGGACGTCCGGCTGCCCCTGGAGCGCGACTTCGAGTACGCGGTCCTCGCCATGTCCGGCGAGGTCCACGTGGACGGCGTACCGGTGCTCCCGGGCTCGATGCTCTACCTCGGCTGCGGCCGCGACGAACTCCCGCTGCGCGCCGAGTCCGACGCGGCGCTGATGCTCCTGGGCGGAGAGCCGTTCGAGGAGGAACTGATCATGTTCTGGAACTGGATCGGACGGACCCAGGAGGAGATCGAACAGGCCCGCCGGGACTGGATGACCGGCACCCGCTTCGGCGAGGTGAAGGGCTACGACGGCGCCCCGCTGCCGGCCCCCGAGCTGCCGCCGGTGCCGCTGAAGCCGCGCGGAAGGGTGCGTTGACCTGCGAGAATGCCTGAGTCCTGGTGGCTGGTGGGCGGGCGGCGGCCGGGCGCTGCCTCCCGCTGTCCGGCTGCTTGCGGGAGGACGGCTGAGCGGAGTGCGGACCGGAGCCGGGGTGGCGGGCGATTCCCCGGTGTGGTCGTCTGTGGGCAGCTGTGGCAGGACTTTGCTGACCTGATGCCGACTTCGCTGACGCGTCGGCAGCTGCGATTGAGGGACTCTTTTCGCAGCTCCCTCGCGCGGCTGGGCCGGGTGCTGGTGCGAGAACTCGGCGCTTGCCCTGTCGTCTTGTGGAGAGTCGACAAGATTCGGAGGCCGTAGATGCCTACTGGTGAACGCTGCTTTCCTTGATCCAGTGAGAGAAGTGCTGTCCGAGCGCCACCAGGGGTTTTTCGTCTGCTGGTGGTACGGCGACGGCATATCACCGGCCAGTACGCATAGTGCAGCTCGGCGTCCGGAGCGGCTCACTGAGGTTTTCTCAACGAAATGCTCTCGTGAGGTGATTCGGCCCAGAAAATGCCGCGAGTCGCGATGAGCCCTGCGGCGTCCGGCGGTCGTACGGTCGAACCCGTCACCGAGGAGGACTTCCGATGCGCAGCGTGACCTATTCGATGAACGTCTCACTGGACGGCTACATCGTTGGGCCGGACGGCGGCTTCGACTGGACGCCGCCCGACGAGGAGGTCTTCCGCTTCTGGACCGACGAGATCCGACAGGTCGGCGTCCACCTGCTGGGACGACGGCTGTACGAGACGATGCTGTACTGGGAGACCGCCGACCAGAATCCCTCGCTCGACTTCTCCACGCTCGATTTTGCCGCGCTCTGGAAGGCGCTGCCCAAGGTGGTGTTCTCCACCACGCTGTCGGCGGTGCGGGGCCGTGCCCGTCTGGCCTCCGGCGGCCTGGCGGAGGAGATCGAGCGGTTGCGGGCCGAGCCGGAGGACGGCGACATCGCGATCGGCGGTGCGACGCTCGCTGCCGAGGCGGCCGCGTCGGGTCTGATCGACGAGTACCGTGCCGTGGTCTACCCGGTGCTGGTCGGCGGCGGCACTCCGTTCTTCCCCCGGCGCGAGCGCCGGGTGGGTCTCGAACTGGTCGAGACCCACACCTTCGGCTCGAGAGTCGTCTACCTCCGCTACCGCGTGGCGCGTTAGCCGACCGGTCCGCCGGACCCTGGGAAGAACGGGCTGCCAGTGATGTCCCCTCAGCGAAATGACCTAAGCGAAGCGGTGTGAACCACCGTCTGGCGAAGCCGAGTCGGACGGACCACCCCCGACCGCCGACACAGGTGAAGCCCCTGGTGGGACAGGTCTCGCCACAAGATCACGGCCGCAACCACCGGGGCTTCACGTTGATCGCCTACATCACCGCACTCGACGTCCCGCGCCACGTCGTGGAGTATCCGGCCCCGTGGTCGGCCCTGCACCGTCGACGGATCAAGACCCCGAAGGGGGCGCGGGCGCTGGGCCCATTCCGTCAGGCGGTGCTGGTGCCGCGCTGGTTTTGTGAGCGAGGTCGTGTGCACTGCCTCGCCCGGGTCGCCGGTGTCCGCGAGAGGGGTGCATCGGCGCCGGGATCGGTATCCGTGTCCCTGTTCGCCGCCCCAGGGGCCGCTCGGAGAAGGCTCTGAGGCACTGTCACGTTGGCTGACCGGGTGGGATGATCTCCGGATTGGTCATGCTGGGGGGGGTGGGGGCTGTCCGTGGACAGTACGCCGCCGTCGTACCAGGGGCACCGGTACCCGGCCGAGACCATCTCCCACTGCGCGTGGCTGTACTTCCGCTTCCCCCTTCGTTCCGCGAGGTCGAGGAACTGATGCTCCAACGCGGCGTCATCGTCTCCCACGAGACCATCCGGCTCTGGTGCGCGAGGTTCGGGCAGGCCTACGCCGACGACCTGCGCCGCCGACGTGCGAGGCCGGGCGACAGGTGGCACTTGGACGAGGGGCTGACAGCCGTGGTCGCTGTGATGAATGAGGCCGGAGTCCTTCTTGATCCCCGTCTTTACAGCGTCATCTCCATTGCCTCCAGGGGAAGTTCGGTCCACATGTGGTTCGTGACCCGCCAGCCGACGATCATTCGCGAATACACGTCCAGGACGAACGCGACGTACACCCAGCCCGACCAGGTGCGCACATGGGTCATGTCCGCTACCCACAGTTGATCCGGCCGCGAGGCGCTGAAGTCGCGGTCGACCAGGTCCGGCGGGCGGGGCGCCGACGGCTCGGGCGCCGACGGCTCGGGCGCCGTGGTGTGGTGCAGCCGGCCACGGATGACACGCTCCAGGCCCAGCTCGACCATCAGGCGCTCGACGGTGCAGTGGGCCACCTCGTGCCCCCTGCGCCGCAGCACGCGGGTGATCCGCCGGGTCCCATATGTGCCACCGGACTCGGCGTGAACCTGTTCAATGAGCGGCATGAGCTGCTCGTCGCGGAGCCGGCGGGCCGACTTCGGCCGCTTCTTGCGGGCGAAGTACGTCGACGGCGACAGCTTCAGGACCCGGCAGACGGGATCGTCCCCGAGGCCGCTCTCGCGCAGGTGGGCGATCACTCCCCCAGAGGGGGCACCCCCGGCTCGGCCTCGTCCGGGGGCGGTCGATCTCCTGGGCAGAAAAACACGCCGGCGGCTTTCAGGATCTCGTTCGCCCGCATCAACTCGGCGTTCCCCCTGCGGAGTTGTTTGAGCTCCTCGCGCTCGGCGGTTGTGAGCTTGTCATCACGCTCGCCGCGGTCGGCTTCGGCCTGGCGGACCCAGCCGCGCAGGGCCTCCTTGTGGATGCCGAGATCCTTCGCGACACGGGCGATCGGCCGGCCGGTGGTGCGGGCCTCGCGGACCGCGCGCTCGCGGGGCTCGTCCGGGTATTTACGGGGTGCTGCCATGGTGCTGGTGGATCTCCTTCGCCAGGACCGTGGCCCTGGCATCAGGCACTCCACGAGTCTCAGTGCAATTCAACAACCTCTGCCGCGAGGCCGGGGTCAGCCGAGCCACCATGAACCGGGCCAGCGAGATCATCACCGAGTGGGACGCCCGCACCGCCACCAGCCCTTCGGCCGCGATGATCCCGACCCCGCTCAGCCGAGGACAGGCGACGCGAGAGTGACCACGTGTCTCGTGAGACACGTGGAAGTCTGGAGAAAGTGGGCGCCGCACAGCTACCCGGCAGCCTTCGGCATGGTCTTCGGCCGCCTCGACTTCGCGCTGACCGGCGACGGGGACACCCCCGGAGCGCTGGACGGCGATCGGGTGCGATCCGAACGGACAGTGCCATGCATGCGGCAGGGGAAGAAAGTCATGCCGACTCCGGAGGCCAGGTGTCCTTTACGGGGCCACCGAGAAGGCAATGGGGGAGCGAGGTATCCGGAGTTCCGGCGCAAGCCTCCAGGCTGCTCGTCGGTGTGTCGGTTGCTTCCGCTCCGTCCGCTGGAAGATCCTCCGTCAGGAGATCCGCTGCCGCGAAAGGAGTCCTCGGTGAGCTGGAGAAAGCGTCACCCGGGCTGTTCCTCCCGTACGCCGGCGACTGCGGCGGCACTGGTCGTCTGCGCCCTGCTGGGCCCTGCCTGCACGGCTGTGCCCGATTCTGCTCCGGGGGCGGGCACGACGGCCGGGGCGTCCCGTCCGGCCGCGCACGCGAAGGACCCGGGGCAGTGCCGGCGCACCCTGGTCGGCGTGGCGCATCCTGATGACGACCTGTTCTTTCTGAATCCGGAGGTCAGACAGACCATCCGCGCCGGATGCCCGGTCGACACGGTCTATCTGACCGCCGGCGACGACGGCAAGAAGAACCGGGTCCAGGCGCTGGAGTACGTGGACCGCAGGGAGTACGGGGTACGGGCGGCCTACGCGGAGATGGCGGAGGCGGCCAACCGCTGGCAACGGGCGGATGTGCGGGCGGACGGCGTCCGGGTCAGGTCCTACCGGCTCGCGGACAAGGCCCGGGACACCGATGTGCGGCTGACCTTCCTGGACCTCCACGACGGCCTCCCGCGCGGCCAGGAGCCGAACAGTCTGCTCAGGTTGTTCGACGGGAGCAGAAAGAGCATCGAGCCGTTTCAGGGCGCCGAGAGCTACACGGAGGACCGGCTGCTCGCGGTGATGACGGCACTGGTCCGCCTCAGCGGGGCTGCGCGCATCCTGACGATGGACCACGACAACGCGTCGTTCGCCTTCGGCCTCGGCGGCGGCGTCGATCACAGCGACCACGGCGTCGGCGCCCGGTACTTCCGCAGGGTGGGCTACGAGCTCGGGATTCCCGTGTCGTCCTACCTCGGCTACACCATGTCTCCGCTCAATCCGAATCTCACCCCTGGTGAGTCGGCGGAGAAGGACGAGGTGGCGCGTTGGTACCTTGCCCACTGGAAGTGCCACGCCACCGGGACGTGCGTGAACGTCGCGCCCTTCAGGGGCCCGCTCCGGAAGGACTGGAGCCTGTGGATCCACCGCCAGTACGAGCAGATCCACCGGGCTCCACGCGCGGGGGAGATCCTCGGGGACATCGGGCGGACCACATACTCCGCCGGAAGGAATCCGGCACAGTGCCTCCACGCCGGCACCGGGACGCCGAAAGCCGGGACGCCGAACGCCGGGGCGGTCGACATCCGCGGCTGCGACGGATCAGCCGCGCAGAAGTGGGACATGGGTCACGACGGCACGATCAGGCCCCGCGACGACCGAGGCTCCTGCCTGACCGGGCTCGCACCGACGGTCGGACTCACGCGGTGCGAGCCCGGTCGCCGGAGCCAGCAGTGGAACCGTGAGCCATGGCGGAGCACGACCTGGAAACGCACGGCCTGGCGGATCTCCGGGAGCGCGGACCGCTGCCTGTACCAGGACGACCGCGAACTCCCCGCTCACTGGGATGACCGCGACCGGCAGAGCCCCGAGCTGAAGCTCTCCGACTGCGGCGCCCGGCCCCGGCCCGAACTCTACTGGCGCTGGGGCGGCTGAGGGCCCGGCCACCTCCCGCCCCATGGCTTCACGACGGCGGCTCATGGCCGTCTCGAACCCTCGGCCGCCGCGCCGCCGAATCGTGTCAGGACCAGTGCTCCCACCACTGCCGCCACGAATCCCGCGACGGCCGGCCACTGGAGGTCGTCGCGGGGCCGGTCGCCCAGCCGGACGACGCCCACCACGGCGGTCCCGGCCGTTTCCGCCAGGACCATGCCCGCTGTCGCCACGGTCACCGAGCCGCGCTGCAACGCCGAGGTGAGCAGAAGAAACCCCGCTGCCCCGCCGAGCAGCAGTGCGTGGAGTGGGGGCCGGCCCGGCGGGGCGTACGCATCCGGGTGGGGCGAGTCGGCGACGCACAGGTCAGCGACGGCGATGCGAGCTCCCGCCGGCGCCAGGACCGAGGTGGTGAGGACCCATAGCGTGGTTACCGGGGCCAGGCGGTCGAAGGTTCGGCGGGCCGGTATCGGTGCGAGGAAGAGCAGGGCCTGCTGTACCAGCAGTAGGGCGGTCATCGCTCGTCACTCCCCAGGAGCCGGCGCAGGAGCTGCTCGTCGCCGGGGCTGAGCTGGGCCACGAAGCGAGTCAGGACCGTCTCCCGGTCGGCGTCCCGGTCGAGTTCGGTGTGCATACGCCGGGCGGTCAGGCCAGGAGCGTCCTGCACGGGGAGGTAGGCGTAGCCGCGCCCCTGCCGCTCACGGCTGACGACGCCCTTCGCATGCAGACGGGTCAGTATCGTCGCCACCGTCGTCCGGGCCAGGCCGGAACCGAGTTCGGTCCGTACCCGCCCTGGCGTGAGCGGGGCCCCGGCGGCCCACAGCGCGGCCATGACGGCGGCTTCGAGCTCGCCGGCCTGCCGCCTCTCATCCCCCGTGTCGTTCATGGGAACGTTCCTCACTCCGCCGGCGTCTACAGTTCAGTGGACCGTCTACAGGATTGTAGTCACTGCCGGGTGCGGTCGTTCCGCCGCATCCGAGGTTCGGAAGAACGACGAAAGGGCTCTCGACGATGACCACAGCCGTGCACCTGTCGTCGCAGCTCGCCGTCAATGTGCTGGATGCCCGCTCGCTGCTGTCCGCTTTCGGCGTGCTGGGCGTGGGCGTGGTGCTGTTCGCCGAGACCGGGCTGCTGATCGGTTTCTTCCTCCCGGGCGACTCGCTGCTGTTCACAGCCGGCCTGTTGTGCACCGGCACCGCCGGCCACGGCCTGAAGCTGTCGCTCGGCCCACTGCTGGTCGCCGCGGTGATGGGCACGCTGGCGGGCTCGCAGTGCGGATATCTCCTGGGTCGGAGAGGGGGCGGTTCCCTGCTCGCCCGCAGCCGCTCGGCCCGGCTGCACGAGGGGGCGAGACGGGCTGAGGACCTGCTGCAGCGCTACGGGTACGCGAAGGCGATCGTCCTGGCCCGCTTCGTTCCGGTGGTGCGCACGGTCCTGAACCCGACGGCGGGCGCCCTGCGGGTGCCCGTGGGGACGTTCACCCTCTGGCAGGTGACCGGCGGGCTGGCGTGGAGCCTGGGGCTCACCCTGGCGGGATACGCGCTGGGCTCCTCCGTGCCGAACGTGGACCGGTATCTGCTTCCGGTGGTCGCGGTGATCGTGGCCCTGTCGCTGGTTCCACTCGCCTCCGAGGTGTACCGCTCGCGGCGTGACGCGAAGACGAAGGAGGAACGCGGATGACCCTCGCCCTCGACGGCTCATCGGTCGACGGTTCGGCCTACACCGACGTGGTGCACCTCGCCCGACACGCTCCGGTGTGGCTGGACGACACCGTGTCGGCATGGTCGACGTACGGGCTGGTCCCGTTCGCGGTGCTCATGACCGTCGGCTGGCGGCGCGCCCGGCGGATGAGCGCCACCACGTCGGTGAGGGCGCTCGCCGTGCCGTTCGTCGTGGTCGTGGCCTATGGAGTGGGCACGGTGCTGAAACTGCTGGTGCGCGAGGACAGGCCCTGCCAGAGCCTACGGGTGGCCACGCTGGAGGCGTGTCCTGCGCCCGGCGGCTGGTCCTTCCCGGGCAACCATGCTGCTGTCGCCGCCGCGGCGGCCGTCGCCCTGCTGTTCGTCTCCCGCCGGCTCGGCGTGCACCACCCCCATGACGTGGTGGCAGGGACCGTGGTGGGCGCTCTGGTCGCTCTCCTCGTCATGTCGACACTGCGCAGGCGTGCGGGGTGCGGGGACCTGGCCCGGCGGCTCACGGCCACCCGCCTGCGACCACTGCTGACGACGTCATGAAGCGTGGCGACGTCACCGGACTGGCCGGCAGCTACGGGCTCGGCGCGTGGACGGCGTTCGGTGTGCTGACCATGGTCGTGGTGGGCCGCGACGGCACACCGCTGTTCGTGGACAGTGACCTTCTCTCGTGGTCCGTCGGCCACCGGCCGGACGTGGCGGTCACCCTCGCCCGCGCACTGACCGCCACCGGGGCGGGTGTCGTCCCGTTCGCGCTGGCCGCGTTGGCCGGAATCATCGCGGGACGCACCCTCCGGCAGCGCGCGCTCGCCGTCGCGATCTGTCTGGCCTGCCTCTGGGCCGGTCAGGCGCTGCGGTACACGGTGATGGCGCTCGTCGCCCGGCCGCGGCCGCCCCAGGCGGACTGGGCCACCCATGCCTCGGCATGGGCGTTCCCGTCCGGTCACACCACCACGGCGGCCCTGACCGCGGGACTGCTGATCATCGCCGTCCGCGTGCGCGGCCCGCGCGGCAGGACTCCGCTCACCCTGGTCATCGGCGGCTGGGGCGCGCTGGTCGGGCTGACCCGCGTCTACCTCGGGGTGCACTGGTTCACCGATGTCGTCGGCGGCTGGCTGTTCGCCCTCGGCTGGCTGGGCGTGTGCCTGTGCGCCGTGGCCTTCTGGCTGCCCGAACGACAGATCCCCGTACGACGGACCCGGCACGAGAAGAGACGGCCGTCGCGCGGGAACAGAGGAAGGCCGTGAGCCGGACGATCCTGGTCGTCAAGGACGATCACGCCCTGCGTGACGTGCTGCTGCGAGGACTGCGACGAGGACGTCGACACCGTTACCGCGCCGGACGGCGCCCCCGCCCCGCGCCCGGCCACCTCCGGCGTCTCCGCCGTGTTCGGCATCGGCCCGCTCGACGTCGACGACCGGGACGCGTGCCGGGCGATGTGCGCCGACAGGTCCCTCTTCCCGGCCGTCCTCCCGACCGCCCATCGACTGCCGGTCCAAGCCGTTCCACCTGACCGAACTTGTCGCCCGTCTGCGGGTGGCCCCCGGCCTGCGCTGGGCCCGCACTTCGCGGGTCACCGCTTCAGGTCTGTGGCCGGTGGGTTTGTCCGGTGTCGGTGTCGAGGAGCCTCTTGCGGGCCGGGCTGTGGCGGGCCTGCTCGGGCAACGCCCCGACCTCGATGTTCCGTTCCGTCCGTGACCTTCTCCACCTGGTAGTAGTGAGCGACACAGGAGGCAGGCCATGGCCGCTTATCGCTGCTGAACGGTTCCAGCATGCTGCTGATGACGATCGGCTTGTAGGGCAGCACCGTGGCCCCCGCTGCGGCCCGCTCCCGGAGCAGGCGGTCCTGGCTGTCCCAGGCCCTGGCTCGCACCCGCATGTCCGACTCCAGGCCGTGCAGGGACACAGCGAGTACGGCCGCGATGCACACGCACGGGATCGCGGCGGCCGCGGCCACCGGGATCGCGCCACGCCGGTGGTGCCGCACCGCCAGGTTCCCGAGGAGACCGCCCGCGCCGACGAGCAGGAGGAGCAGCGGGAACAGGTAGTCGTTCCACAGCCTGTTGGCGGTCGCGACCGAGGGGCCGAACGCCGGATAGGCGATCACTGTGCACACGTATCCGGAGAACAGCAGAGCCGCCGCCCCGGATCCCAGAAGCAGCGGTGCCCTGCGATCGGGCCGGGGGACGCCCCCGTCCGCGCGGCGGGCGAGGACGCCGATCAACATGCCCACGGCGATCGCACCGATGTACTGCCAGGTCATCATCAGGGTATGGAGGACCTGCGTGTATTCCCGCAGCGAAGCGAAGACTGATTCGGGCGTGAACATGGAATCCGCGTGGTGACGTGCGCGGCGGTTCCGTGAGCCGGGGGAGGTGAGAAGTACGGCGGTGCCGATGAGGATGCCCGCGCCGGCGGCGGCGCACCAGGTCCGTACGAAGGCGAGCTGTCCGGCCGGGAAAAGTCGGCGGTCCAGCAGCAGGGCCAGGGTGAGGAGCACCAGGGCGACCACGGAGGTCTCCTCCGACAGCGTGCCCAGGACGGCTCCGACGGCGCACGCAAACAGGGCGGCGAGGGCTTTTCCGCGCCGCGAGGTCGCGAGCAGGGCCGGGATTGTGGCTGCGACCGCAAGCACGGGCGGGAAGGTGTGGGAAACCGACGAGGCCGGCCAGAAGAAGGTCTTGTACGTGTTCGTGGAGGCGAAGCAGAAGAGGGCCAGGACCGTGGCCGAGGAGAACAGCGGGACGCCCCGGGGCAGTCGCCACCCGGTGCGCCGCAGCAGTTTCGCCGCCCACGCCCACAGCAGAACCAGCATCACGGCCGCGCTGATCCCCGCGTACCACTGCTGGCCTGCCACGCCGAACGTGGCGTAGGAGGCGACGAGCACGCCGTTGGCGATCCGTCCGTTGCCCGTGGAATAAAACTGGTCCACCAGAGCCATGAAGCCTTCGTCACGTACGAGAGGCAGGAAGCACCAGTCATCGGCGCTCGGGCGTACCCACCGTGCGAACCATGCGGCTCCACCGAAAAGCGCCAACGGAACGAGGGGCAGCAAGGCCATAATCGCCGGGACGAGGCGCAGTGAAGAACGGGCCGGGCTCCCCCCGCTCCCGTGTCCACTCGCATCCGTATCGGTCTCCTCGACGGGCCGCACGGGCGTCGGGTGTTTCCCGGCATCCGAGCGAGCGGCGTCAATTGAGGGCGGGGTCTTCCCGTTCCGCCTCGGCTGGACCGTTCGGAGCCGTGCCAGCAGTGTCCGCCGGTCGTCGGCCGGAATCGATGGCCCAGCGGGCGAGCAGGAAGGTGATCGGCGTGACGAGGACTCCGGCGGCAAGGGCGGCGACATTCTTGTCCATTTCGAGTCGGCTGACGGCCACGTAGAGAAGCGCGCCGGAGGCCACCAGGTTGAATCCGCTGGACAGTGGATAGCGGAGAAACGCGCGCCAGGTCGGACGGGTACGGACGGTGAGGCAGGAGTTGAGCAGGAAGGAACCGACGGTACTGACCGCATACCCGATGACATGCGCCGCGAGATACGGGATCCACGGGTGCAGGGAAGCGTAGACGGCCAGGTATACGGCGGTGTTGACGAATCCGATCAACACGAAGGTCGTGAACTGCCTTGTTGTTGCGAGACTTTCTTTCGAATGAGTGAGCGATACGGGTTGCGGAGGGCGGGGTCCCGGGGCGGGGCGCTCGTCGGTTTCCCGGATCACGAAGGAAGGGCGGCGTTTCACCTCGTGGTAGATGCGGCCTACGTATTCGCCGATGATCCCCAGGGTGATCAGCTGGATTCCGCCCAGCCCCACCACCGCCATCAGAAGTGTCGCGTAGCCGGGGACGGCGGCCCCGTGGAGCGTCACGTCGAAGACCACCCACACCGCGTAGACCAGTGCGGCCAGAAAGCACCAGAAGCCCGCGTAGATGGCCAACCGCAGGGGTCGGTTGTTGAAGGACAGCAGCCCGTCGATGCCGTAGTTGAGCAGACGGCGGCTTCCCCACTTCGAGCTGCCGGCGAGCCGCTGGGCGTTCCGGTAGGTGAAGGTGACCGTCGTGAAACCGATCCAGGAGAAGATGCCCTTGGAGAACCGGCTGGTCTCCGGCAGTGACAGCACCGTGTCCACCGCCTGACGGGACAGCAGCCTGAAATCCCCGGCGCCATCGAGCACCTCCACATCCATGAGGCGGCGCACCAGGGCGTAGTAGCTGCGGCTCAGCACGGTGCGCGTCGTGCTCTCCCCGTCGCGGGTCCGTCGAGGGATCACCTGGTCGTACCCACGTTTGTGGAGTTCCAGCATCCGGGGGATGAGTTCCGGGGGGTGCTGGAGGTCCGCGTCGATGAGGACCACCGCCTGCCCCCGGGACATGCGCAGGCCGGCGAGCATCGCGGCCTCCTTGCCGAAGTTCCTGCTGAGCACCGTGTATCTGACGCGTGGGTCGCCGGCACCAAGGCCGCCGATGATGTCCCGCGTGCGGTCGGTACTGCCGTCGTCCACATAGCAGATCTCGTAGTCGAGGCCGACTTGGCCGAGAGCTTTCAGGACAGCCGCGTGGAACCTCTCGATGACGGCGGCCTCGTTGAAGCACGGTACGACCACGGAAAGCTGAGGACTCGCCAAACCAGTCTCCTGACCGAGCACGCCTGGGCGGTCCTTTCCGCCGCACGGTGGTGGGACGGTTGTCCCCGGCACGGGCGGGGGCCGCAATCCCAGAGGCATTCGACCCGTATTCACCGGCCCAGGAACGCAATCACACGACTACGCGCCTGTGGATGACCCGTTTGGCCTTGTCGGGCGGCGTGGTGGACACGGTGTTGTCGCCGGTGGGGGACACACTTCGGATCGTATGGCCCTGCCGTAAACGGTTCGGGTTCTGGGGCATTGGTGGTGTGGGCGATCCGGTGGGGGCGCGCGGCATCTGTCGCCGTCGGCGCAGGAGGCCGCGCGGTTGCGGGCGGTGGCCGCGTGGGGCGGCGGGGCGGGACCGTGAGGTTCGAGGGGGCGCTGAATGCTGTCGCGATACGTGGTGGGCGAAAGTGGCAGGACGGCGGGCGGGAGGCGCTGCTCATGCGGCCTCGCGGCAAGCCGCTCGGGTGCACCAGGTGCTCAGGGAGGCGGAGCAGGCCGTGGTGCGGCAGGTGGTCCTCGATCACCGGCCCTGTGATGTGGGGCTGGGCGAGCAGTTGTGGACGCGGCGGCTGGTGGGAGAGCTGATCGTGAAGCTGTACCGGGTACGGCTGACCGGGCTCGGGGCGGGCACGTACCCGAAGCGGTGGAGTCGTCCTTCCAGCAGCCGGACAAGCGGGCTGTCGAGCGGGACCCGAAGGCTGTCCTGCGCCGGCACCAGGAGACCTGGCCGAAGATCCGCGCGAAGGCGAAGCGGGACGGCGGTGGGATTCTCTTCGTCGGCCAGGTCGGCATCCGCTCCCGCCAGGTCACCGGCCGAACCTGGGGAAGGCGATGTCGAACTGCACTTCCTGCCGCCGTACTCGCCCGAGCTCAACCCGGACAAGTTGGTCGACGTCGACCTCAAGCGCAGCCTGCCCACACCGCACCGGGCCCGGAACCGGAGCAAAGACGAGAACCCCATGAGTTTCTTATCAATAGGGCAGATGGAGGCACCTCGAAGCCGAAGCCGTAAGGCTGGTAATTGTTTCTGATTACGCCAGCATGGGAAATGAATCTTAGGTGCGTCCTATCGTCTTCCTGGCTTTTGGTACGTAATCATGAGTCTCATTGGACGCCTCATCTGCTCTGCGGTGAAAGCTTCAATGCGCATATTCCGATCACTCCGCCTTACGGTATGCGCATGAACGGTCGCGAGACACCGGTGCACCGCCGAAGCGCCCTGCGCTCGGGCGCCGGGGCGCTCCTGGCAGGCGTACTCACCACAGGCCGTACGGACAACCGTGGTACCGCCCCTGCTTCCCCTGCCCACGATGACCCGCCTCCTCGTGCGCGGAAAGCCCCGGGCGCCGTACGTCCCGCACCGGGGCCCCACCGCTTCCCCGGCCGCCCGGTCCAGATCGAGTACGGCCCCCGCAACCGTGCCCGCGTCGCCCTCACCTTCCACGGGCAGGGCGACTTCCACGGCCAGGGCGACTTCCACGGCCAGGGCGACCCCGCCCTCGCTCGCACCGTCCTCGCCGAAGCCGAACGGACCGGAGCCCGGCTCACCGTCCTGGCCGTCGGCAGCCGGCTCGACGACCACCCCGCCATGGCTCGCCGGATCCTCGACGGCGGCCACGACCTCGGCAACCACACCCAGAACCACCTCGACATCTCCACGATGGACGAGACACAGGCGTACGCCGAGATCACCGGCTGTGCCGAACGCCTGCGCCGCCTCACCGGCTCCATCGGCACCTGGTTCCGCCCGTCGCGCACCCGGTACGCCACCCCGCTCGTCCAGCGTCTCGCCGGCCGGGCCGGCTACCCGCACGTCCTCTCCTACGACGTGGACTCCCTCGACTTCACCTCTCCGGGCGTCGTCGCCGTCACCCGCAAGGTCGCCGGCGAACTGCGTAACGGGTCCGTGATCAGCCTGCACTTCGGCTACCCGGACACGGTTGCCGCACTGCCCCTCCTGCTCACCGAAATCAGCCGGCGCCGACTGCGCGCGGTGACGACCACGGAGTTGCTGACCTGATGCTTCCCTCCCCGCACACCACCGCCACCGCCCTGCTCGCGGGCGTGCTCGTCGCCGCGCTGACCGCCTGCGCCGGCGACGAAGGCCGGCCCTCGCAGTCCCGCACCGAGGCCACGGCGCCGACCGAGCCCGGGCGGGCCGAGCCCTCGCAGGCACTGCCCGGGATGCCACCCGTGCTCGACCCGAAGGACATCTACGCGGCCGACCGGGCGGGAAAGCTCGCACCGGCGGTCAAAGACTTCCCGTCCCGGGTGTACGTCCCCAACAACGGCTCCCACACGGTCTCGGTGATCGACCCGTCGACGTACAAGGTCATCAAGACCCTTCCCGTCGGCAACCAGCCGCAGCACGTCGTCCCGTCCTGGGACATGAAGACCCTTTGGGTCAACAACAACCTCGGAGACAGCCTCACGGCCATCGACCCGGCCACCGGGAAGATCGGCCGCACCGTAAAGGTCTCCGACCCGTACAACCTCTACTTCACCCCGAACGGCAAGTACGCCGTCGTCATGGCCTCGATGGACCGTGAACTGGTCTTCCGTGACCCGAAGACCATGGAGCGGGCCAAGACCGTCCCGGTGAGCTGCGCGGGCGTCAACCATGCCGACTTCACGGCGGACGGACGGTACTTCATCGTCTCCTGCGAGTTCTCCGGCGAACTCCTCAAGGTCGACACGGAGAAGATGAAGGTCGTAGGGCAGCAGAAGCTGCCGATGAAGGGCGCGATGCCACAGGACGTCAAACTCTCGCCGGACGGCAGGACCTTCTACATCGCCGACATGATGGCGCACGGCGTGTGGGTGCTCGACGCCGAGAAGTTCACCACCCCGAAACTGCTGCCCACCGGCAAGGGCTGCCACGGGCTCTACATCAGTCGCGACTCCAGACGGATGTACGTCACCAACCGGAACGAGGGATCGGTCTCCGTCTTCGACTTCGCAGCCGACAAGCTGACCGAGAAGTGGCACCTGCCCGACGGCGGCAGCCCCGACATGGGCGGAGTGTCCGCGGACGGCAAGGTGCTGTGGCTGTCCGGGCGTTACGACGCCGAGGTGTACGCGATCGACACCACCAGCGGCAAGCAGCTGGCCAGGATCCCGGTCGGCAACGGACCGCACGGGCTGGCCGTCTACCCGCAGCCCGGCCGCTACTCGCTCGGCCACACCGGTGTCTTCCGCTGACCGCACCCCACCGCACCGTCGGCAGCGACCGTCCCGGTCCACCGGGAATCAGCAGTGCCTCCACCGGGCTGTTCCCCAGGGACGATGCCGCCGTCGGCACCCGGGACGTCCAGCGCGCCGCTGCTGCCAGGATTCGTGCACGTGACTCGGCCATGCCTCCATGACCGGCCGCCGCTCGCTCCGGAAAATCTGACCACATCGGCAACGCTTGACGAGGGGCGGAACAGCCGCGCACCGCGAGGTCATGCCCTCGGTCGAGCACCGCGCCCACAAGGGCCTCGACAACCGGGCCGAGAACTCCCACCAGCCCACCCGTCAGTGCGAACGCGCCATGAAGGGGCTTCCGTGGCGTCGGAGGAGCCCAGCGGTTCCTGTCCGCGTTCAGTGGCATCTCACCCCACTTTTGAAGCTTCTTCCGAAAGACGACCGGTCGGAGCTGAGCGAATCGACGCTCCTGCGCTCTCGGGCCGATCGGTGCTCCGTGACGGCGTACCGGCCCGGGGGAGCAGCGGCATACGCCGCAGTCGCGATGCCGACCGTCCTGGGAGCTTTCGGGTCCATGGAAATGCCGAAGGTCGTGGACTCGTCCACGATGGCGACAAGAGCACAGCCCTTCACGCACGTGGTACGGGTCTGTGCGCGTCTCTCTGGACGGTTCGACGGACGGGACGGATGGGATGGACGGAAGTACGGCGTACCTCGAAGACGAGGCCGGCAGCCCCGGGACCGCGCTGAGCCGCAGACGTTTTCTGGGAGCCGTCACCGTGGCAGGTGCCTGCGCCGCCGGTACGGCGCTGACAGGCTGCGACACGGCGTCCGGCGGCGACCCGGACGCACCGGCCGGCCCGTCCGAGGCTTCCCGTCCGGGCGACTTCGGCTGGCGCATCCGTTCAAAGGGCCCGCCCGAGGCCGTTCTCGGCTGCACCGACAAGGTGAGCGTTCTGCCGGGGGAGGACTTCGGGCTGTACGTGTGCACCACTGCGCCGGGGTTCCGTGTTTCGGCGTACCGGGTCGGCTGGTACGGCGGTGCACAGGCCAGGCTGGTCCGGCGCTCCGAAACGATGGACGGCCGGGTCCAAGCCGCGTCGTACCTGATCTCCGCCACGCGTACGGTGCGAGCCGACTGGGAACGGACAGTCGAGGTGGGCACCGATGGCTGGCCGGAGGGCGCCTACCTGCTCCGCCTCGACGCGGACAACGGGCATCAGCGGTACGTCCCCCTGATCGTCCGCTCGGCGACCGCCAGGGGGAAGACCCTGCATGATCCATGCGCCGGCAACCTGGCAGGCGTACAACCTGTGGGGCGGCCACAGCCTTTACGAGGGCGACGACGGGTCGTACGGGACGCGTGCCCTGGCCGTCTCCTTCGCCCGGCCCTACGACAGCGACGGAGCCGAGAAGTTCCTGGTGTACGAGCGGGCCGTGGTCGTCCTCGCGGAGCGGCTGGGCATACCGCTGGCGTACACCACCGGCGTCGACATCCACCGAGACCCGGCGGTGCTGCGGGGCGCCGTGTCCGCGGTCACGCTCGGCCACGACGAATACTGGACACCTCAGCAGCGGCAGTCCATGACCCGGGCCCGCGACGCCGGAACCAATCTGGCCTTCATCGGCGCCAACACCTGCTTCCGGCGGATCAGGTTCGAGGACGGGGACCGCACCGTGGTCTGTTACAAGACCGACCACCGCCACGATCCCCTGTATCCCCGCCACGGCGCCCTGGTGACCACCGACTTCCGCCAGGCACCCGAGCCCGACCCGGAATCGTCCTTGACGGGAGTCCTCTACGAGGGATATCCCGTGAACGCCCCCTATGTCGTCCACAACGCCGGCCACTGGCTCTTCGCGGGCACCGGAGTCAAGCGGGGTGACTTCTTCGCCCATCTCGTCGGCGTCGAATACGACCGTGTCACCCCGGGATCGCTTCCGGACGCGCCGATCGAGATCGTCGCCCACTCCCCGCTGGTCTGCAACGGGAGGAGAAGCCACTCCGATTCGGCGTACTACACGGTGCCGAGCGGGGCCGGGGTCTTCGCGTCCGGGACGATGCGGTGGGTCGAGGGCCTGATGGCCGGGACGGGGGAGAACGGCCGCAACCACGGCATGGACGCGCGCACCGGAGCCTTCGTGACCCGTACCACCGAGAACCTGCTCCGGGCCTTCGCGGAGGGACCGGCCGCCAAGACCAGGCCGGCACCCCGCGACAACGTGCGCGAGGTCTACGGCTCGACCTGAGACGGACGTGCATGCGCCCGCCGACCGGGCCGAAGCCGGCCCCGGTCACGCCGGGTCCCCGTCGGCCCGTCACTGCCGCCCGACGGAAAGAAGACGGAACAGCCCGCTGAAGAGCCGACGATTTCTCCTTCGACGGCGGCGGGGTTCTCCTCCGGTACGTCCGCCTCGAGGCCGACCGTGCGGTAGCCGCTGGGCCGGTCTGTCCAGCGGTGCGACGGCTCCCCGAGTGGTCCTGCCGACGTCGTCGGGGCCCCACGGGCTGAAGACCTCACCCCGCCGCACGGTGCGTCCGGTCCCGGCAACGGCCAGGAGGTTCGTGTCCGGTTATCCCTTCGTCAGCCTGGAGGTACGGACAACGACCGGAGCGTCCCGCTCCTGCGCGGGCCGGCCCGGAACGGGTCCTGTTGTCACCCCTCTCGGGCACCCTCATCGCCGGCCCCGCCGGATCCAGTGGGCACGGCGCTGGTTGCGGTGGACCGGGGGCGGCGCATCGGGGTGCGGGAGGCCACCACCGGCCGGGGAGCCCGGCTCGGGAGGAGGTGCACCGGGTGGGCCGTTTGTCGGTGGGTGCAGTCCTTCCAACGAGTAGTCCGTTGTCGCGATGCTGTCCACGAGCTGCTGTTCGGTGTAGTTCTCGGAGCCGGGGACATGGGGGACGAAGCCGATGAGGACCCCCTCGTCGACGATCTCCGCATCCAGCCCCGCCGCTCCGTCGATGTCCCAGAGTGCTTCGACCCCCTCATCGAGGACCACGCGGATTCCGAACTCGTAGACTCCTGCCTCCACGAGATGGGCCATCACACCACGGGCACGCAGCAGTTCCACCATGCGACGGGCACGTTCCGCATCCATATCGGGTGCACCTCCTACGCGGACGGGAACCCAGGAGGCCGGCCGGGCCCGCCCCCGGGCAGGGGGAGCAGCCGTATCGGACAAAGGGGCCTGTGGCCCGGACGACTTCTCACCGGTGACCCCGGACATAGTCGCTTGGAGCTGACCCGGGACAGCCACTCCCTGTCCACCGGTCCCGCGGTCATGTCGTGGACGTCGGTGATTCCGTCCAGCACGGTGAGGGCTGCTCCTGACCTGCCCCGGGCAGATGCCTGGGCCGGGGCGACCGGGCGGTCCCCGTCGCCAGCCTTCCGCTTCACGGTACTCCGCTCCGGTTCGGTCCGTACGCCCCGCGGGGCTGCGGTGGAGGAAGGCGTCACTGCCAGGGGAACACTCGTGCGGGGGTGATGCGGTCCAGGTGGTAGTACCTCGCGACACAGCGGCTGGGCCAGCCCCCGTCCAAGGGCTCCGTCATCTTGCTGATCGGTGTGGGCCGGTACGGCAGTTCCCGGGCACCACGCTCCGCCTGCGTGCGGAGCCACTGGTCCTGGCGGTCCCATTGATGTGCTCGCATCCGCATGGTGTGTTCAAGCTGGTGGAGGGAGAGAGCGAACACGACGCACACCAGGCCGCAGACGGCCGTGCCGGCCACCACCAAAGCCACGGGGCGCAGGGTACGTCGTCGCAGTCGGTGCCCCAGGAGCACGCCGATGCCGAGAAGCAGCAGGATGTAGAGGAACCGGAAGTCGTTCCACAACCGGGTGGAGGTCGCCACTGCCGGGCCGAAGACGGGATAGGCGGCGAGGGTGCAGAGGTAGCCGGAGAGCAGGAACGCGAGGATGGCGGCGTTCGTCAGCAGGAGGTGTTTCACCAACGGGGCTGTGCCGCTGTCCGCCCTCGTGGCGAGCGCGCCCAACAGGACGCCGACCGCGACCGCCCCCGCGTACGGCCAGGTGGTGAGGAGGGTTTCGAGGATCCGGAAGAAGCCCTTGGCGGCCCCGATCAGGGATTCGGGAGCGAGCATGGACGCCATCCCCGCATCACGCCCGTGCCGTCGGTTGCGTGACCCCGGAGACGTGACGAGCACCAAGGTACCGATCACCGTTCCCGCGGTTCCCACGAGACACCAGAGCCGTACGTAGCTTCGCCGGGGTCCGGGGACGATCCAGCGGCCGAGGAGCAGCACGCCGCTCAGGAGGACCAGCGCGCAGACGGAGCTCTGCTCCGAGAGGGTGCCGATGAAGACGCCGGTCAGGAAGACGACGAGCAGCGCAGTGATCTTCGCCGTCCGTGAGCGTGCTCGGAGCAACGGGATCACCGCCGCGCCGGCCAGCACGGGTGCCAGGGTGTGCGAGACCGAGGCCGCCGGCCAATAGAAGGTCTTGTAGGTGTTGGGGGACGCGAAGAGGAAGAGGACCGCCACCATGGACGCCACCAGGAGCGGCACCCCTCGTGGCACAGTCACGCCGGCCCGGCGCACGGCCGCGAGGGTCACGGCCCACAGAACGCCCACCACCACGAGGCCGCTGATCAGCGCGAACCACTGGTGTCCGGGAACACCGAAACGCGCGTAGGCCCAGACCAGCAGGGCATTCGCAACCCGCCCGTTGTCATGGACGTAGAACTTCTCGAGCATGCCGGTGAGACCGCCGTCGCGCACCACGGGCAAAAAGCACCACTCATCCCCACTGGGCCGGACCCAGCGCCCGAACCACATGGCCGCGGCGAGCAGCCCGAGAGGCACCAGGGAGAAAACCGCAGCCCAGTGCTGCGCCCACGGTCGTTCGGGTCGGGTGCGTTCTCTCCGGGTTGGCTCACCGGCCTTGTTCGACTGCTCGGGGTCCGTCGTTCCGGGCCCGTCGAAGACCATGCGTGGTACTGCCTTTCATCGATCGGTCGGGCAAACCAACCACCGTCCGGGGTGACGACGGTCCTCGGGCGGCGTCGGACTCGTCCGCACGCTGTCCGAAGTCGCCCCGGCACCTGTCGTGCGACGCCACCTTGGAGGTGATGGCCCACAGGGTGAGCAGGAGGACAACGGTGTGACGAGGGTTCCCGCAGTCAGGGCGGCAATATTCTTGTCCGTGCCCAAATGGTCGACGGCGAAGTGGAGCAGTCCACCGGGGGCTCATCTGCTGCCCGGCACTCGGCCACGGTCCCCAGAGGGTGCGCGCCAACGCGGTCTGCCCGGGCTTCGTCGGAACTCCGATGGCCGATGAGATCTTCGAGGGGGCCGGCGACGGCGTGCGGGAGTGCTACGCCGCGACCGTGCCCCTCGGACGATTCGCCACACCGGACGAGGTTGCCGCAGCGGTCGCTGACTTCACCTCAGCCGAGGCTTCGTACACCAACGGACTGATGTACGTGATCGACGGCGGAGCGACCGCCGGCCACTTCGAAGGAGCTGGACGTGTAGAAGGCTGAGCACCCCTGGTTGCTGTTCCACCCCCGGCGACGGCCGCGACGGCAGACACGCCTGCGGGCTTCCCTGTGCTGTCGGTCCGCGACCGGTGGATGGCCGCGGTGCTGGTCGCCGGCTGCGCGGAGGCCGGTGCCGCGCAGCGGACCGCGCGCGACTGGGCCGTCGCGCGGGGGCCGTGGGCCGGGTTCTGGTGCCGACGCTGTGCTTCGACGCGGGGCGCGGGCCTGGTGGTGGGACTGCCGGTGTACGCCGCAGCGGTCAGGGCGCGGCGGCGGGCCCGGACTCCGGGGCCCGCCGTACGAGGCGGTCCCGACCGTTCCTACCTGCATCTCCCGCACCACGGCACGCAAGCCGGTTCGTATCGGCTCGGTTGGCCCGGGACAGGGCCAGCGCTGCCAGAGCCTCGGGAGCACCCGACTGGCCCCGGATGCCGGGGAAGGCGTTGATGTCCACGATCAGTGGGGCGCCGTGGCAGCGGTCGATGATGTCCACGCCGTAGACGTCGAGGGAGAACACCTCTCCGACGCGGTGCACCAGGGCCGACCATCCGGGCGGCAGGTCGTCGAGGCGGAGCGCTCGGGTGGGGCCGCGTCCCTCGGGGAGAGTTCGGAGCGGCGCAGGCCGGCGAAGAGCCGGTCGCCGATCGCCCGGAGCTTGTAGTCCCAACCGTCTTTGGGGGCGAAATCCTGGACCACGACCGGCTCGTCCGGATGGGCGGCGGCCAAGTCCCGCAGGTGCGACGGGCTGTCGACGCGGGCCACCACATCGTGCCGTCGGCTGTGGCGGCTCTTGACCACCGCGGGTCCGGACAGCGCCGGCCCGGACGCCAGCCGGGCGAGGGTGGTGAAGGTGTGCGTGGCCGCGAAAGGGAGGTCGGCACCCAGGGCCAGTGCGGCCATGGACGTACGGTCCTGGCACAGCGCGGTCGCAGTGGCAGAGTTGAGCACGCAGGCGCGACGTTGCTCCAGAGCCCGGGCGAGTGCGAGGGCATGTGGTGTACGTGTCTTCAGCAGACAGACGTCAGCGAGCGGTTCGGAAACGGGCAGCGGCGTACGCGGATCCAGCACATCCACGTGGTGGTCGGGCGCGAGCAGGGCCGTAGTGAGGCTCAGTAGCGGGTGGCTGGGCTCAGACGTGATCAGGCCGATTCTCATGCCGCCTTGCCTGCCGTCAGGGGGCCCGGAACGGCGCCGAGCGGCGGCTGCGCAGCCGCGGTCGCCCAGCCCGCGCCGGCCGCCAGGGCGAGGACGGCCCTTGCCAGGCGTACCGGCGCGTCGGGGACCTGACGGAAGCTGGGAAAGTCGTTCACGTCGACGACCACAGGGCCGTTCGGTCCCAGGACCACGTCCACACCGGACAGATCGAGGCCGTAGACCACGCCGACCTGACCGGTGATCGCGGCGATCTCGGCCGACAGCGGAACGCGGCGCTCCCGTACAGCGTGGTCCGGGTGGAGCGGGGAACGGCGCTCGGTGGCGTACAGCTCGTCGCCGATGCTGTACACCTTGATGTCAACGCCAGAGTTGGGTACGTACGGTTGGGCAATGAGCATGCCCTCTTCCGCCAGGTCGGGGAGCATCTCGGCGAGCCGGCGTGGGGAGGACACCAGGTGCACGGCTCGGTCCGAGCTGCCGTCAGCGGGCTTGACCGCGATCGGATACTCCGAATCGGGTGTCTCCACGAGCAGTTCGGGCAGCGCGGCCGCGTAGGTCGCAGGCAGGGGCAGCCCGCGGCGGAGGCCGATGGCGGCGGCCAGCGCCTTGTCCCTTACGCCTCGTATGGCCCGGGCGTTGTTGATCGTCGTCAGGCCGGCCGAGGCCGCCGCTTCGAGAAGGGTGAGGCCCGGGCCGCCGGAGACCGTCTTGAGCACCCATGCGTCATGGATGCTCGTCTGTACGGCCTCTGTCAGGCGCAACAGGGAGCCGCCGGGACGCAACACGTCCACTTGGTGTCCCCAGGAGGCGAGTTGGCGGATCACTTCGACGGGCATGCCGTCGTGGCGATACTGTTCCTCCACCAGAAAACGGAGTTTCGTCGTTCTTCCCCGTCACTGCCGGGCGCCCGTCTCACCGCCTGTCGTCCCGCATTCCGTAATGTTTTGTGGCGTTACAGGATGTCATGACCGGACGGCCAGGAAGTCGGCACCCGCAGACGGGCGCAGTCGTCGGTGGCGGTGAACTGGAAGTACTTGTTGCGGCCGCCGCGCCGGCCCTGGGGTGCGGAGGCGAGCGGCTCGATGAACTTCAGGTCGATCTGCACGCGGTGGCCGGGCAGTTGCTTCTCGTAGCGCTTCCCTCTGCGGTCGTGGCGCTGGTAGCGCAGCGAGGTCCCGGACCCGCGTGAGCCGCGGGGTGCGGCGTCCGCTCGTGACGCTCCTCGCGCTGACGGCCTGCACGGTCAACAACCTGCTCTTCCCCGGCGCCCGCCAGGTTGTCCAGATCGTTCGCCGCCGCGTCCATCGCAAGACCGTCTACGCGGTCACCAGCCTTACCGCCGAACAGGCCGGCCCGGCTCAGCCCGCCCGACTGATCCGAGGGCACTGGACCGTCGAGGACGCCTCCCAGGTGCGGACCGGGAACGCACCCCGAGCGATGGCCACCTGCAGGAACCTTGCGATCGGAGCCATCCGCCCGGCCGACGTCCGGAACATCGCCTCCGGACTCCGGCGGGCAGCCCGGGACCAAACCCGGACCCTCGCTCTCCTCGGCCTCACATGATCAAAACGGACGAGGCGGACGACGCCGAAGCTCTGCCCCCGGAACAACCGGGGGCACTTTGGTTTCACGACCAGGCGAGTCGTCCTTCGGCCACCGAGCAGGTCGGATGGCTTCCATCGGCGATTTTCGTCAGCATTTCTGCCACGGAGTCGACATGGTGAGCCAGTGACGCATGCTCGCCCGTGGTCGTCATCTCACCCACGAACCACTTGCCGATACGGCCGTCCCGCACGTCGATGAACTTTCCTGTCCAGCCGTCCTGGTCCGACAGGAACGGGATCCCCTCATTGCGCCGGAACGGATTGTCCGGCTGATCCGCAGGGTTGACCCCACCGGGCATGGAGCGGTTCGCGTAGAGCTTCTCCATCGCCCGGATGCCCAGAAAGAAACTTCCCTCGTCCGGAAACCCGGCGAAACCGCAACATGCCACATCGTCGTCCACATCTTCCTCAGGAAGATCAAGATTGTTCTGCAACAGTCACGCCCGCAGGCCCCGAGGAAGCTGGATGCCCCTCCGTTCCTCGGCGGCCGCCAGCATCTGTTCCGTGGCCGGCCCGGGCAGATCCGCATGATCGGCCGGGGCGTGCTCCCGAAGAAGACTCATCACGCGGGACCAGCTCTCCACCACACTCATTCCCCACTGCTCTCTGGGTGGACGCCCTATACGGCTGCGTCGCTTCGGCAGGCGCGGGCAGTCCAAGATTGCAGAGCGTAGAGAAATCCATGATCACGGACGCCCGCGCCTGTGCTGTATCGGGCCCTGCCCAACACGAGGAGACGTCAGCAACCGGGCATCAACCGACTGTGCCGAGGCCCTGCGCCGTCACCACCTCGCTGTCCCTGACTGCCGTGTCGAGACAACCCGCCGCTTCACCACCTGGAACGACGTCACTGACTTGCCCACACCAGCCTGACCACAGCACCACCCCCGCTCCCGCCCGGCCTCGACCCGCCCGGCCCCGGATCACCCCTCACGTTGACAACGCCCCGCGGCGCGATGCACCAGCTGTCGGGGCACGGTCCGGGTCGGTCCGGGCTCGGCGATCGCCTCTGCGTCGCCGGCATTTGCCGCAGCTGTCATCGGGCACCTGTCGGCCACGAATGACTGCATCACGCATTTACCCCGGCCTGTGAGTGGATCAGCCCACCTGGACTCGTTCACCGAGCCGAGACGTTACGTACTGTGGGGTTTGCTTCACAAGGGGATTCCTAGTATCTGTGCCGTGAACATCTGTTGAAAAATACCTACCTGAAGGTTTGTTTTGAGAAGGGCACGAGGCCGGCGGCGCGAGTGCCGCGGCGCGGAAAGGTGATAGGTCCGATGGTGAAGCAGGACAGGGCAATCCGCACCCGGCGCGCGATCCTGGAGGCGGCGGCGGCCGTCTTCGACGAGAAGGGTTACCGGGCCACGAAGCTGTCGGACATCCTGGAACGGGTCAACCTCACCAAGGGGGCGCTGTACTTCCATTTCAGCGGCAAGGAGGCCCTCGCCAACGCCGTGTTGGACGCGCAGGTCAACGAGACGCCGGTGCCCTGCGCGCAGGCGTGCAAGATGCAGGAATACGTCGACATGGGGCTGCTGTTCGCACGTCTGCTGGTCAGCGACCCGTTGTTGCGCGCCAGCGTACGGCTTTCCCTGGAGCAGGTGCCCGAGATAAACCGCAATTCGCCGTACGAGCAGTGGGTGGGACGCACCACCCGGGTGCTGACCGAGGCGAAGGAGCGCGGCGAAGTACTGCTGCACGTCGATCCGGAGGAGACCGCGCGGATCACGGTCGGGGCCTTCAGCGGCGTGAACTCCATGGTGTCGACGATGGTGCCGCGGCTGGATCTGGAACGGGAAGTTTCGGTTCTCTACCGGCACTTGCTGGCCGGAATCGTTGTTCCCTCGGTGCTGATGCACCTGGACGTCGACCCGGGTCGGGGAGCGCGGGTCCTGGCTGAGGCGGGCCTGAAGCCGGCGTCGCTGTGACGTCCGGCGCGGGCGGCGCATGAACCGCGGGAGGGCGACCCTGGCGTGTGAGGGACGCTACCTCCGTCCTCCGGGTCTGTCATTGACAGACCCGGAGGTATCTTTTTGAATCAAGCCTGGTACGACACCGGTTGTGCGGAGCGGGGGAATGATGGAAATCAAAGTTCTTGGACGCCTCCAGGTGACGGCGGGCGGCAGGTCGGCCCTGCCGGAGGAACCGGAGGCGCGCAGGGTTCTGGCGCTGCTGGCGCTCCGTGCGGATCAGGTCGTGCCCACTTGCCTGATCGCACAGGAACTGTGGCCGAACGGTTCGCCACCCGGTGGAGACTCGCGGCTCGTCGCACTCATCGCCTCCATACGCCGGAAGCTGACGGAGGCGCTGCAGGTCTCGCACTCCCGCGGGAGCGCCCGGACCACGGGGGCGGATCTGCTGGTCTCCACGCCCGCCGGGTACCGGCTGGACAACTGCGGCGGACTGCTGGACGCCCGCCAGTTCGAGCGGCACATCGGTGCCGGATACCGGGCCATGGCCACCGGCAATGCGGTGAAGGCCGCTGAACGGCTGCGTCTGGCACTCTCGCTGTGGGCCGGTGACGCCCTGTGCGACCTGACGCAGGGAACCGCGCTGCGGGCGCACACGACTTCGCTGCACGACGACCGGATGGCTGCGCTCGACCAGTGGGCCGCGATCGAACTGCAGCTGGGCCGCCACCGTGAACGCCTCGTCGAACTCGGCGAACTCGTCGATCAGTACCGCACCCACCAGGGACTGCACCGTCACTACATGACCGCCCTGGTCCGCTGCGGACGCTCCGCCGACGCGCTGCGGGTCTACGACCGGCTCTGCTCGACGCTGCACCGCGAGGGCGGCGCCGTAGTCAGCCCGATCCTGCGAAGGCTGTGCGACCGGATCCTGAACACGTCGGTGGGTCTTGGCGGAGCGGTCCCGGAGTTCAGCGGATCACCGCTGACCTGCGCCGGCTGAACCGGAGTCGTCCGAGGCCGGCCGGCGCCACCCGGAGTCGACGGGGTCACCCGTCGGCAGGTCCGTCCACGGCGCGGGCGAAGCCCCGGTCGCCGTGCAGCCACGCCACCTTCTCGTACAGATCGTCGACCGTCAGGGAACGCAGCATCGCGTTGCGTTCTTCGGCGGCCGGACCTGCCGGGTGGTAGAGCCGGGTGCCCATCTCGCGGGCCACGAGCTGGGTCCGGGCGGTGCGCCCGCGTCGTTCGGCGTTGAACTTCCCCAACCGTCCGGCCACGTCTCCGCCGGCGGCGTTCTCCAGCAGGGCGCCCAGCACGACGGCGTCCTCCAGGGCCTGGCAGGCCCCCTGGGCCGCGTACTGGAGCATCGGATGGGCGGCGTCGCCCATCAAGACCACCCGGCCGCCGGTCCAGGTGTCCACCGGGTCACGGTCGCACAGCACCCACTCGCGCCAGCCCTCACCGAGCTCGAGCAGCCGGGCGGGCGTCTCCCCCACGCCCGGGAACCGCCCGAGGACGTGCTCGCGCTCCACGGGACGCCCGGCCACCGCCACGCGAGCGCCGTCGTCACGGGTCACGGCGAGGTTCAGGTACCGGCCGCCGCCGATGATGTAGTGGACGAAGTGCCATCTGGGACCGGCCCAGAGGGTCACGGCGTTCCACCGCAGTTCCTCCGGGACCTTCCCGATGGGGATCACCGATCGGTAGATCGTGTGTCCGGAGACCCGCGGATTGCCGTCGTCGAGCAATTGCCGGCGTACCGTGGAGCGGATTCCGTCGGCACCGACCAGCACGTCCCCCCGGAACGTCTGGCCGTCCGCGGTGTGGACGTCGACACCGTCCGCGTCCTGCGCGTACCGTTCGACGGCCGCGCCCGCGATCAGTTCGACGGCGTCGGACGCCCGGCACGCGGTGAGCAGCGGCTGGAACAGATCACCTCGGTGCACTACCGCGTACGGATTGCCGAAACGCGCGCGATACGCCTCTGTGAGCGGCATGGCAGCGACCTTCTCGCCCGTCGTCCCGTCCATGAAACGCAGCTCGTCGATGAAGACGGCGCGGTCACGCACGGCCTGTCCCGCGCCGAGCAGGTCCAAGGCGTGGAAGGCGTTCGGGCCGAGCTGGATGCCCGCGCCGATCTCCGCGAACTCCGCGCCGCGTTCCAGCACCGTGACGCTGTGACCCCGCTGCGCCAGGGACAGCGCGGTGGCGAGTCCACCGATGCCGCCGCCGGCGACAAGAATCTGAGCCATTCTTCCCTGTACCCCTTCGTGTTCCGTCGCGTGCTGTCTCGTTCGGTCGGGTGCCGCATGCACGTGCCGAGCACCGTGCTTGATCCAGCCATGCCGCGGGGACGGCGGCAACGCGGTGACCGGCACTTCGTCACAACGCGGTGGGACCGGTCAGGGCGGTGGCTTCGGGCGGGCGGTGGCGGCGAGTTTCCGGTCGGGGGCGCGTCCGGCGAGCAGGGCGACCGCGTGGGCCACTGCGGCCAGAGTGATGTGCCAGTGCCAGCCGTCGAGGGAGCGGCCGGAGTGGTCCCGGAGTCCCACCGGACCGCCCGTCTCGGCGAGGTCGGAGGTCAACCGGCCCACGGGCGCCGTCATCCGCAGCAGCTGGGACACGGGCACGTCCGGTCCATCAGCCGGCCACCGCCGGGTCGGCGGGCGCCGCAGGTCCGTGCCACTCGCCCAGCAGCCTCGGCCGCCGTGAGTCCCGCGGACGGGACGGCAGGCCGCCGGGCCGGGTGGGGGCCTCCCCCCGCAGGACCGTCGCGAGCACCGGATGAGATTCCGGCCCGGGCGGGTGCGGCACCGGCCTGCGTAACCCCTGAACCGCCGGCATGATCCGCTCCGCGGGCAGCGGGCCCGCTCCGAAACCAGGCAGTGCGGTGTCGGCGGCCCGCAGCCGGGTGGCCGGGGCACACGCGCCGGCACCGGGGTCCGGGCCGCCGCGAGCCGGGGCCGTATGGCGTCCATGCCGGGCCTGCGGCCGTCAATCACCAGGGGGCGCACCGGGGTGCCCCAGTGGCGCACCACTCCTGGTCTTCCGAGTCAGGAATTCTGTCCAGATGTGTAGGGTTTCCTGGTGGTGCGTACCGGGCGGCCGAAGGCCGAGTTGATCCTGCCGGACGCCGAACGGGCTGCGCGGGAGGGGTGGGTGCGGCGCCGTTCCACGCCGCAAGCATGGGCTCCACGCCGCGGGCGGTGGACCGGTGTCGATGCCGGTAAAGGCCGCCACTGGGCGGCCGTGGCCGACGAGACCGGTGCGACGCTCTGGTCGAAGCAGGTCGACAACGACGAGTCGGCCATCCTGACCGCGCCCGGTGAGATCCTCGACCTGGCGGACGAGGTCCACTGAGCCGTGGACATCTCCGGCACGTCCTCCGCGCTGCTGCCGGCGCTGCTCGCGGCCCACGGCCGGCGGGCCGTCTACGTCCCCGGCCGCACCGTCAACCGCATGTCGGGCGCCTACCGGGGCGAGGCGAAGACCGATGCCCGTGACGCCTGCGTCATCGCCGAGACCTCCCGCCGGCGACGGGACTTCGCCACCCTCGACGTGCCCGCCCAGCCGGCCTCCGGCCTCGCACTGCTGACCGCCCACCGGTCGGATCTGGTGACCGACCGGTACGGATGATCAACCGTCTCCGCAACGTACTGACCGGCGTCTTCCCCGCCCTGGGAGGGCCTTCGACCACAGCTCGCACAGGGGCGCGCTGGTCCTGCTCATCGGATACCAGAGGCCGGCCCACCGCAGTGTCCGGGGCGCCGACACGGTCGCGGCCACCGCTCTCGAAGCGGCGCAGGCCGGCAGACCTCCCTCACCGCGCAAAGGAGGTCGGACGACTGTTCGATCGCCGCCTACGGTCCGTCACTTGACTATGTCAAGTGACGGACCGTAGGTTTACGCTGAGTGCAGCTTTGGCCATTATGGGCCTATTTGGGGGGTCGGTTACTGTGTCGAACGCATCGTTAACGGACGCCTACGCTCTCCAGGTTCTGGAACTGCTGGCACAGGAGGCACCGGCCGCCGACATCGAGGCCCTGCTTGAACGGGCGCGCGACGCCGGGGTCGGCCCCGAGCAACTGGAGCGAGCCGAGTGCGCCACCCGGTTGGGCATGTCCGTGCTGGCCCTCTTCGGTCACCGGCAGAGACGCGAAGCCGATCTGGCGGCCCTGGTCGACACCGCCCGTGATCTGACCTACCCGCACGACTTCGACAGTCTGCTGCGAGTGATCACCCGTCAGGCTCGGCGGCTGCTCGGCTTCGACATCGCGTACATCAGCCTCCTCGACGAGACCGACGGCAGCTGGCGCATCCGCACATCCGAGGGCGAGACCACCGCGCTGAGCGTGGGCCTCCAGGTCGAGCCGGGCTACGGTTTCGGTGACGCGCTCACCGAGCGCAACGCCGCGTTCTGGACCGCCGACTACCTCAGGGACCAGCGGATCCAGCACAGCGAGCGCATGGACAAGGTGGTGCGGGCCGAGGGCCAGCGGGCCATCCTCGCCGTGCCGTTGCACCGCGGCGGCGCTCCCTTCGGGGCGTTGTACGGCTCCGACCGCAAGGTGCGGCACTTCACCCCGAACGAGGCCGGGCTGATGCGCACCCTGGCCGACCTGGCCGCCGTCGCCATCGACAAGTCGCGGGTGCTCGACCAGGTCCGCGCCGACGTCAGCGACCTGGAGGACGACTCCTACCGGGCACAACTGTCCCTGACCCGGATGCGCGGTCTGGTCGACACGCAGCGCCGGCTGATCGACCTGGTTCTCGGCGGCAGTGACCTGGCGGCGGTCACCAGCGCCGCGGGACACGCCCTGGACGGCACCCTCGTGGTACGCGACCCCAGCGACCGCGTCCTGACCGCCACCGGCGAGATACCCGGCTTGGAGGAGGCCGCCGTCACCGAGGCCGTGCTCGACGCGCACGCCGGCGGCGCCCCCGTCATGCTCGCCGGCGGCCTGTGGATCGTCCCCCTCGACGCCAGGGGCGAGAACATCGGCGCGCTGATCCTGCGCCCGGCCGGGGAGCTGACCTCTGAGGACGAGCAGCTGCTGCAACTCGCGGCGCAGGCCGTGACCATGGTGCTGCTGCTCCAGCGCAGCACGGTCATCGCCGAGGGCCCGGTCCGTGACGAACTGATGGAGGACCTGCTGGCCGATCCGCCCAGCCGCTCCCAGCGCCAGTTGATGGACCGCGCCGAGCGGCTCGGCATCGACCTGTGCGCGGAGCACGTGGTGGTGCTGGCCCGGTCGGAGGGCGGGGAGCAGGGCCGGGCGGCGGTCTGGGGCTCCTCCTACGCGCATCGGATGAACGGCCTCAAGTGCGTACGGGCCGGCTGCGTCGTCCTGCTGTTACCCGGCTGCGACGCCTCCGACGCGGCTCACCGGGTGTCGGCCGAACTCTCGCCGCTGCTCAACCACTCGGTTTCGGTCGCCGCCGCCGGACCCGGCCGCGGCGCCGCCGACGTCGGCCGGGTGTACCGCGAGGCCCTGCGCTGCCTGGACGCCCTGACCCTGCTGCACGGGAAAGGAGCCACCGCGGCAAGTTCCGACCTGGGGTTCTTCGGGATGCTGCTCTCCGACGACCACGACATCGACGGTTTCATCGCCTCCGAGATCGGCCCGGTGCTGGAGTACGACAACGAGCGCTCCACCGAACTCGCCAAGACGCTCCAGGCGTACTTCGACTCCGACCGCAGCCCGACGTACGCCGCCGAGGTGCTGCACGTCCATCCCAACACCGTTTCGCGCCGGCTGGAGCGGATCACCGAACTGCTGGGCCCGGACTGGTACAAGTCCCAGCGAGCGCTGGAGATACAGCTCGCGCTGAAGCTCCAGGGCACCCGGCAGGTGCTGGAGGCGCGGCGCCCCGACCGGTCACGCCTCCGCAGGGGCGAGTGACACCGGCGGGGCCACCGCACGACCGTCTCATCCGGCCGGGGTCTCCAGCGCGACGCCCCGGCCCGCCAGAGCGGCGACGGTGTACAGGCCCTCGACGGTGGCCTCCACGTCGAAGGCCAGGCGTGTGCTCGGAGGTCGGCCGATGATCTCGGTGGCGCGGGAGGGCAACGGTGCCGCGGCGGCCTCGGCCGACTCCCACAGCAGCACGGCGCCCCAGCGCCGGGCGGACGCGTCGGAGATCCAGAACTTCAGTCGCAGGCCCTCGGCTCGGGAGAAACGATCCACCGCCTCGTTCCGCAGGAAGTCACGCAGCGACTTCACCGTCTGTCCGGATCCCTCCAGGTCCCACCACACCACTACCGCGTGCACGAGCGCACCACCTCGCCCAGCAACGAGCCGATGATCTCCGGACCGTCCTGGGTCAGCACGGACTCGGCGTGGAACTGCATGGACGCGAAGCCCCGGCCCCGCAGCGCGTGCACCTCACCGGTCGCGGGATCCCGGCTGACCACCACCTCGCCGGAGGAGGGATGGTCGAACGCGTCCCGCTCGGAGCGGACGGCGAAGCTGTTGTAGAAGCCCACTTTGGCGGGGCGGCCGAACAGGTCGATCGTCCGTTGCACCCCTTGGTTCGGAACCGGCCGGGTGACCAGCTCCAGGCCGAGCAGCGAGCCGAGTACCTGATGGCTCAGGCACACTGCCAGGAACGGCCGCCGCTCCTCCAGCAGCCGGGAGATCGTCGTGCGCAGGTGGGCGATCTTCGGGTGCCGCACGTCCCGAGGATCGCCCGGTCCCGGCCCCATGACCACCAGGTCGTGGGCGTCGACGTCGTACTCCTTGTCGAAGCGGCGGACCATCACCTCCGGGCCCAGGAAGCGCAACTGGTGAGCGATCATTGCGGTGAAGGTGTCCTCGGCGTCCACCACCAGCACCCGGCGTCCGGCGAACGCGCCGGTGTCCGGGGCACGGCCACCCGGCTGGTCCAGCCAGAAGTCCGCGATGCCGTTGTTGCGGGCTGCCAGCGCGGTGCGCACGTCGGGGTGCGCGGCGAACCGGGTGGGTTCCGGCTCGCCCAGGGCGGCCAGCAGACCCGATGCCTTGGCCCGAGTCTCGCGCACCTCGGAGTCCGGGTCGGAGTGGCGCACCAGCGTCGCGCCGACCCCGATACGCAGGTGCCCCTCGGCGGAGATGTCCGCGGTGCGGATCAGGATCGAGGAGTCCAGGGTGCGGGCGCCGGAGGCGTCCCGGCCGATCAACGCGGCCACACCGCTGTAATAGCCGCGTCCCGTCGGTTCGTAGCGGCTGATCACATGGGCGGCGTTCTCCAGCGGGGAACCGGTCACGGTCGGCGCGAACAGGGTCTCGCGCAGGATGTCTCGGACGTCGTGGTCGGTCTCGCCCTCGATGAAGTACTCGGTGTGGGCGAGCCGTGCCATCTCCTTGAGGTACGGGCCCACCACCCGGCCGCCGGAGGGGCAGATCCGGGCCATCATCTTCAGTTCCTCGTCGAGGACCATGTACAGCTCGTCGGCCTCCTTGCGGTCGGCGAGGAACTCGAGCACCCCGTCCAGGGACGGGCCGCTCGCCGGGTACCGGTAGGTGCCGCTGATCGGATTCATCACCGTCTTGCCCTTGTCCACGCTGATGTGCCGCTCGGGCGTGGCTCCCACGAAGGTGCGCCGGCCGGTGTGGATCAGGAATGTCCAGTGGGCGCCGACCTCCCGCTCCAGCAGTCGACGGAAGAACGACAACGCGGCCCTCGGGATGAAGCCGGGCAGCTGTGCGGTGAAGGTCCGCTTGATGACGAAGTTGGCTCCCTCGCCGGTGCCGATCTCGTCTGTGATCACTCGGCGCACGATGTCCGCGTAGTCCTCGTCGGAGACATCGAAGCCGCCGTCGTCCACCTTCACCGGCTCGTTCGGCAGACGGAACAGGGCCTGGGACAGGGACAGGGACTGGGCCGCGTGCACCGGCATCGCGATCAGCGGCTCGCCGTCGTCGTGGGCGGCGTATCCGCGCTCGGCGATCTGACGGTAAGGGACCAGGGCGAGCAGTTCGTGGCCGCCGCCTGGGGCAGCGAAGTCCGGCAGCGGCAGCTCGGCGAGGGAGGCGCAGGGGATCGCGTCGGTGAGCAGCACCTCCAGGGTGTCCCGGCCGGTGGCCTCGGGACGGTGCAGCAGGGCGAACGACGAGACCGAGCCGTCCAGGACACGTGCCAGCAGGTCGGGCGCGTCCTCCGGCCGGGGCGTGGGGGCCTCGTGCGTGGTCACCGGTGAGCCTCCTCGGGCATCGCGCCCAGCTCGTCGAGCAGGGACTTGGTGACGGCCACTCGAGCGCAGCGCTCGGATGCGTAGGTCAGAGCCAGGCGGTGGTAGTCGGCGGAGAAGTCGGCGACGGCATCGGCCACCAGGAAGGGCTGGATGTCGTGGGAGAAGGCGTCCACCGCCGTCATCAGCACACCGACATGGGCGTACACACCGCAGATGACGAGCTGGTCCCGGCCGTGCGCGCGCATGCGGTCCAGCAGGTCCGAGCGGGCGAACGCACTGTAGCGCCACTTGGTGAGCACCCAGTCGCCGTCCGCGGGTTCAAGGGGTGCGACGACCCGGCGGTGCTCGGGCGAGGTGCGCATGCCGGGGCCCCAGAAGTCGGCCAGCAGGCCGCGCTGTTCGGGGGTCATGCCGCCGGGCTGGGCCGTGTAGGCCACCGGGACTCCCAGCCGGGCGCACCGCTCGCGCAACAGCGTCGCGTTGCGCACGAGCGCGTCCGCGACACCGGACGGGAAGGGCTTGAGGAAGTACTCCTGCATGTCGTGCACGAGCAGGACGGCGCGTCGGGGGTCGGGCCGCCAGTCGACGGATGCCGGAGGCAGCTCGCCGGGCGCGGGCAACTCGTACGGCTCGATCGGGGGTATGACGGACATGGGGAAGCGGGTCCTTTCGAAGCAGGGACGAGAGGGGGTCAGACGCCGAGGGTGGCTCCGCCGTCGACGGTGAGGCTGTGCATCGTGATGTGGCCGGCCTCGTCCGACAGGAGGAAGGCGACGGACAGGGCTATGTCCTCGGGCCGGGCGATCTTGCCCAGAGGGATGCCGACCCGATGCGCGCCGGGGTTGCCGGCGATCGACGCCGCCGCAGCGCCGCGGTCCGCGTGCATGCCGTGCAGCATCGGAGTGTCCGTGGACCCCGGAGCCACCACGTTGCAACGGATATTGTGCCGGGCCACCTCCAGCCCGAGGCACTTGGTGAAGGCGGTGGTGGCCGCCTTGGACGCGGCGTACGCGGCCATCCGGTCGCGGGCCGTGCCCGCCGCGTTCGAGGTCACGGTCACGACGGCCCCCCGGCGGCGCGGGATCATGCGGTTCACAACGGCACGCGAGGTGAAGAAGACTCCGTTGGTGTTGACGGCGAAGGTCGCGGACCAGTCCTGGTCGGTCAGGGCGTGCGCCTCGGCCAGACGCAGCACACCCGCCGCGTTCACCAGATGGTCGATCGGCCCGAGGTCGCGCTCGACCGAGTCCACCAGCCGTTCCACCTCCGGGCTGGAGGTGACGTCGGCGGGACGGGCGTGCACGATGTGTCCGTCCGCGGTGAGCTTGCCGACGGTGGTGGCCAGACGGTCCGGGTCCAGGTCCACGGCGGCGACCGTGACGCCCCGCTCGGCGAGCAGCCGTACGACCGCCTCCCCGATCCCGCCTGCAGCCCCGGTCACCAGGGCGATGGTGCCTTTCACGGTATTGCCTCCCAGAACTGTTTCGTCTGCTGCTTCATGTGCCGCGCCGCGTGCCGTCCCGGGGTGCGTCGCATGCGCCGCCGACCCGTGCGCGGGTCGGCTCCGCCTTGTTCCGGCGTGGGCGCGCGGTGTTGCGCGAGTCGTCAGCCGCGCCAGGCCGAGACGACCTCGATGGCCTGCTGGGAATTGAGCCGGGGGTCGCAGAAGGTGAGGTACTTGTCGCCGAGGCGGTCCAGGTGAGCGAAGTCGCGGACGCATTCGGTGACCGCCTCGGGGGTGGTCTCCAGATGCAGACCGGCCGCGACGCCGCCGTTGCCGGCCACCGCGCACTGGAAGTTCTCCACCTCGCGGACCACGGCCTCGACGAAGCGGGTCTTCAGCCCTTCGGGGCTGGTGACGGTGTTGCCGTGCATGGGGTCGGACAACCACAGCACGGGATGTCCGGCGCGGGCGACGGCCGTCACCAGCGCGGGCAGCTTCTCGGCCGCGTTCTGCGTCCCCATCCGGGCGATCAAGGTGAGCCGACCCGGTCGCCGTCCGGAGTCCAGGCGTTCGCAGAGCTCCAGCAGCTCCTCCGGAGTCATGCTCGGGCCGACCTTGACCGCGATGGGGTTGTCGATCGCGGCGAGCAGCGCGATGTGAGCTCCGTCCAGCTGCCGGGTGCGCTCCCCCACCCAAGGCCAATGGGTTGAGGTGAGCAGCAGGGAGCCGTCGGCCTCCCGGCGCAGCAACGGGAGTTCGTAGTCCAGCAGCAACGCCTCATGACTGGTCCACACCGGTACGTCCAGCTCCGGGCGCAGGAGCGTGCCGCGCCAGCCGAGGAAGTGCATGGTGTCGCTTGCGGCCCGGTATCCGGAGAGGAGATGCCGCGGGTCGGGACGGCGCAGCTCCGGGTCCGGCTCTGGACGGTTGACCATGTGTCCGCGGTAGACGGGAAGTTCGGTGCCTTCCACGATTTCGGTGGGCCGGGAGCGCGGCTTGCCGTACTGGCCGGCGATCCGCCCCACCCGTAGCACGGGCTTGGCGGAGGCGAGCTTCAGCGTCCCGGCGAGCACATCGAGGAGAGCGGCCTTGCGGGCCACGTCGCCGGGTGTGGCCTCGGCGGGATCCTCGGCGCAGTCGCCGGTCTGCAGCACCCGCAGGTGGCCTGAGGCCGCCTCGCCGAGCAGGGCGCTCAGCCGGTGTACGGCGCCGGCGTCGACCAGCGCAGGCATTCGGCAGAGATGGTGGCGGACCCCTTCGAGCGCTGGGTCGTCGTGCCAGTCCGGCTGCTGACGTGCCGGCAGAGAACGCACGTAGGACACTGTGTCGATCATGAAAAGTCCCTCTGGGGAAAGGCATCGGGCCAGGGCCCGGTGGATGGCTGGGGCTCGGATGTCAAGGGAGGGAATGGTGTCCGGCGAGGACTGCGGGCGTCTGCGGGGGAATGTGCGCGCCGCCTGCCCCCGCCGGAGTCCTGGAGACCGTGCCTGATCGACTGCGACTATCGATGCCCGGGAACGCGGGGGCAACGGCGTGTGCTCTAGTTCGTCAGGTGGCGGACGGCATACGGCGCCACCCGTGGTCAGTGCACACCGGACGGGCGGTGCGGTGGTGGTGCGACCACTGCCCGGTGTCAGGCGGTGAACCTCGGATGCGACCGGTCCAGGGCCCCGGAGGCACTGGTGACACCCGTCAGCAGGGACGCGGCGTGGGCCACCGAGGCGAGCGTGGTGTGACGGTGCCAGCCGCGGAACGAGCGTCCCTCGAAGTCCCGCAGCCCGACCCGGTCACCGACCGTCACGAGGTCATGTGCGACTCGGCGGCCCAGTTTGGTCAGCCGCAGCAGCTGGCAGGCGGGCGCGGCCAGGTCGGTCAGCCACACTCGGGCCGGTGGCTGCCACTGGTCCTCCCACTCGCCCAGCAGATGCAGGGGCCGTTGGCCGTCCGCCGGGGCGGGACCGGGCGCGGCCACCCGGATCGACAGGGTTGAGGAGGTCCGCCGGTCGCCGTGCTCGGCGTTGTCCCATTCCACGGTCCGGCGCAGGCCCCGCACGGACATCAGGATCTGTTCCGCGGGCAGCGGCCCCGCCCCGTAACCGGGCATGGCCGGATCGGCGACCAGAAGCCGGGTGTCGGGCATCACCCGGGCCACGACGGGCAGCCCGCGGCGGACGAATCCGTCGAGCACCGCGCTGTCGGTCCAGTTGCCCGGGACGTCGAGGAGGACGGGGCGCGGGGTGACGTCCGGATTGCGCAGGGTCTGGACCACCGCGGCCAGTGCACTCTCCTCGATCGGCTCGGCGGAGGCGCCTTCCGGGATTTCGGCGCGTCGCCGCAGATCCGGGTCCCGCGTCCACTCCTTGGGCAACAGCAGCCGCCAGTTGACCGGCGCGCTCACCGACTCCGAGGCGAACCACACACCGAGCGCACACTGCCCACGCAGCGCCTGGCCCAGCTGGGGGACGAACCGCCGCCCCACGCCCACGGAGTGCCGGCCCGACTTGGGGATGGTCAGCGCCTGGACGACCCACGCGGCGGACGAGGTGGTCCGCTCCAGGTGGGCGGCGAGGGCGCCGCGCATCGGCCGCCAGTCCCAGGTGGAGCTGGAGACGAAGTGGTGCAGGGACTGTACCGCCGCACCGCCGCCCGCCTGCGCGGCGATGTTCCGCACAGATTTGCGGCCCGGTGTGGTCAGCAGTCCGCGCACGTACTGCTCGCCGCGCGCCCGCTGATCCCTTCTGGGCAGTGACGCGAACATGAGCGAGCACAGCTCACCGACGATGTCGTCGCCCGGGAGCGGGTAACGCACGGACCCGGTGGGGCGCAGACAGCCGACGGAACGTCCGGAGCCGTGGTCCACCGGGACGGATGACAGTTCGGATGGCTTCACCGCAACCTCGCCTCAGGGGGTCAGACAGTCCCGTTCGGACTGCCCTCTCACCGTCGCCTCGGAAGCGGTCGGCCCGCGAGGTGAACCAGCCACCTTGATCGCGGACGCGCCGGTTGCGCGGCCACTGCCGCCGACCGTCGGACCGCGTACCGGAAGGGGTGCGGACCGGTGCCGGTCCGCGCCACCGCGGCCGGGCGGTGGTGCGGGCACCGCACGGGGTCAGGGGAGGTGGTGGCCGGTACGGTGCCCACGGCCAGGACGTTGCCCTCGCTGATGCAGCCGTCGGAGTCGTCGAGCGCGTGCGCGACGCCGTCCGGGTCGAGCAGGTCCGTCCACCGGTTGCTCGGCCCGAGGTCGAGCGCCTGACGGGCCCCCGGGCGCAGGCAGCGGTGCAGAAGGCACGGGCGGACGGCGTCAACGGGGCATGGTGTTCGATCAGCACGGTCCGCTGCCGGACGTCGGTGAAACCCGCCCGCCGCATCCAGTGGCACAGCTCACGGAAGCGCAGCTGCCGGCGGGCGTAGCCGGGCCCGGCGCCGGAGACCCGGAAGAAGTCCGTGAACAGGTACGGGTCGCCGGGCCGCAGGGTGATCAGATGGGTGTCCAGGTCCTTTACGGCGACCGTGCCGCCGAGCCGGATGACCCGCCGCAGCTCGGTGCGTGCCGCGGCGAGTTCGGTGTCGTCCAGATATTGCACGGTGTTCGCGCACCACACCACGTCGAAGGTGGCGTCCGGGTAGGGGAGGGCGAGCAGGGTGCCCTGCCAGACCACCACCGGGCACTCCGGTGACCGTTCACGGATCCGCCGGGCGGCTGGCGCGGCGTTCTCCTCGGCGAGGTCGATCGCGGCCACGCGGCCCGTGGGGCCGACGAGGGTGGCCGGATGCGGAAGGAGTCGCCGCTGCCGCAGTCGGCGTCCAGGACGTGGTGGTCGCGCTGGACGCCTGCCTGTCCCAGCAACCGGAGACAGGGATCCCGCACGCCTGGAAGTGGGCGTCGACGAGCGTGTGGTGGGGGAACCCCAGGCTGGTGGGAGAGACGTGGCCCCACCCCTCGTGGTCCTCGGTCAGCACGTGGCGGCCCCACCCGGTGCAGGAGGGAGTACAACGCGGCGGTCACCTCGTCCGGTCGCTCGAGGGGCTGGAGGCGGTCGGCGCCCTCGATGGTGACCAGCTCACCACGGGGCAGGGCCCGGGTGGTGTGCAGCGACTCGTCGGCCGCGACCGGTTTGTCCTCGGCACCCGCGATCACCGGGGCGGGTACGTCCGTCTCCCGCAGCGTAGCGGTGTGGCCGGGACGCCCGGCGATGGTGCGCTGCGCCCGAGCCACAGCCGTGGGATCGGCGCGGTGCGTGACGGCCAGCCCCCGGGCGAGCACCTCGGGCCGGGTCCCGCGCGTGGTGGGGCCCACCAGACGCGGTGTCGTCCGGGTAGACGACCGTCTCCCGCATCCCGTCGGTGGTGATCGCGTCCGCGAAACGCGTCCGCTGCTCCTGTGCCCCGGGCGGGTCCGCGGTGGCGCGGGCCGACGGCAGGCACACGGTTTCGGCCCGGCCGGGGCGCCGGTGCAGGAACGTCATCACGACGTAGCCGCCCGTCGACGACCCGGTGAGCACGGCCCGTTCGACGTCCCGTGCGTCCAGCTCGCGGGCCGGGTCGCCAGCCGCCGCGACGATCTCGTCGAACGTGGGCATGCCGCCGGCGGCCGGCGCCGGGTGGGGCGGGGGAGCGTCGTTGACCGCCGCGCGCCGGCGGGCGATCCGCATGAGACATGAGATCGGACCCGACGGCCTGCTCGTACCAGGGCAGGAACAGCTCCTCGGTCATCCGCGCGGCGGTCCGGCACTGGGCGATGCCGGCGTCAGGGTGGGCGGAGAGCACATCGGCGAGCCGGAAGACGTGCTCCAGGGCCGACGACATCCCGCGTCCGAACAGCGGGTCGGTGGTACACGCGGCGTCGCCCACCGGGAACAACCCCGCGACCGGCCGCTGCGCGGTGGTGGCCCAGAGCTCGGGGGTGTTGGGCGGACTGGTGATCGCGTGCACCGGCGAGACCGGTTCACCCACCCCGCCCTCCCACCACGGGGCGGGCCCGGCGCTCTGCCGGCCCGCCTGCCCCGGGCAGGTCAGGCCGAGGCGAGACCGCGCTCGAGCGCCGCGGCGATCTCCACGCAGCGGGCCGTCTGGAACCCGATCGACGCCAGGTTCTCCTCGGTGGCCCCCGTGGTGCCGTTGGCGGAAACGCAGCTGGCACCGTAAGGGTTGCCGTTGGTGGGAGCGAACTGGACCTGGTCCGCGTAACCGGGGGCCACGATGATCGCGCCCCAGTGGTAGAAGGTGTTGTTCAGCGCGAGGATCGTCGACTCCTGGCCGCCGTGCGCGGTGGACGTGGAGGTGAACGAGGAGGCGACCTTGTTCACCAGCTTGCCCTGCGCCCACAGGCCCCCGGCGGTGTCGATGAACTGCTTGATCTGGGAAGCCGGCAGGCCGAACCGGGTGGGCGTGCCGAAGAGGAGGACATCTGCCCACTCCAGATCCTCGGGCGTGGCCACCGCGATGTCCCGGGTGGCCTCCCGGTGCGCGGTCCAGTCCGGGTTCGCCGCGATGGCCTCCTCCGGGGCGAGTTCGGCCACCTGGCGCAGGCGGACCTCCGCGCCCGCCTTCTCGGCGGCTTCGGCTGCCGCGACGGCCAGTCGGTGCACCCGGCCGGTGGACGAGTAGTAGATGACGGCGACGTTCGTCACGAGCTTGGGCTCCTCGGTCGATGGAGGCTTGGGCGAAAGGGTCAGACGCTCCGGGGACAACTCTGGCGTGCCGGTGACGGCCGACCAACGAGGTGAGGATGACTTGGTCACCTGTGGCACCGGGTGATCCGGTCGGACGCTCCTCATCGCCGGCGTCAGTGCGGTTGGGCGCCGACGCGGTCAGCGTGCATGTCAACCTGGGCTCGGACGAGGAGGCCCGGCAGGTCGCCGACATGGCCGCCGTCGCCGGAGCCTGCGACCGCTGGAACGTTCCGCTGATGGCGATGGTGTACCCACGTGGCCCCAAGGTGACCGATCCCCGCGCTCCCGAACTCGTCGCCCATGCTGTCGCCCACGCTGTCGCCCTCGCCGCCGGTCTCGGGGCCGACCTGGTCGAGACCCACCACGTCGGCTCCGTGGCGGAGACGAGCCAGATCACTTGTGGATGAAGCGCCACCCGGACGTACCCCACCACCTCTCGGTGGAGGGCACCGCCGACGGGCCCGGTCTGCACACCCCGCCAGGTCCCTGGCACACCATGATCCCGGCCACCCTGCTCGACCGCACCCGCTGGTACCGCTACGACAACTGAGCCGTGACCAGGACGTCCGGGGCGGCGCACGGGTGCCGCCCCCACCTGACGAAGTGACCGGCGGTTCGTTGCCGCCCCCCTCGCCGCGCGCAAAGCTCGTGCCCATGCCGCATGCCGCCACCCACGACGCCTCCCCGGTCCGCCGGATGGTGATCGCCGGCACCACCCTCGCCCTCGCTTCGGCGGCGGTCCCGACCATCGCGTCCGCCGCGTCCCGCACGCCGTCCGTCACCGGGCCGGTCGCCCGCACCACCGCGGGCCAGGTCGCCGGCGAGCGGGCCGGACGCACGGTCGTCCTCCGCGGGGCGCCGTACGCCCAGGCGCCCACCGGCACGCTGCGGTTCTCCTCACCCCGGCCGCCTCGGCCCTGGCGCGGGATACGCGACGCGACCCGGTTCGCGCCGCCCTCCCACCAGTCGGTGGTGCCCGGCAGCAGCGAGGACTCGCTCTACGCCAACACATGGACCCCGGACCCCAGGGGCTCCCGGCCGGTCATGGTCTACATCCACGGTGGAGGCTGGTTCGTCGGCACTGCCAACCACCCCCTGTACGACGGACAACGCCCGGCGGACCGCGGCGACATGGTCGTCGTCACCTTCAACTACCGTCTGGGCGCCTTCGGCTGGGGCTTGCGCGAGAGCCTGACCGATCCAGCCACCGGCGCGTTCGCCCATTGCGGCCTGCAGGACCAGGCCGCGCTGCTGCACCGGATCCGGGCCAACGCCGAGGCGTTCGGCGGGAACCCGGACAACACCACCGTTTGCGGCACCTCGGCCGACGGGTCGAGTGCGTGGCAGCTGTCGCTGTTGCCCGAGATACGGACCGTGATCCGGCGGATCGCCGTGATCAGCGCCGCCCACGCCTGGACTCCCGCCGTCGACCTCACCGCGGCGGACGCCACCGAAGCGTACGAGCGGATCGCCCACCGGCTCGGCACCACAGTGTCCGGACCGCGCCATGCCGAGGCTGCCGCGATCAAGGACACCTGGGAGACCCTCTTCTCCGGCCCGCCCCGGGAGCGCGTGCTCGGCAGCGGACGAGGAGTACCAGGGACCGGTGATCGACGGCCGCTGGATGCCCGCCTTCGACCACGGGCGCCCCACCCCCAGGGCGCCCGTGCTCTCCGTCCACACCCGTACCGGAGGGTGCTTCTTCCCCGGCCCCGGGGCGCCCACTCCGCCCCCCGCGCCCACCAACGGAACCGAGCTGCGGACCGCTGTGCGCGATGTCCCGCGCAAGGCGCCCCCGAGGTGTCCGACACGCTGGTCGAGCGCTGCCCGAACGACTACCGGGAGGCCGCCGCGGACGGGTTGCCGGACGGCCCACGGACCCTGTGGACCGAGATCCGGGGCGACGGTCTCTTCCGGCGCACGGTGGTGCGCTTCGCCGAGCGCCACGCCCGCACCGGCACTTCGCCGCTGTGCGTGATGGACTTCGGTCACCCCGTGCACCCGCCGCACTTCGGCACTTCGCACGAGGCCACCTCGCGCTTTCTGTTCGGCACTCACCCGCTGCCCGAGGAGGTGCCCGTCCACGGCGACGGGCCGCTGGGACGGCAGATCTCCGACGCCTTCATCGACCTGGTGTTCTCCTTCGCCCGTGGGCAGGCGCCCGCGGCGCAGGGAGTCGACTCCTGGCCCGTCCTCGCGCCGGGCCGGCCCAGTTCCCCGGTCCTCGGCGGACCGGATGTCGCCCGGATCGGGGACATCCCCGAGGTGCGCCAACTGCGCCTCTGGGACGAGGCCGGCTGGGGACCGCGTATCTGACCGCACGACCGACCTGGCGCCCCGGCTGCTTCCCGGCCGGGGCGCATCCCGCACGGACACCCGAGTGCAGCACCGAAGACCCATGAGAGGGGACGAGCCATGTGCGGCCTTGCCGGATGGTTGAGCTTTCAGCGTGACATGACCCAGCACACGTCCGCAGCCGAGAGGATGAACGCGACCCTGGAGTGCCGTGGCCCCGACTCCCACGGCGTGTGGACGTCCGAACACGTCCTGCTCACCCACCGTCGGCTGGCCGTCATCGACCTGGAAGGCGGCAAGCAGCCGATGGCCGCCGACGACGCGGACGCGCCGGTGATCACCTATACCGGGGAGACCTACAACTACCGCGAGCTGCGCGAGGAACTGCGCGCGCTGGGGCACGCGTTCCGCACGGACTCCGACACCGAGGTGGTGCTGCGCGCCTACCAGGAGTGGGGGCCCGGTTTCGCCGAGCGGCTGACCGGCATCTACGCACTGGCCGTCTGGGACCCGCGCACCGAGGAATTGCTGCTGGTCCGTGACCGGATGGGCGTCAAGCCGCTCTACTACTGGCCGACCGACGACGGTGTGCTGTTCGGTTCCGAGCCCAAGGCGATCCTCGCCCACCCCGACACCGAGGCCGTCGTCGACGCCGAGGGACTGCGCGAGATATTCGGCATCGTCAAGACGCCCGGTCACGCCATCTTCCGCGGGATGCACGAGGTCAAGCCCGGCACGCTGCTGCGTTTCAGCCGCTCCGGCAGCGAGGAGACCCGCTACTGGCGGCTGACCGCCCGCGAGCACACCGACGACCTCGACACCACCATCGCGCGGGTCCGCTCGCTGCTGGAGCAGATCGTCGCCGAACAGCTCGTCGCCGACGTCACGGTCGGCACCCTGCTCTCCGGCGGGCTCGACTCCAGCGCCATCACCGCGCTGGCCGCTCGAGCCCTGGCCGGGGGGGAGAGCGGCGGGGGAGGGCCGGTGCTGGCCTTCTCGGTGGATTTCAAGGGCCACGGTGAGCGGTTCAAGGCGAACGTCCAGTGGGCGGACCCGGACACCCCGTTCGCGGTCGAGGTGGCCCGGCACGTCGGCGCCGAGCACATCGTGGTCGAGCTGGACAACGCCGACGTGCTCGACCAGGGAGTGCGCGACGACGTGCTGCGTGCCCAGGACCTGCCGGTCTCCACGGGTGACATGGAGTACTCGCTGCTGGTGCTGTGCCGCGCGCTCAAGGAGCGGATGACGGTCGCGCTGTCCGGGGAGGCGGCCGACGAACTCTTCGGTGGGTACACCTGGTTCCACGACCGGGAAGCCGTGGAGGGTGACACCTTTCCCTGGCACCACCCCTTCGAGAAGGCCGGCGGTATCGGGGCGCTGCGCACCATCGGCCTGTGGGGCCGGCTCGGGCTGACCGACTACGTCAAGCGGCGTTACGCCGAGGCTCTGGAGGAGGTGCCCCGGCTGCCGAGGGAGAGCGGTCAGCGGGAGCGGATGCGGGAGGTGACGTACCTCAACCTGACCCGCTGGGAGAACTTCCTGCTGGACCGCAAGGACCGGATCTCGATGGCGGCCGCGTTGGAGGTGCGCGTCCCGTTCACCGACCACCGCCTCGTCGAGTACGTCTACAACACGCCCTGGGAGATGAAGAGTTTCGACGGCCGGGAGAAGAGCCTGCTGAGGGCCGCCATGCGCGGGGTGCTGCCGGACGCCGTCCTGGACCGAAAGAAGAACCCTTACCCGTCCACCCAGGACGGCGGGTACGAGCGGGCCGTGCGCGAGCGGGTGGAGGCCGCCATCGCCGACGACGACGCCCCCGTGCTGCGGCTGGCCTCGCGCGAGGAGATCCGCCGACTGCTCGACGCCCCGGAGGGCACGTATTCCATGGGCGGACCGTGGAGCGCACGGGCGGTGCTGGAACGCCTGGTGGAGTTCAACAACTGGGTGAGGATGCATGATGTCCGCATCGACCTCTGAACCGTTCCGCGGCCCGGTTCTCACCGTCTGGTCGGACATCGGGTGCCCGTGGGGCACGCTCGCCCTGTGCACCCTGCGCGCGGAGGCCCGGCGCACCGGGACCGAGCTGTTGGTCGACCACCGAGCCTTTCCGCTGGAGCTGTTCAACCGCCAGCCCACGCCCAAGCGGATCGTGGACGCCGAGACCGTCGTGATCGCTGCCGCCCGCCCGGAACTGGGCTGGCGGCTGTGGTCGGCGCCCGATTCGAGCTACCCCTCGACACTGCTGCCCGCGCTGGAGGCGGTGCAGGCGGCGAAGGACCCGGCCGTCGGCGGGCTCATCGGGAGCGACGAACTGGACGCGGCCCTGCGGCACGCCTTCTACGTCGACAGCAGGTGCATCGCGGTGCACGCCGAGATCCTCACCGTGGCGGAGGAGTGCCCGCACATCGACACGGCGGCCCTGGAGGAGGCTCTGGCCAGTGGCGCGGGCCGACGGGCGGTCTACGACCAGTGGCGGACCGCCCGGGGCGGCGGGATCCAGGGCAGCCCGCACCTGTTCGCCCCGGACGGGTGGGAGGCACACAACCCCGGCGTCGAGTTCCGCTGGACGGCGGATCCGACCGACGGCGGCCTGCCCCAGGTGCTCCGCTGGCACCCCAGGTGGGCGGCGGACCTGCTGTCCCGTCTGCAGGACTCCCGATGAGCCCTCTGCCCTGGGACGCGATGCGGTCCCGGGGCGCGGTTCCTCAGCCGCGGGACGCGTTGCGCTGTTCCCTGAGGGTCGTCGCGAGTGCCTTCAGAGCCGGTGCGGCGGTCCTGAGGAGATCCCGCTGGGCCGGGGGAAGCATCGCCAGTGAGTCGGCGAAGATCTCCGCCCACGCCTGCTCGATCTTGGCCATGCCCTGCACGGCGCCCATCGTCGGATGCAGCCGGACGGCACGACGGTCGTTGGGGTCCGGCTCCCGGCGGATCAATCCCTGGGCCACCAGTCCGCGCACGGTGGTGCTCACGTTGCTGGCGTGCAGGCCCAGTTCCTGAGCGACAGCTCCGACACCGATGCCCGGTGACTCCAACACATGGCGCAGTACCTCGAGGTCGGAGGGGGGGAGGGGGACCAGTCCGGCCTCGTCCACGCCGCGCAGCCGCAGGACGCGCCCGAGCGCGTACAGGGCGGGAGTGAGTTCCCTCGCTTCACGCAGCAGGACCGCGTCGCCTTCCGCATCGGTCGCTGTCATGTCTCGACAGTAGCAATACTTATAGCTCTATATCTATAGTGAAATCTTCATGGTCGTCCTTGAGGAGCACGTGATGTCCACACCGTCCCCCGGTCAGGGGCAGACCGCCTCGGCGTCGCCGGCGGTGACGCTCACCGCGACACTCGCCTTGCTGTCCTTCGTGATGCCGCTCGCCACGGACATGTACCTCCCGGCCTTCCCCCGGATGGCCGACGAGCTGAACACCAACGCCTCCGGGGTGCAGTTCACCCTCACCTCGTTCCTGATCGGCATGGCGGCGGGCCAACTGGTCCTCGGACCACTGTCCGACCGGTACGGACGGCGCACCCCCATCCTCGTCGGTGCCGCCGTGTGCACCGCGGCCACGGCTCTGTGTGCGCTCGCCCCGAGCCTCTCCGTGCTCATCATGCTCCGCTTCGTCACCGGCTTCTCCGGCGCGGCCGGCCTGGTCGTGGGACGCGCGGTCATCTCCGACGTCGCCTCCGGGACCGTCGCGGCCCGGCTGTTCGGCGTCCTGATGGCGCTCGGCGGCATCGCACCGATCGTCGCCCCGCTCGCCGGTGGCGCCGTGGTCAACGACGCGGGCGGCTGGCGCGGGGTCTTCTGGGTCCTGGCCGCCGTCTCGCTGCTGATGTTCCTCGCCGCCCTGGTCTTCATCCCGGAGAGTCTCCCCAAGGAACGGCGCCGCCCCGGCGGCATGGCCGCCATCCTCCAGACCGCCCGCTCCGTGCTCACCGACCGCGCCTACGTCGGCTACACGCTCGCCTTCGCCTTCAGCTGCGGCGCGCTGTTCTGCTACATCGCCGGATCGCCGTTCCTGCTGCAGAACGTCCTCGGGTTCAGCATCGGCGAGGCGTCCGTCGCATTCTCCGTCGGAGCCCTGACCGCCACGATCTCCAGCACGGTCAACACCAAGCTTGTCGGCGCCTATGACCCGGGTCTCCTGCTGCGCATCGGCCTGACCACCCTGCTGGCCGCGACCACCGCCGCCCTGCTGGTCACCCTGACCGGACAGCTCAACCGTGTCCTGGCGCTCTCGCTCATCGGCATCGGCTTCCTCGGCCTCGGCCAGGTTTTCGGCACGGCGACCGCCCTCGCCATCGAGCGGGTCCCCTACGCCGCCGGAACCGGCTCCGCTGTCCTGGGTACCCTGCAGAGCGTTCTCGGCGCCGTGCTCGCCCCGCTGGTGGGCCTGGGCGGCAAGGACACCGCCACACCGCTGTTCATCGGCATGGCCGGCTGCTCCCTCGTCGCGGTCCTGTCGCTACTGCTGACCCGCAACAGCCCTCCTGTGGCAGGCCACTCCGGCGCTCCGGCAGACGACGCCCCGGAGGTCACCGCGAACGCGGTGACCTGACACACTTCCCGCCACCTGACCAGGTCGGTCCCTCGTCTTTGACCGGACGATCCCGTGCCAGCAGGATCGGCCGGGAACCCAGAAGTTCGCGAGGAAAGGGGCGGAAGCGCCGCATGACAGCAACCAATTCCCCAGCGAGCCGGCAGCGTCCTGCCTCCGGATGGCACAGTCTCACCCGTGCCGAACTGCGAGTGGCCCGTCTCGTCGCCACCGGCCTGACCAACCGCGCGGTGGCCGAGCGCCTCGTGGTCTCGCCGCACACCGTCGACACCCACCTCCGGCACGTCTACGCCAAGCTCTCCGTCCGGAGCCGTGTGCAACTGGTTCGGCACGCCCTTCAGCACGACACTTCGATTCCTCACGGAGACGTCAAGCAGCCGACGTGACGAACGGTGCGGGGCCGTCGCCCCGTCACGGAGGAAGTCCGCGGGACACCGGCGGGCCCACCGGGACGGCCCCGCCCGCCGAGCGTCCGACGCCCAGGGCCGTCACTCCTCCCGGGGCCGGGATGCCGCCGGGACACGGACGACGGACCGGAGAACCACGGACCGCACATGACGACGGCCGTGCGACCCGCCCCCGGGGCTGCACGGCCGTCCCGCAGGTCTGCCCGCGGAGCGTTTCCGGCTGCCGGTGGTCCGCCCGCACCACGATGACGTCGCCGTGCACGCCGTACCCCGGCAGCGGATGCGACGAGCCGTCCTCACAGGAACGCTCGTCGGAGGTGACCGCCAGCCACCGCTCGCGGCCGTTCGCACCCGGCAGCGGGAACACCTCCGGGAACGGAGCGCCCAGCGGATTCGGGGCGTCCAGGGACTTGTGCGGACGCATGGCCATGTCGCGCACCAGACACTGCCGAGACTCCGCGTCACTGGTCAGCGGGTACCAGCGGTCGCCGAAACGCTGGAACCGGAAGCCCTCGTTGTTGTTCGGCCACGCAACGTCCTCGCGCCGGATCCGGATGTCCTCGTCGTAGTCACCGTCCGGCGCAGCGGCGACCAGCACCGGCCGGAAGCACAGGGACGGCTGGAAGCCGGTGACGTTCGCGTACGCGTAGTGCCAGCGGCTGTCGATCAGGCGCAGCGCCGGATCCCAGGCGGCCTCCTCGAAGGGCAGTTCCAGCTGCTTCGCCTTGATCAGGTGCACCCCGCCCAGCAGTTCCTCGCCGCCCGTCCCGTGCCGGACCGTCACTCCGGGCGTGGGCAGGTCGCCGCCGCACGCGAGCGCGATGAACCGGCCCGTTCGGCGTCCCGCACCAACTGCCCGCCGTGATCGCCGACCAGGAGACCCTCGTACGAGAAGAAGGGGGAACCGACCTGCTCCATGCGCTCCGGGTGCGCCGGATCCATCCGCCACACGCCCGTGCGCGCCTGGTGGGCTCAGCCGACACCGACCGGAGGAGGCCGCGGTGAAATGCAGCAGCCCGTCGCGGAGGTACGGTGTGCCGCCGGCGTTGCGCACCAGGGAGACGTCCCGCAGCCCGAACTGGCCGGACGGGCCGGCCCGCGCCCGGCCCAGCACCGCGCCCCGGCCGCCGAACACGAAGCGCAGGCGCTCCAGCTGGGCCGGCCGGTGCAGATCCATCAGATCGAACAGCTTTCCGCGGTCGGTCACCAGCGGCTGCCAGGAATACGCGATCCCGGTGTCGTGGCCACCGCCCGAGCTGAACGCGCTCACCGCGTTGGCCGTCACCACGACGGCGAAGGTGAACGGCGCCGTCAGCCGTACCTGCTCCGAGTGCACCGTGCGCACCGAACCCGAACGCACCCACTCCATGGAGGCCTTCGCGGTCCCCGCGTCGTACCGCACCTGCACCGCGCCGCCGTCGGCGGCCGGTTCCCGCAGGTCCAGCACGACGGACGCCCAGGGCGCCACAGGACGCTGGCCCGTGCGCACCGTGCCGCCGGCCCGCACACGTGCCAGCGTGGCCCTGCCACCGGGGCGTTCGGTGTCGTGCCGGACCAGCCGTGGCGGTATCAGGTGCACCGGCCGGCAGCGGCGGGTGATCTCGAAGTGGAGGTTCGACGGAGCGATCCGGTATCCGCCGGACGGGGCCGCGGCGGCTGGCGGAGCCAGCACCGTCGAAGCCGCGACACCGGCGAACAGAGCCACCGTGCCGCGTCGACTCGGTTGATCGTTCGTGGTCATGTCGAGGTCCTCCGGTCGTCCGGGCCGGGATGGCGAGTTCACCCTGGACCGGGCCTCGCGGGCAGGCATCACGCGACCTCGCGATATCCAGCGGAATCCCGGAAAGACGTGATGTGCCGTCCGGCGGGCGGCGGCAGGGTGTGTCGCGTACCGACCTCCACTGAAAGGCAGTGCCGCCCATGGATTCGCTCCTCGTTGTCAGCGAAGAGGTACGCACCGCTCTCGACGAACAGCGCCCTGTGGTGGCGCTCGAGTCCTCGCTCATCGTCAATGGACCCGCCTATCCGGCCAATACCGAACTCGGCCTGGAGATCGAGAAGTCGGTCCGCGACGCGGGTGCGGTGCCTGCGACGATCGGCATCGCCGACGGCAAATTCGTCGTGGGCATGGACACCGACCTCATCGACCGGTTCGCGAGCACCAAGGGCATTCCCAAGGTCAGCGCCCGCGACCTCGGCCAGGTCCTGGCGGGCGGCGGCCTCGGCGCGACCACCGTCGCCGGCACCGTGGTGCCCGCCGCGCGTGCCGGGATTCCGGTCTTCTCCACGGCCGGCATCGGCGGTGTGCACCGGCGCGCCCAGGAGACCTTCGACGTCTCCGCGGACCTGCTGCAGTTCACCCGCACCAGGATCGCCGTGGTGTGCGCCGGCGCCAAGTCCATCCTCGACCTGGGGCTGACCGCCGAATACCTGGAGACCGCGGGCGTGCCTGTTCTCGGCTACGGCACCGATCGCCTCCCGGCCTTCTATGTCCGCGAGTCCGACGTGCCGGTCAACCGCGTCGACGACCTGAGCGTCGCCGCCCGCGCCACCCGCTTGCACTGGGAGGTCAACGGCGACCGCACCGTCCTGCTGACGACTCCCATCGACGAGGAGGACGCCCTCGACGGCGAAGAGATCGAGCGGGCCATCCAGGCCGCGCTGGACGAGGCCGACCAGGCGGGCGTGCGGGGCAACGCCATCAGCCCCTTCCTGATGCGCGCCCTCACCCAGGTCACCGCAGGCCGCAGCGCGGCCGCGACCCGTGCCGTGCTGCTGTCCACGGCCCGCGTCGCCGGCGAGTTCGCGGTCGCCTTCAGCGCCACCCGGACGGAGGACTGACATGACGGCAGAGCACGACGGCGCCCTCCGCGGTGTCATCTTCGACATGGACGGCACCCTCGCCGACACCCCGGGAGCGATCGTCTCCATCACCCTCGGAGTCCTCGCGGAACTCGGCCGCGAGGCCGACGAGGACGCGGTGCGCGCCACCGTCGGCAAGCCGCTGGACCACAACTTCTCCCAACTGCTCGGACTGCCCGCCGACCACGCCGAGGTGCAGGACGCCATGGCCGCCTATCGGCGCGGCTTCGCCGAGCACCTCGCCGAGCAGCGCGGGCGCATGCTCTATCCAGGCGTCCCGAAGGGCCTGATCAAGCTCCGCGAGTCCGGTCTCACCCTGGCGATCGCCACTTCCAAGACTCATGACGCCGCGGTCAACGTGCTACGGACCACCGGCATCCTCGACGAGTTCACCGTCGTCGCGGGCCACGACACCGTCGAGCGCGGCAAGCCCGCGCCCGACATGGCCCTGCACGTCGCGCACGAACTCGACATTCCGGCCGCCGATTGCATCGTCATCGGCGACGCGATCGGCGACATCCAGATGGCCGGCGCCGCCGGCATGACATCCATCGGGGTCTCCTACGGAGTCGCCACTGCGGCCGAACTCCTTGCAGCGGGGGCCCAATCGGTGGCCGATTCCTTCGACGACCTCGTCACCGTCATCGCCCAATACAGACGGACATGACTCTCGCATCGACACCGGCCGTCGGGCGGGAAGCGCGCAGCGCCACCAAGCGGCAGCAGCTTCCCGACCTGACGGGCATGCGCTTCATCGCGGACTTCCTCCTCCACCTGACCATGCTCGCCGTCCACACCCCGCACGGCATCGACGTCCTGCACCCCATGAGCCGCGAGCTCCTTGCCAAGGCCCGGCTCCACCCGAGCGAGTCAGAAACCGACGACGCCGTCCTGCCGACCGAACTCACCGCACAGCCTCGAAGACGAGATCACCGGGTGGCCGTCGATACACCACTCCAGCGGACGTGACCCACGCTTCCCTCACCCCGAGCGAAACCATGCCTGACCAGCAGAAATAAGCGAATCATGTTCGGTTGAGACACGGCTTCCCACGCCGGAACCAGGTTCCGTTGCCATGCTGCGAACGCCCCTCCCCGACCTCGCCCCGCACACCAGTCCAGGCCGCATCCCCGCTTTCCGGTCCCGGGAACGGTTCTGACTCCCGGCTCACGGCAGATTCCCTGCTCGTCGCCACCCCTGCAATCAACCCCGTTTGTTTCATTGACATTTCACTCAGAAGACGTACCGTTGGGAGCGCTCCCATAACAGTCTTGCAACTGGAAGGAGTTCCCCCCACATGCGCAAAAAGAGTCCGTTAACCGGGCGTTCGCGGTCGTCCCTCCGTCGGCCTCTCCAGGCGCTCGCCATGGTGTTCGCCGTGGTTGTCGGCGCACTGGCCTGGTCGGCCCCTGCCCAGGCTCACGGCACCATCGTCAACCCCGCCTCCCGCGCGTACCAGTGCTGGAAGACGTGGGGCAGCAACCACACGAGCCCGGCCATGCAGACCGAAGACCCCATGTGCTATCAGGCATTCCAGGCCAACCCCGACACCATGTGGAACTGGATGAGCGCACTCCGCGACGGCCTCGGTGGCCAGTTCCAGGCGCGGACCCCCGACGGGACGCTCTGCAGCAACAACCTCTCGAGGAACGCCAGCCTGAACAAGCCCGGACAGTGGAAGACGACCAACGTCAGCAACAACTTCACGGTCCAGCTGCACGACCAGGCGTCCCACGGTGCCGACTACTTCAGGGTCTACGTGAGCAAGCAGAGCTTCAACCCCAAGACCCAGAACCTGGGCTGGGGCAACCTCGACTTCATCACGCAGACCGGCCGCTTCGCCCCGGCGCAGGACATCACGTTCAACGTCAACACCTCCGGCTACACCGGACACCACGTCCTGTTCGTGATCTGGCAGGCATCGCACCTCGACCAGGCCTACATGTGGTGCAGCGACGTGAACTTCGGCTGAGCCGGAGAGCGCCGCACACGGCACCGGCCTCTGCCGGGCTCCGGTAACCCGCCGCCCGGCCGACCGAGCTCCGTCGGGGCAGGGGACCCGTTTGGTCACCCTGCCCCGACGGGGCTCCCTGCGCTCCCGGTGTGAACACACCCGATCGCGCGGCAGCCGCACGGCAGCCGACTCCCCACCGTCTCGTCGCACGACTCCGGCACTCAACGGCCGTGGAGAATCCTCGGCACCGTCAGCCCGCCGGGGCGTATCGCGCCGCCCTGGCCTTCCCCGGCCGTCGGCAACCTCGCATAGGGCGTGGAGCAGGTGACGCCGGTTCCGGACCAAGGTGTGGTCCAGCAGCTCTCGCCGTCAGGTCTGGATCCACCGTTCCATGAGGGAGTTCGTCCGGGACATCCGGATGCCGCCGAGGGCGCCCCCCAGCCCGGCATCGGCCGGCACCGCCCAGAAGGGCACTGTCACGTTGGCCGACCGGGTGGGATGTTCTTCGGTTGATCACGCTGGAGGAGGTGTCCGTGGGGGACGCGTCGCCGTCGTACCGGGGGCATCGGTACCCGGCGGAGGTCATCTCCCCCTGCGTGTGGCTGTCCTTCCGCTTCCCGCTGTCATTCCGTGAGGTGGAGGAGCGGATGCTGCAGCGCTGCGTCATCGTCTCCTACGAGACGGTCCGCCGCTGGCGTGCCCCGTTCGGGCAGGCCCACGCGAACGGACTGCGCCGCCGGCCCCGGCCCGGGGACAAGTGGTGTCCGGACGAGGTCTTCATCAAGATCAACGGAGAGCGGAAGTACCTGTGGCGAGCCGTCGACGCCGACGGCAGCGTCCTGGACGTCCTCGTGCAGGGCCGCCGGGACAAGCCCGCCGCCCGGCGCTTCTTCCGCCACCTGACGAAGAAGACGCGCGCGGTGCCTCGGGTGGTGGTCACCGACAAGCTCCGCTCCTACGGCGCCACCCACCGCGAGGCCATCTCCTCCGTCGAGCACCGGCAGGCGAAGTACCTCAACAACCGGGCGGAGAACAGCCACCGGCCCACCCGGCAGTGCGAACGCGCGATGAAGGGCTTCCGCAGTGTCGGCGGGGCGCAGCGGTTCCTGTCCGCGTTCAGCGGGATCTCGCCCCACTTCCGGCCATGCCGCCACCTGATGACCGCCTCGGATCACCGAGCCGGGATGACCACCCGCTTCGCCATCCGGGACCAGGTCACCGGTGCTGTCGGCCGGCCCGCCGAGGCCTGAGCACCGGCCCGAAACTACGCCTTCGACTTCGCCGGCGGGCTCACGGTGCTCGGCCGATCCGCCCCCGCCCCGCACCGGGCGGGCATGGTGTCCGGCGCTGCCTCGTCGGATACGCCGCCCAGGGCATCGGGGCACCGGCCCCCGGCGCCGTCGTGACCGCGCACGGACTGAGGGCCGGTCGGTGACCGGCGCGGCCGTGCTCGGCGGCTCCTTCGTCCTCGTCGCGGTCGTCGGCCTCGTGGTACTGACGCCCCTGCACCGAGCCGACCGCGAGGCCGCGCGCCCTGCCCCGCACCGGTCCGGGAGCCGGCCCGGACGGACTCCGCCTGAGCACGGGAGCAACGGCGCGCCGCTCCGCCCCGCGGTGGAGGCGGGGCGAAGCGGCGCACCTGGCCGGGGCGGTCGCTACGGATTCACACAACCGATCGTGCCCACCGGGAAGTTGTTGCCCGACGACGTGGCCGTGAAGCCGAACGTCACACTTCCGTCGGGATTGATCACCCGGTTGTGAGCGACGTTCCGTACCGTCACCGTGCCGTCGGATCCGGTGGTGAGGGAGCCGTTCCAGGCACTGCCGATCGTGGTCCCGGGACCGGGCTTCCACTGCACGGCCCAGCCGTTGAGCGGCGAGGTCCCGTGGTTCATCACCTCGACGGAGCCCTGGAAACCGCCGTTCCAGGAGTTCACCACGTTGTAGACGGCCATGCACTCACCCGTGTGGGGCGGGTCGGTCGGGTCCGGGTCCGGGGGCGGCGTGCTGCCCGAGCCCCGGATGCCGGTCACCTCGCCGTTGCCCCCGTCGAAGACGACGTCGGAGCAGGAGAAGAAGTTCTCCTGGCTGTCCGAACGCACCCATTGCATGAAGATCAGCGCGTCACCGGAGCGGCCGGAGGGCAGCTTCAGGTTCCAGTAGTAGTGGCCCCCGTTGGTACCAGGGGAGCCCTGCTGGGGCGGGTCGGTGACGGTCTGGATCAGCTCCAGGTCGTTCCAGCCCAGCTGGGACGTGGGCGACCAGCCGGGCTTGGTGATGTAGACCCGGAAGTCACCCGGGTGCGCAGCCCAGTTGCTGTACTGCGCCTTGATCGTCGCTCCGGACGTCAGATGCGTGCGGGGCCAGTCGGAGCGGGCCGCGTTGTAGGCGGAGAAATCGTACGGCGACCGGTCGCCGGCACTGCACAGCGTGCCGTCCGGCACATAGCCCGGGCCGCGCCCGGCAGCCCGGGAGTCCAGGACGGCGAACCAGTTGTACAGGGCCGACGCGCCGCTCCGGTTCAGCGCGGCCCGGCAGGCGGGGTTGGTCGGGTCGAGTGCGCCGGTGCCGGTGGTGGCGTCCAGCTGACAGAGGTAGGTGCGCGAACCGGGCATCATCGCCACGCCGTGCGCCTGCGCGTCCTTCTGCCAGAGGAAACTGAGACCGAGCCCTCCGAGGAGGGTCGCCAGTACCGCTGCCAGAGAGACCAGTCTGCTTCTCAGAGCCATGGAGTCTCCTGTCCCGATGCTGAGTTCTTCATGAGCGGTGGAGGGGTGGAACCCCCGCCCGGCCGGGGAGGGTGCCAACCGGACGGGCGGGGGGCTTGGAGGGACCGTCCCGCGGCGGAAGCGGGACCGGCCGGGCGGCCGGTGCGTCGGCACCGGTCCTCGGCGCGGCCGTTCGCGGTGCGGTCTGGCCGGGGCCCGCCCCGTCGGCGCAGGGAGGGAAGAGCGGGCCCCGGAGCGAGGGGGGCACGGCGGGGCGCGGCCCGCCGTGCGTCTCACGCGGTCCGGCAGGTGGTGCCGTTCAGCCGGAAGGCGTCGGGCCGTGCGAAGGCGCCGCTGTAGCTGCCCTGGAAGCCGAAGCTCTGGCTCCCCCCGGCGGCGATCCGCGTGCTGCCCACCGGTGCGGTCGCCGTGACCGCGCCCGAGGAGGGGGTGACGGACGCGTTCCAGGCGTGGACGATGCTCTGCCCGGAGGGCAGGGTGAAGGCGAGCTGCCAGCCCTCGACGGCGGCCGGGCCGTTGTTGGTGACGGTGACGTTCGCGGTGAAGCCGCCCGGCCAGACGTTCGTGGCGTACGACACCGTGCAGGCGGCCGGAGAGCCGGGGTCCCCCGGATTCGAGCCGCCGCCCGTGTTGACGGTGGACGAGAACGAGTGCACGGCGAGTCCCGCGCCATTCTGCCAGGGCTCGAAACCGGCCTGAATACTCGTCAGGTACCAGTCCTTGCCCGCCAGTCCGCGCGCGACGGTCTCCCGGACGAAGTCCATCACGTCGAAGCTCCAGCTGCTGATCGCCGACGGCGCGACGAACGACAGCACGTCGTTGGTGCCGTTGCCGCCGGACCACACCTGCCAGGTGCGCCCGGCCACGGTGGCCGTGCCTACCTGCGAGCCGATCGGCTGGATCTGCCCCACCTTGTTGAACCAAATCATGATCTCGGTCCGGTTCACCCCGTCGGTCCGGGGCGTCGGGTCCAGCCAGATGTCGTACGAGGCGTTGTACACGGCGTTGTCGACATAGCCGTACGAGATGCTGGTGGGGGCGTTCGCGATGCCGCTGATGCGCGCGGGGAGGGCGGTGCCCGGCGAGCAGTTGGTGTAGTGGCAGCCGTTGAAGACCGACGGGTAGGACTTCGGCGCGCCGTTGGTCGGCACCGAGCCGTCGGCCTGGGCGACCCGGAAGCCGGTGTCCGTGGCGGTGACGCACTGGGTGGCGCTGGTGCCCCAGCGGTTGTTCTGGACGACGTAGCGCCCCTGGACGACGGTTGATCCGTACTGTTCGCAGACCGTGGTGTCGGCCTGGGCCGGCGCGGTCGCGGTCAGCAGCGCCGCGAGCGCGGCGAGAGCGGTGAGGAGCGCGGCCGACGCGGTGCGCAGCGCGCGGGGGTGGTGCCGTAACCGTGGCATGTGGGGGACCTCTCCGGGAGGGTGTGCGGGGTTACAGGCGGGAGCGCTCCCGCCTCCCCATCGATGGGAGCGCTCCCAATGACGTTCCGGAAGGGGACTGTAGAAGGCGTCCATGTCCCTGACAACCCTGTGCGCGGCAACCCGTCGAATGCGTTTCGAAGGCGCTGGTCAGAGAGGTGATCCACGCGACCTCCGAACGCCGGGAGCGCTCCCGAAACATTCGACGTGCGCCGGGGGCGTGCCCGGCGGGGCGGGGCGGTGGGTCGTCAGGCGGATCCGCGCAGCACCAACTCCGTGCGGAGGATGACGTGCCGCCAGGCCACCGCCGACTCCTCCATCTCCTCCAGGAGCAGCCGCACCATCGTGCGCCCGATCTCCTCCAGCGGCTGACGCACCGTCGTCAGCTTCGGATCGGTGTGCTGTGCGAGCGGAAAGTCGTCGAAACCGATCACCGCGACGTCGTCCGGCACCCGCCGCCCCGCCGCGCGCAGGGCGCCCAGCGCGCCCGCGGCCATGGTGTCCGACGCGGCGAACACCCCGTCGATCTCCGGGGCGCGCTCGATGAGTTCGGCCATCGCGCGGTGCCCGCTGTCCGCGGAGAAGTCGCCCTCGACGGTCCAGGACGCCCTGCCCTCGGCGCCCGCCCGCTCCAGCGCCTCCCGGTAGCCGCGCAGCCGGCACTGGGCCACGTACATGCCGGACGGTCCGGTGATGGTCGCGACCGCGCGGCGGCCGGTGTCCAGCAGATGCGCCACGGCGCTGCGGGCCCCGCCGACGTTGTCGGCGTCGACGTAGGTCACACTCTCGTCCCCGGAGCGCCGCCCCAGCAGGACGGTGGGCACGCCCACTTCGGCCAGCATGTCGGGCAGCGCGTCCTCGGCGTGCACGGACATCAGCATGACGCCGTCGACCCGGCCGCCGCGCGCGTACTCCACGAGACGCTGCCGCTCGGCGTCCGTGCGCACCAGGGTGAGCAGCAACTGCACCTCGGTCTCGGCCAGCGCGTCACCGACGGACCGCACGATCTCCGAGAAGAAGGGTTCACCGAACTGCCGCCAGTCCGGCTCCGTCATGACCAGCGCGACCGCGTCGGCCCGCCGGCCCGCCAGCGTACGGGCCGCCAGGTTGGGGACGTACCCCAGTTCCGCGATGGCGCGCTGCACGGCACGTCGCGTCGTGTCCTTCACGCCTGCCGCGTTGTTGATGACGCGGGAGACGGTGCTCCGCCCCACACCGGCGAGCGCGGCCACCTCCTCGAGCGTCGGTGGGCCCGTACGCCGCCTGAGCATGACCACCCCCCATGAGATCACTTGATCCTACGGCCCCAGCCATGCCCGTATCGACCGTTCCCACAGGCCCCCGCAACGGATCGGCCTGTACATCATGCTGCCCCGCACAAGGTGCCGAGCACTCGCTGCCGCACCCGCGCCTGAGCTTGGTGTTCGACGTCGCAGGTCACTCGACCTGCGACGTCGAACGCCAAACTGAGAACTCCTGACGAAATGATCTTCGAGGTGGTCGGATCACTCCGGGAGCGTTGGTCGGGGGTGCGGGGTGGCTCGACCGAAGCCGCGGGAAGTCGAGGACGAGCCGTGGGCGGTGATCGAGCCGCTGCTGCCCGAGGCGGAGCGTCGGGCCCGGCATCCAGGACGGAAGCGGCATCCGGACCGGTCGGTGTGCCAAGGCGTCCTGTTCGTGCTGCACAACGGGATCGCCTGGGAACACCTGCCGCAGGAGCTCGGCTTCGGCTCGGGCATGACGTGCTGGCGGCGCCTGGCCGAGTGGATCGAGGCCGGAGTGTGGCCCCGGCTCCACGAAGCATTGTCGGCCAAGCTCTAAGATCCGCGCCTGGGTCGCCGACAATGACGTTGATCTGATCTTCCTCCTGACCTACGGCTCCTGGCTGGACTGGATCGAATCGGAGTTCGCGGCCCTGCGCTGCTTCGCGCTCAACGGCACCGACCATCGCAGCCACGACGACCAGAACGCTGCCATCGCGGCCTACGTCCGCCGGCGTAATGCCCGTGCCGAGCCGGAGACCATCTTCGCTCCTGACTCACCCATCCGGACCTGGACCCGGTACCCGAACCGCGCTGCCCGACCACCCGTGGGAGGTTCTGAGGCAGTGTTCTGCTCGCCCCTATCGGGCGAGGGGCGACTTGCCGGTCGCAGCCAGACCGCGGGCCAACACGCGGGTGGTGCTGCCGTCATTCTCCTTGATGTCCCGGACATGCCCGAAACCGATTCTGCCCAGCAGAGTCAGTGAGGCCTCGTTCGATGCGGCCACGGTGGCATACACCCTGGTCAATCCGAGAGTATCGAAGCCATGGGCGACGATAGCCTCAGCCAGCTCAGTCCCTAGGCCGGACCCCCATGCCGTCGGCGCCAAAGCGTAGATGATCTCGTGGCCTCCGACGACGTCGGTCGGCTTGATCTCGGCGTGCCCGACCAGGAGTCCGTTGCGACGAACAGCCCAGACATCGAACAGCCCTGGGCATAGACCTTCGTGAAGATCCACCCGAACAGGGCCCGGTCTGTTGCTTCGGAAGCAGGGCCGTCACCCATCCACTGCGACACCCTGGTGTCCTGGAACAGAGCGACGAAGCCCTCTTCGTCCTCGGGGACGTACGGCTCCAGAAGTAGCCGCTCGGTGCGCAGAGTCGGGGTCACAGACAGCGACGCTACCCACGCGACATCCGTGTCGGCAAACCACTTTCGTCTGCGCGGACGTCGCTTTTCTCGTCGCCATGCCCCACATCGCCCAGCGCCGCAGGCCGAGCTGTCATGAGGAGCCATTTGCACGGTCGACCATGCGAGCTGACTAGGCGTCCGCATCGAGTCTTTGCGGTTCCTCATGCGCCATCGCGACGGCAAGTACGGGCCTGCCTTCGACGCCGTCTTCCAGGCCGAAGACAGGGAGGTACTACTCAGCGCACCGCGGGCTCCCCGGGTGAACGCACGGTGCGAGCGGGTGATCGGCACCATCCGGCGCGAAGCGCTGGATCACGTCCTGGTCATGAACGAGGCCCACGCCCGACACGTTCTCGCTGACTTCCAACGGCACTGCAACACGCCTCGGCCCCATCGGTCCCGGAATCAACTGCCTCCCGACGCCCAGGATCGATCCGTCACGGTGCACGATCCGGGCAGCCGCAGGCTCCCGCGCACTCGCGTCCTCGGCGGCACCCTCAACGAGTACCGCTACGCCGCTCGACCAGCAGCGATGACTTTTCGAGCCCGACCGGCTACGGGGAAGTCCGCTTGCGGGGGGGGTGCCCCCACGCGTTGACGAAACTCATAGGGGCACCCCCCCACAAGCGCCTGAAGGAGAGCAGTTCCTTGAACACCCGCCGTACCCGAACCCGGTCCCCGGCCTCCGCCCGCAGCCGCTCCAGCTCAGCGCGCTCGCTCTCCCGCAGACGACTGCCGGGCGATGGATCGGCCACCGGCCGGTCCGAGGACGACGAGCCGTTGCGCCGGGCCCGCGACACCCAACTGTGCAACGTCCCCGGGTGGATGCCCAGGTCCTCGGCCACCTCCGGAGTCGGCTTCCCGGTCTCCGCGACGATCTGTCCGCTCCCTCGCGGAACTCGGCGTCGCAGATGCGCTTCCTGGATGCCATGCCCCCAACTGTCGCTCCGGTCACGGTCTCCACAGCAGGAGGGGAACCTCAGAAGTCATCTCCCCGGAGGGGGGAAAGCCGAAGGCCCCGTCTGCGCCGAGCTTTCGGTGTGCCGGAGTTCGGCGAGGAGTTCATTCTGTCCGGCCAGGAGTTCGGTGAGGATACGCCGTGCGGCGCGCAGGAGTTCCGCCACGTCGCCGCCGGCGAGGGCGTAGCTGACGGTGGAGCCGTCACGGATGGAGATCACGATGCCGGACCGTCTCAGTACCGCGAGTTGCTGGGAGAGGTTCGACGGTTCGATCTCGATCACGCTCAGGAGTTCGCGTACGGGTACGGGACCGTGTTGGAGCAGCTCCAGTACACGGATCCGGACGGGATGCCCGAGCATACGGAAGAACTCCGCCTTGGCCTGGTACAGCGGCACCTGCATGCGACAACTCTCCCCACCCACGGTTCGGCCATTCCAGGACCGGTAGCTGGACCTGCTGGATCTTCGGTGCCCAGCTCCAGCCATCCTCCCGTTTCCCGGCCCGGCCTGCCCTGGCTTGATCACATTCAGATGTGCTGAGTTGAAGACTTTTTCAACTCGTGGGCATGCGGAGCCGGGAAACAAGGGACGGCTACAGCTCCAGTTCCGCCTCGATGCGCCTGAGCTGGTGGCGGGCCATGGCCAGGTTCGCCCGGCCCTTGTCCAGGATGAGGTACAGGAACAGACCGTTGCCTCCGCGGCCCCTGAGCAGCCGGAGGAGGTGGTACTGGCTGCCGAGGGTGATCAGCACATCCTCGATGTCGTCCTTGAGGCCCAGCATCTCCATCGTGCGGACTTTCGCCCGGATCACGTCGGTGTTCCCCGCCGCGGCCACCGTCAGATCGAGGTCCTTGCTCCCGCCCAGCGTTCCCAGCGCCATGCCGCTCGTGTAGTCGACCAGCGCGGCCGCCACACTCCCCTCGATCGAGGTCATCGCCTCTTTCAGGGACGTCTCCACAGTCAGCATCAGTACCTGCTCCCTCGTTTCTGGACGACCTCGGCCGGCCTCACACTCCGGCCGAGTGATGACCGCAGACGCTACCCACACGCCGCCAGGAGTTACGGGAACACCGGGAATCTGGCAGGAACCAACCCCCTGTGCCCTAGCATTCGCCCTCACGGAATGCCCGTCGACGCACCGCCCGAGACGACAGCACCACGGCGTTCGGGGACCAGGCCGAACGAGCCGAGTTGTCCCCTCCCTTCTCCTCCGCGACGCGACGCCGGTGACCGCGCGGGCGGTGGCCGCATCCCTCTGTCACTCGTACGGAGTTGGTCCGGGGGCGTTGTCACGTTGGCTGACCGACCTGGGACGATCCCGGAGTTGATCGTGCCGGGGAGAAAATCGCTCGTGCCGTCCGCGCCGCCGTCGTACCAGGGGCACCGGTACCCGGTGGAGATCATCGCGCACTGCGTGTGGCTGTACCACCGCTTCCCGCTCGACTTCCGCGAGGCCGAGGAGCTGATGCTCGAGCGCGGCGTGACCGTCTTCCACGAGACCACCCGCCGCTGGTGCGCCACGTTCGGGCAGACCTACGCCGACGCGCTGCGGGCCGGCGGCCCCGGCCCGCAGTGGTTCCTGGCTGCGTTCACGGCATCTCACCGTGCTTTCGGCCCCGTCGCCACCTGCTGACCGCTTTCCACCACCGCGCCGAGACGACCGTCCGCTTCGCCCGCCAGGGTCAGATCACCGGTGCCGCCGGCCGGCCCGCCGAGGCATGAGCACCGGCCCGAAACCCGGCACCACCACGCCCCGACGCGCCATCGGACACGCACAGACTCCACAAACAGACTCCACAACGTGGCGACGCCCCCGGACATGCAACCGGTACTCAGGTGCAGGAGCCACGGTCGGAGAGGCCACCGGCCGCATTGCGGCGGGTGGAATCAACGGCGGCCGACCGGCAGCCAGCGGTCCAGGTAGGTTCGCAGGCCGTCCAGGTCGGCGCCCCGTGCGACATAGCCCAGGTAGCCGTCGGGGCGGACGAGTCCCTGCGCGACGCCCGGCCACGGGCTCTGTCCGCCGAGCCGGTGGACGGAGACCAGGCCGATCCGTCCTTCCAGGGCCGAGGAGAGCCGTTCGTCCGGCCAGAGGGGTGGCGGCCCGGACAGCAGCAGGTGCCAGCCCGGTGCCGCCGTGCGTGCCTGCAGCCCACGGGGCAGGTCGGGCAGCCGGTCCCCGGCTCTCGGCCCGCCCCTGGGCGGTCGTGAGCCGGCCGTGGAGGCGGGGCTGCGCCGGTAGTGGATGCCCAGTTCGGAGACGGTCCGGAAGAGCCGCCCGCGGATCCCGGCCGCGCGCAGCGCCAGCGGCGCCAGACGTGGGGCGACGTGGGTGCGGCCGATGCGGAGGACGGGGTTGCCGCTGGTGGCGACGGTGAAGGCGCGGTCGGTGAAGCGCAGCACGCTGTGGCCGACGGGTGCCCGCTCGGCCTCATACGTCGCCAGCAGTTCCTCGGGCGCCAGGCCCCGGCAGACGAGGGCGAGCTTCCAGCCGAGGTTGAGCGCGTCCTGGATGCCGGTGTTCATGCCCTGCCCGCCGGCCGGGCTGTGGATGTGGGCCGCATCGCCCGCCAGGAAGCAGGGGCCCAAGCGGTAGCGGTCGGCGCCGCGGTTGTGGAGGCGGAAGTCGGTCATCCAGACGGGATCCCGCAGCGTCAGCCGCCGGCCGGTGTAGCGGTCGGTGATCTCCTGCAACAACGACAGGTCCACCTCGGCCTCCGGGGCGTCGGGCGGGCGCATCGCGAGCATGCGCCAGCCGGCCGGCGAGCCGAGCGGGAAGAAGAACACCATCCCCGCCCCGCTCATGTACGAATGCACGGAGTCCGGCTCCAGCCCGTCGACCTCCAGGTCGGCGAGCAGGAACGTCTGCGGGTAGGCGTATCCTTCGAATCCGATGCCGGTCCGGCCGCGCACGGTGCTGTGGGCGCCGTCGCAGCCCACGACGTAGCGCGCCTCCACAGCCTCCTGCGAGCCGTCACCGTGGCGCAGTCGGCAGGCGACGAACGAGTCCGTCGCCTCCAGCCGGACCAGTTCGGTGCCGCGCTCGATCGTCACGTCCCGCGCGGCCAGATACTCGGAGAGGACGCGCTCCGTCTCGGCCTGCGAGAGGAACAGCAGGAACGGATACGCCGTGTCGGTCAGTCCGATGTCGAACAAGCGCAGCGCCACCACACGGCGGGGCAGGTGGAGCCGCAGCCGCATCGCCGGGTTGCCCCGGGCCACCAGCTCGTCCGTCACCCCGAAGCCCGCCAGCGCCTCCAGGGTGCGGGGCTGGACGGCAAGCGCCCGCGACTCCCGTACCCGGTCGAGACAACGATCGACGATCCTGAACCGGGCCCCGTACGCGCGCAGCTGCGCGGCGAGGGCGAGACCGGTCGGCCCCGCTCCCACTACCAGCACGTCCAGCGGCGCCTTCATGAATCCACGGTAGGGGAGACGGGACGCGCGTGCGAGATCGTTCGGCGCGTACTACATCGAGCCCGTGCCCCGCTGCGACGAGAAGGGGGACAGGGTGGCCGTTGACGCTGCGGTCAGCGTGAGCGGCTGAGCCGGACAGGACGTGCGCGGCATCGTGTCCGACGCCGTGCCACGATGCGGTCGGCGCCTCCTGCGGTCCGTGTTCCTGTGACGCTTGCGGGGGGTGCGCCTACTTTGAGATCGCACTCACCCACGCGCTTCAAGGCGCCGGTGTCGGCGACGGCGCAGCGTCCAGGACGGTCTTACGGACCGGGCGTTCGTCCTGGCCGGGGCTGCCCCGGCCTTCAGGGAGACAGACAGCCGGGTGTGGACGCGGGCGGCCGCGACCGCCACGGTGGACGACGATGACCTGCGGAGCGTGCTTCCCGTCCTGAGTCGCTTGGTCACAGCCACTCGTCGATCGCCGCGACGAGAACGGTTGCCTCGTACCGGACGGCGAGCTTGTCGTATCTCGTGGCCACTGCGCGGTGCCTCTTGAGCCGATTGATGCCGCACTCGACCGCGTGGCGCTCGCGGTGGTCGGTTTTGTCGAACTGCGGCGGTCGGCTGCCCCGAGAGCCGATCTTCTTACGGTTGGCGAGCTGGTCGACCTTGTTCGGGATGGTGCAGCAGATCCCGCGTTTACGCAGGTAGGCCCGGTTCTTCCGAGATGAGTACGCCTTATCGGCACGGACTCGCCGGGGCCTGGTGCGGGGCGGGCCTGTCGTGAGGCGGGGCACGCGGATGAGGCCGAGGACGGCCTCGAACTGCGGCGAGTCGCCCCGTTGCCCGGCGGTGATCACGAGGGACATGGGCTTTTGGCCCTGCTCCACCGCAAGGTGCAGCTTGGTGGTCAGCCCGCACGCGAGCGGCCGAGCCCGTGGTCGGCGGGTTCGGCGGTGACGCCGCCAGGCGGCTCCTTTTGGAGATCCCCCTTTTCCTCGCACCGGCGGCGTGTTGGTGGGCCCGGCAAACCGTGGAGTCCACGTTGATGTCCCAGGTGATCAGACCCTTGGCGTCGGCCTGAGCCTGCAGCGCGGTGAAGATTCGCTGCCAGGTGCCGTCCCGCTGCCAGAGGCGGAACAGGTCGTACGCCCGCCCCCACGGACCGTAGACGACGGCGTACTGTCCACGGACGCCCCTCCCGCTGTGACCAACCAGAAGATCGTCCCACCCGGCCGGCCGACATGACAGTGCCGCTGCGAGTGCTACCGCGACCTCTCGGGGCACGTCCGAGGAGTGCGTCGCGGAGGGTCATCCGGGCACGAGCACGGCGGCGCCGCTGACCCGGTCGGCGGCCAGGTCCCTCAGAGCCTGGTCGGCACGGCTCAACGGATACGGGCTGACGGTGACCCGCACACCGATCCGCGCGGCCGTGTCCAGGAAGTCGCGGCCGTCCTGCCGGGTGTTGGAGGTGACGCTGCGCAGATTCCGCTCTTCGAAGAGGTGACGGCGGTAATCGAGCACGGGGATGTCGGTGAGATGGATGCCCGCCACGGCGAGTGTTCCCGAACGGTCCAGTGCCTCCAGGGCCACGGGCACCAGATCCCCTACCGGTGCGAACAGGATCGCCGAATCCAGCGGTTCGGGCGGGCGGTCGTAGGCGCCGCCCACGGAGGAGGCGCCCAGGTCGAGGGCGAGTTCACGGGCCCGTGCCGAACGGGTCAGCACGTGCACGGTCGCCCCTTCGGCCAGGGCGACCTGCGCCGCCAGATGGGCCGAGGCCCCGAAGCCGTAGATCCCGAGCCGGCCGTTGGGTGGCAGGGCGCTGCGGCGCAGAGCCCGGTAGCCGATGATCCCGGCACACAGCAGCGGTGCCAGCAGCACGGCGTCCTGGTCGTCCGGGAGCGCGTAGGCGTAGTCCGCCGGGACGAGGGTGACATCGGCGAAACCGCCGTCCGCGTCCCAGCCGGTGTAGAGGGAGGCCGGGCAGAGGTTCTCGCGACCGGCCCGGCAGTAGCGGCATCGGCCGCAGGTGCTGCGCAGCCACGCCCCACCGGCTCGGTCGCCGACCCGGAACCCCGTGACGGACTCGCCGACGGCGGCCACGCGGCCGACGATCTCATGACCGGGAACGGTCGAGGCCCGGTGCGGGCGCAGGTCGCCTTCGGCAAGGTGCAGGTCCGTGCGGCAGACGCCGCACGCCTCGACCCTCAGCAACAGCTCACCAGGCCCCGGCGAGGGCACGGTACGCCGCACGGACATCAGTGGGCCGTCCGCGATCGGACCAGGACTCTCGACAGCCCACCCGGTCAGCATGTGCGAGGCCGACGCGCGCACCATGCTCCCAGCCTGGCGCCGGCCGGCAGGTCCGGCAAACGCTTGCCGGAGAACGGCAGGCCGCAACCGCACGCCGCTCGGTGCTGCAACGGCCCTCGGCCGTTCGGGCGCCACTGTCATGTCGGCCGACCGGGTGGGACGATCTCCTGGTTGATCGTGCCGGGGAGGGGTTCGCTGGTGTCGTCCGCGCCGCCGTCGCACCAGGGGGCACCGGTACCCGGTGGAGAGCATCGCTCACTGTGTGTGGCGGTACGTCCGCCTCCCGCTCAGCTTCCGCGAGGCGGGGGAGCCGATGCTCGCCCGCGGCGTGATCGTGTCTTACGGGAGCGTCCGGCGGTGGTGCCTGAGGTTCGGGCAGGCCTACGCCGGCTCGCTGCGCCGCCGCGGCCTCGGCCCGGGGACACGGGGCACTTGGACGAGGTGTTCGTCAGGATCAACGGGGAGCCGACGTTGCGGATGCCGATAAAGCGTCCGTGCAGGTGGCCGCCTTGAGTGCTGCTCTCCGGCCGGAGCCGCTGCCTGTCCGCGATCTTCACGGGACAGGGGCCGGGCGGCATCATGATCCGCCGTGCCGCCGCGCCCGGTCTGCCTCACCATGGCCAACACCTTCACCCTCCTGCGCCTGCTGCCGAGGAGCGAGCCGGACGAAGACCTCGAGATCCGCGCGCTGCGGCACCACCTGCCGGTCCTGCACCGCCGGGCCGGCCGACCCAGATTCACCGAAACCGACCGCGCCTCACTCTCCGGAATCGCGGACCGCGGGCAGCTCGGCCGATGCCTTTGAGTCGGATGAGTCGGAGCCCCCCTCCCCGCTGATCGCCGACGCCAGCAGGAACCCGAGGTGCGTGCGGTTGTTCGCGCCGAGTTGGGTCATGAGCTTGGCGATGTGCTGGCGGCAGGAACGTTCGCTGATACCGAGCTGGCGCGCGATGGCGGCGTCCTTGGCCTCCTCCAGCAGGAGCCGGGCGATGGCCTGCTGCATGTCGGAGATCACGAATCCCTCGCGCCGCGTCTCGTACGCCGAGGCGAAGGGCACCGCCGTGTGCCAGGCGGTCTCGAAAGTGCTGACCAGGAAAGTCACCACGCCCTGGTGACGGATGCGCAGGGCGCCCGGCCCGTCGTGGGCGGGCAGGAACGCCGTGCGCCGGTCGAAGACGATCAGCCGCGGGAAGAGGGTGTGCAGGGTCCGGACCTCGGCGCCGCCCGCGACCAGGCGTTCGACGTAGGCCTCCGTGGCGGGGTTGAAGCGGGCGCTGTGCTGGTAGATCGTCCGCATCCGGACGCCTTGCTCCAGCATCGCCAGATCCCGGCTCTGAGCCCGGCTGAGGACCTTCACCGGGCGAGGACCGCCGGGTTGAGCCGTCAGCACCTCCGTCCGGCAGTTCTGGGCCTCCTCCTCGAGCATGGGGTTGACGTCCCGCGCGTCGACGGTGAGGACGTCGCCCCGGCCGGCACCCGCCGCCTGGACCTCCCGCAGCGCCGCGAACTCGCCCCGCACGGCGTCCACCTGCGTCTGGGCCTCGCGCAGGGCGCGTTGCAGGGGCGCGACGACGCGAACCTCGGCCGACTCCAGCAGCCGCGGCTCGTACACCCCCGGCCGGTCCGGGCACGGCTCCAGCAGGCCCAGTTCTCCCAGTCGTTCGAAGGCGTCGTCGACTGCCGTACTGGGCAAATTCAGACCGCGGACCAGTTCCTCGCGCGTGCTCGCCCCCTGCCGCAGTGCCCCTGCGTAGAGCAACTGCAGCGCCCTGGTCGCCGCATCAGGTCCGCTTTCGTTGTTTACTTCATGTTTGCTTGCCATTCATTCAGCCTTCCGTTTCCGGCAGTGCCTGATGGTGATCCGTCAATTCTGTGGCGGACGTGCGGGTTCAGTGGTGAAGATCGAGTCCGGATTTCGGACAGCGAACTCCGTGAAGGGGGAGGAAACGGGGCATGAGCACGATCAAAGGATGGATATTCGCCCTGTCCATGGCACTGACCGCCGCCGCATCGGTACTGACGCACACGACCGAGCGCGACCGGGAGACGGAGAGCGGACACCGCGTCACGGCGGGCCACACTGCCGCGGCCGGAGCCGCGGACACGGGGTGGGGGTGAACGGGCGACGATCCGTTCGCCCGACGCACCTGATCGCTTTCAAAGGAAAGGCGTGGCCTTGGACCCGAGGGCCCTCCTGCTGCTGGTCCGTGTGGGATGCCTCCGTGAGCAGGCGCTGACTTCGTGGATCTCCCGCACGGACTTCGATCTCGCACTGGCGGAGAGCAGCACCGCCGCCTACCTCAGACTGGCCGACCGGCAGATCCCGTTGTCACCGCAGCGGCCGGCGGACGAGATCTACGCCGCCTGCCGTGCCGCGCTCGCCGCGGCTCCCGGTCGTAAGGGCGTCATCGGCTTCCTCGACTCCACACTGCCCGTGGTGGCGCGTCTGGCCGAGGAGTTCGCCCTGCCGGGCTGCTCACCGCAGACCCTGCGGGCGCTGACGGACAAGGTCTGGGCGCGCACCCGGTTCGCCGAGCACGCAGTGCCCGGGCCCGGGTTCCGAGCCCTCGACGCGGTGGCGCCGACACCCGCGGACCGTTCGGCAGCCGTGGTCGGGCTGCGCTATCCGCTCATCCTCAAGCCCGCCGACTCCTCGGCGGGACGTGGAGTGATCCGCGCCGGTGGACCGGAGGAACTCGACGCGGCCTGGGAGCACGCCGCGGGGTTCACCAAGACCGGCCGTCTGCTTGCCGAGGAGGAGATGACCGGCAACGAGATCAGCGTCGAGACGGTGACGGTCGGCGGCCGCACGGTCGTCCTCGCGTGCACCGAGAAACTCACCACGCGCGGCACCTCCTTCGTCGAACTCGGCCACGCCCTGCCCGCCCGCCTGCCGGGCGGCCTGGGGGCGGAGGTGCGCAGCGTCGCCGAGGCGGCACTGAAGGCCGTCGGGTACGACCACGGCATCGCGCACACCGAGATGATCCTCACGGCCGACGGCCCCCGCATCGTCGAGGTCAACCCGCGCCCGGCCGGCGACTGCATCATGGACCTCATCCGCCTCACCAGTGGGATCGACGTGTACGACCTGGCCGCCGACCTCGCGCTCGGCGCCGATGTCGACCTCGAGGCCCTCGCCGCCGCCGAGTTCACCGGCGCGGCGGCGATCCGCTTCCTGACCGCCGGATCGGGCGTCGTGCGTCGCGTCGACGGCGTCCCCGAGGCGTCCGCGCTCCTCGACCCCGCCCGTGAGCGGCTCGTCCTGTTGACGCGTCCCGGAGACGTCGTCGAAACCGTCACCACCAACCTGCACCGCCTCGGGTACGTCGTCACCGTCGGCGCGGACACCGCGGACGCGGTGCAGCGCGCAGAGCGCGTCGCCGCCATGGTCGACGTCGTCACCTCCCCGCCGGCGCCCGGCGAGCCGCCCGCGCGGCGGCTGCCCAGCGCCGAGTGCTGGACCTGAGCCGGTGACCGCATTCTCGTATCCAAGGACTTCCATGGAATCCCCCGACTCCTGCTGGCTGGCGAGCGGACCGAGTTGGACGCAGGGCGACCGGCTCCTGCCGGGACGCGCTGATGTCTGCGTCCTCGGCGCCGGCGTCATGGGCTCGACCCTCGCCTACTGGCTCGCCCTGGCCGGCCTGCGCCCCCTGGTGCTCGACCGCAACCCCAGCCCCGCCATGGGCTCCTCCGGCCGCAACGCCGGCCGCGTCATCCAGGGCGGTAACGCTCAGCACGCCGTCGCCATCGACAAGTTAGGCCACGCCGAGGCACTCGCCATCTACCGCGCGACGCTGGTCAACCGGGATCTGGTGCGTGAGGTCACCGCCCGCGAAGGGCTCGACGCGGCCCGCACCACCACGTCCAAGCTCGACCTGACGGACAGTGAGGAGGAGGCGCTCGAGCTCAAACGCACTGCGGCCGCGCTGCAGGCGGACGGCATCGCGGCCGAGTGGCTGGACCTGCCCGAGGCCCGGCGGGTGTTCGGCACCGACCTGCCGGACACCGTCCTCGGCGGCCTGCACCGGCCCGACCAGGACGCGGTGCACTCGGTCGCCTACGTGCGCGGTATCGCCGCCGCCGCCCGGCGGCACGGCGCTCAGTTCGGTCTGGGCGTCCGCGTGACCGCCGTGGAGGACGCGCAGGACGGGTCCTGGCGTGTCGTCACGGACTCGGGAGAAGTCGTCGCCGACCAGGTGGTGGTGGCCCTCAACGCCTGGACCGGACACCTGCTGCCCGAACTGGCCCCCGTCATCACGCCGGTGCGCGGTCAGCTGGTGCAGACCGCTCCCGTGCCGTTCCGCATCCCGCAGTGGGGTCTGGACCGCGGCCTGGTGTACGGCGGCCAGAACCAGGACGGCTCGTTGCTGCTCGGCGGCCTGCGCACCACCGTGCCGAACCGCGACGAGAACATCGAGTTGCCCGAGGACGGCAACACCCCCGCCTTCTCACCGGAACTGGCCGAACGGCTGACACAGGCGCTGCCCGCCCTGCTGCCGCAGACCACCGGCGTGCCGGTCGTGCGCGCCTGGAGCGGCGTGATGGCCTTCACACCCGACCGGTGTCCGCTGGTGGGTGCCTGGCCCGGCCGCGCCGGCCTGTGGGTCATGGCCGCGTTCAGCGGGCACGGCATGCCGTACTCGCAGGTGGTGTCCGAGCAGCTCGCCGAGCGGATTCGAGGCGGGGCGGGGAAGAGCATCCCCACCGCCTTCGATCCCTGCCGCTTTCTGTGAGCCGGGAGGCGCTGATGAGAGACCTGGCACCGCCGCCGGTCGCCTGGCAGGGCGAACGGACGTACCCGCACATGGTCCACGACGACGGCCCCTTCCTGGTGATCGGCGCCGGCCCCAAGGCCGTCGCGCTCGCCGCCAAGTCCAAGGTGCTGCGCGCCGTCGGCTTCGACGCCCCGGAGGTCGTCGCCGTCGAACGGAACCGCACCGCCGCCAACTGGCGAGCGGGACACGGCTGGACCAACGGCCGCCAGCAACTGGGCACCCTGCCCGAGAAGGACCTCGGATTCCCCTACGACTGTTCCGTGTGGGGAAGCCGGCAGGACCCCATCGTCGGCGAGATCGTGCAGCGCATGTCCGACTTCAGCTGGACCGGCCACCTGCTCAGCCGCGGCGCCTACGCGCGCTGGATCGACAGGGGCCGCCCGCAGCCCAGCCACCAGGAGTGGGCCGACTACCTCGAGTGGGCGGCCCAGGAGGCGGGACTGCGCGTCGTGACCGGGGAGGTACGCACCGCCGAGACGGAGCACGGCGGCTGGACCCTCACCTACACCGGCCCGGCCTCCGGCGGTACCCTGCACGGCCGCGGACTGCTGGTCTCCGGACCCGGTCCGCGCGGCGGCACGGTGGTGACCGCCACCGACGACCGCATCGTGGACACGGCCGGCTTCTGGCAGTTGGCCGCCGACGGCCTGCCCGCCGGCCTCCGGCACACCGTGGTCGTCGGTTCCGGCGAGACCGCCGGAACCGTCGTACGGGAACTCGCCCTCGCCCAGGAACGGGACGTCACGGTGGTGGCGCCACGGGCGACGCTGTACAGCAGAGGCGAAAGTCCCTTCGAGAACCGCTACTACAGCGATCCCACCGGCTGGCCCGCACTGACCGAACACGACCGCAGGGAGTTCATTCGGCGCACCGACCGCGCCGTCTTCTCCCAGGACGTCCAGCGGGATCTGGCCCGCACGGCCCGGGTGTCGTGGCAGTCCGGCCGGGTCACCGGAGCCCGGCCGGCCCGTGGTGGAGCCCTTGAGGTCAGCTACGAGTACGGGGGGCAGCTCCGCACCCTCGAGGCCGATCTGCTGGTCGACGCCACCGGCGGCGATCCGATGTGGTTCACCGAGCTGCTCGGCCCGCTGGCGAGCGCGGCGCTGGCCCGCGCCACGGGTGGCCCGACCACCCAGGACAGCCTGGAACGGATCATCAGCCACACGCTGTCCGTGCCCGGACTGCCCGCTCCCCTCCACTTGCCCAACCTGGCCGCCCTCGCCCAGGGACCCGGATTCCCCAACCTCAGCTCCCTCGGCCTGCTCTCCGACCGGGTGCTGTCCGCCTACGTGCCCTCGGCGCCTCCGGCGGACGTCACAGTGAGCGTGGCCTTGACCACCCGGGCCACCGTGCCCTCCCCGTCACACCGAGGAGAACCGTGACCGTCCACGCCGCCCCGACCGGTGAGAAGCCGATCGACACCGACTTCATCCAGCTGCTGTTCACGGATGTCGCCGGACGGCTGAAGACCCTGGAGATCCCCTCCGTCCGATGGGACGCGGTCCGCGAGGCCGGCTGGTGCCTGGACGGCTCCGTGCTGCTCGGCCACGGCGACCCGGACCACAGCGACCTGCGTCTCGCGCCCGATGCCGACACCTTCGTCGTACGGCCGTGGCGCACCCCGTCCGGGCGCACCGTCGGCATGGTCTTCTGCGACGTGCTCGACGGCAGCGGGCGGCCGTTCGCCGCCGATCCGCGCGCGGTGCTGCGCCGTGCCGTGGAAACGTCCGAGGCCCGCGGGCAGCGGCCCGTCTTCGGTGTGGAGGCCGAGTTCTACCTGCTGCGCGACGAGGGGGGCGACGTCCTCACGCCGTCCGACCGGGGCGGCTACTGGGACCTCGGCGAGCGCGAGAACGCCGACGAGGTGTGCCGCGACATCAGCGAGGCTCTGGAGGGCCTGGGCTGCACCGTCACCGGGCACCACCACGAAGTGTGCGCCGGGCAGCGCGAGATCGTCTTCCAGCACGGTGACGCCCTCGCCACCGCGGACCGGCTGCTGCTGCTCAAGCACACGGCCCGGACCATGGCCCGCCGAGCCGGCCTGCGGGCGGTCTTCATGCCCAAACCGCTGGCCCACCTGTACGGCAACGCGCTTCACGTCCATGTTTCGCTGAGCGGCACGGACGCCGCCGACCGCCCGCTGTTCCACGACGCCGCTGACCCGCACGGCATGTCCGGTCTGTTCCGCAACTCCCTCGCCGGCGTCATGGAGCACGCACCCGCCCTCACCGCCCTCGGTAACCCGACGGTCAACTCCTACAAGCGCCTCGTCCCGGCCTCCGGCACCCCCGTGCACCGCAGTTGGGCCCGGCACAACCGGTCCACCGCCTTCAAGGTCGTCGGCGACCCGGCCGTACCGGCCTCGATGCGCCTGGAGATGCGCAGCCCCGACCCGTCGGCCAACCCGCACCTGCTCTTCGCGGGAGTGCTCGCCGCCTTCGCCGACGGACAGGACCTCGGGCTGAAACTCCCCGACGCCTGCGAGGAACCGACGGACGGCATGAGCGGTGCGGAACTCGCCGCGCGCGGCATCCTGCCCCTGCCCACCGACCTGCCCACCGCGCTGCGCTGTCTGACGGAGGACACCGTCGTCCGGGACGCCCTCGGCGAACTCGCCGTGCACGCCCACCTGGAGAGCAGCCGCGCCGACTGGAACGCCTGGCACCGCCTCGTCACTGCCTGGGAAGTGGAGCGGTACGCGGATTCCGTGTGAGCATCGCCTGCCGAAGCCGCAGCACTCCCGCACCTTTCGAAGGAACCACCATGCAGAACACCGTCCAGACCACCGAAGGACCCGTCGCCGTCCCCTCCGCCGACCACGAGTGGACCGTCCTGTTCTTCATCACCGAGCCCGGCATCGGCGAGCGGCTGCCCGAACTCGCGGGCTGCACCACGGGGCTGTGCTCCGCGCGCGACGAGGCCGCCGCCTTCGCGCGTGCCGGTGCCCGTGTGCTCGGCGTCAGCGCGCATGCCCCGGGGCACCTGGCCGAGTTCGCCAGGAGCCGCGGGCTTGGCTTCCCGCTGGTCGGTGACGACGACCTGTCCCTCGGCCGGGAGCTCGGAGTGCCGGAGGTGAGGGTCGGAGAGCGAACGCTGTTCGCCCGCGCCGGCGTCGTACTCGACCGCACAGGCCGGGTACGGTCCCTGATCCACCCGGTCCCCGAGCCGGAGCGGCACGCCGGGCTCGTCCTGGCGAAGCTCGCGGAGCTGGCGGAGTCCGGCAGGGCCGCAGATGACTGAACCGACGAGAGCGCGCACGGCGGGGCGGGGCCTGACCCGGATACGGCACGCGCTGCCGGACCGGGGAGCACCGCGCGCGCTCGTCCTGTCCACCTTCGTGGGACAGACCGGCAGCGGCCTGCTGCTGCCGGTCAGCGCGCTGTTCTTCACCCGGTCCGTCGGGCTGTCCCCGTCCCAGGTCGGTGTGGGCCTCGCCGCGGCGGGACTGGTCGGGCTGGCAGCGGCCGTGCCGGCCGGCCGGATGGCCGACCGCTTCGGCGCCCGCGGCACGTACGGCGCCGCCCTGCTCGCCCAGGCTCTGGCCACCGCCTCGTTCGCCCTGGTCCACTCACTGTGGGCGTTCATCGCGGTCAGTTCCGTCGCAGCGGTCGCCGAACGCGGCGGCAGCGCGGCCCGGGGAGCCGTCATCAGCAGCGTGGGGACCGGGGAGGCACGGGTACGGCTGCGCGCCCTGCTGAAGTCCGTCACCAACGCGGGCCTGAGCATCGGTTCCGCGCTGGCCGCATTCGCCCTGGCGGCCGACACCCGCACCGGCTACCTCACGGTCGTGTTCGTCAACGCCGCAGCGTACGTCCTGGCCGCGCTGCCCCTGCGCAAGGTGCCGCCCGTCCCGCCCGCCCCCACCGGACCCGCGGCGCCGCCCCGCCGCACCGTCCTGCGCAACCGGCCCTACGCGCTGGTCACCCTGGTCTGCGGAGTGACCAGCATCCACTACGAGGTGCTGTCACTGGCGCTTCCCCTGTGGATCGCCGGCCACAGCAGCGCGCCCCAGTGGAGCATCTCCGTGGTCATCCTGGCCAACACCGTGCTGGTCGTGCTGTTCCAGGTGCCGTTCTCCCGGGGTACCGGGGACGCGGTGACCGCCGCCCGCGCGGTGCGCCGCTCGGGCTGGGTGCTGTGCCTCGGCTGGGCCGTGATCGCCTGCGTCGTCTTCGTCCCGGCGCCTCTGACGGCCTTCGCTCTGCTCGTGGTCGGGATGGTGCTGCACACGGTCGGCGAACTGTGGCACTCCGCCGGCAGCTACGGGCTCAGCTACGAACTCGCGCCGGACGGCTCGCACGGCGAGTACCAGGGGTTCTTCTCCCTCGGCCGCGGCGTCACCGGCGTACTGGCGCCCATGGTGCTGACGACCTTGTGCCTCGCCTCCGGCCCCGACTGGCGCCCGGTCGGCGGCTGGCTGCTGGTGGGCCTCGTGGTGGCCGTGACCGCCGCGGCCGCTCCCCGCACGGCGCAACGCGCCGGAGACACGGCGGCCCGGGCCCTGGCCGGCGTCGTCCCCCGCCCTCGGACCACACAGGACTTGGCATGAAACACACCGGACCGACCCCCCTCGTCCCGTCCCTCGCCACCGCCGAAGGCCCGGCCACCGCGCCGGACCGGCCCGCGGTGCTCGTCCTCGGCGGCGGCACCCGGCTGCCACGGGCGCTGCGCGCCCACGGCATGTACGTCGTCTACGGCGGCACGCGCGACGAGTTCGGCCCCGGCCACCGGGATGCGTGCGACGAGGCGCTGCTGCTGCCCGACGACCACGAGGACACCTGGGTACGCCGGGCCGTGACCCTGCACGGCGAGCTGCCCTTCCGGAGTGTCGTCACCGTGCGGGAACGGTTCCTGACCATCGCGGCCCGAATCCGCGACGTCCTCGCACTGCAGGGGAACACGCTGGAAACGGTGCTGGCCCTGAAGGACAAGGTGCGTATGCGTGAGCGCCTCGACGGCTCGCCGGACGGCACCGCCGTGCGAGCCCGACTGCTGCACGCCCCCGGGGACGTCGACGCGTTCATCGCCGAGGCCGGCCTGCCCGTCGTGGTCAAGCCGCGCGACGGCTCCGGCAGCGAGTCCGTCCTCGTGGTGAGCGGCGCCGACGACATGGCCGAGGCCGCCCGCCGGGTCGCGGCCCGGCCCGGCGGCCTTCTCGCCGAGGAGTTCCTCGACGGGCCGGAGTTCAGCGTGGAGTCGTTCTCCGAGAAGGGCGAGCACCACATCCTGGCGGTGACCGAGAAGTTCACCGGGGAGAACGCCGTCGAGATCGGCCACGTGGTTCCCGCACGGATCGAGGCGGACCAGTACGCGGCCCTCGCGGACGCCACCCGCTGGTTCCTCGACGCGATGAGCCTGACCGAGGGACCCGCCCACACGGAGATCATCCTCACCCGGAACGGGCCCCGGATCGTCGAGTCCCACAACCGTCCCGGCGGCGACGGCATCATCGACCTGGTCCGCGAGGTCAGCGGAACCGACGTCCGTGACCTGCTCGCCGCCCAGCTCGCCGGGCTGCCTTTCGACTCGCCCCGGCCTCGTGCCCCGGCCCGTGCCGCCGCGACCTGGTTCGCGACGGCCTGCCCGGGCGTCGTCACCGACGTCACGGGATGGCAGGAGGCGGCCGCGAGCCCCGGCGTCGTCACCGCGGCCCCCGACGTCGCGCCCGGCGACACCGTGACACCGCTGCGCGGATCGGACGACCGCTGCGGAGCGGTGATCGCGGTGGGCGCGACACCCGACGAGGCGCTGGACCGGGCGCGGGCCGCGCTGAGCCTGGTGCGCATCGTGACGGAGCCCTGCGCGGGGCGAGAGAGCCCGGCCCACGACTGACCGCGACCGTTCCGACGCGTCACCATCCCGACGCAACGAGAAAGCCGACGATGGACACCTTCCGCACACCGCCCAGCACCGGGCGACCGGCCGATCCGATCACCTCCCGCTACCTGGAAACCGACGCTGGTCGGCGGTCGACAACCCTGGAGTCCCTGGACCCGGACCGCCTGCGCACGGTACGCGCGGCACTGGAGGACCGCTTCCTGAGCCGCCCCGTGTTCCTGACGGCGAACGCGGCCGCACGCGTGGAAGCCGACCTGAACGGTGTGGTGGACATGCTGTTCTCGCTTCCCGGGCGCCTCTTCGACGGCGACCTGCACGCCTTCGCCGGCGCGGTCGGGCTCCGCCCCCACCAGGCACGTCTGGCCCTGCGCCCGCCGGTGCCCGCGCCGGTCCGCATCGGCCGCGCCGACCTCTACCGGGACGCGCACGGCTTCAAGCTGCTCGAGTTCAACCTCAGCAGCGCCCTGGGCGGTCTGCAGATCCCCGAGATGAACCGGCTGCTGCTCGGGGACGCGGCAGTCGCCGAGTTCGTCGCGGCGGAGGGGCTCGGCTTCCCGGACACGGTCTCCGCGCTCGCCGAAGCGGTGCGGGCGACGGCAGAGCAGAACGGACGTACGCAGGACCCGTGCCGGGTGGCCCTGATGGACTGTCCTTCCGGCTACCGGGAGACGGAGCCCGAGATCACGGTGCTCGCCCGCCTGCTGGCCCCGCACGGGATCGAGGCGTTCGGCTGCCACACGGGCCAGGTGAGCGAGTCCGGTGGCCGGGTGGTCGTCCGGGGGCGCCCCGTCGACGTGGTCCACCGCTACTTCACCCTGGGCGAGTTGACGGCCGACGCGGCCACGACGTCTGCCGCCGAGGAACTCCTGGGCGTGTTCGCGCGGTGCGAGGTGCCCGTGCTGTCGCCGTTGCGCACCTCGATGCACGGCAACAAACGCGCCCTGGCCATGCTGTGGGAGGAGCAGTGCCAGTCCACACTCACCCCGCGGGAGAAGGACCTCGTGGCGCGCCTGCTGCCGTGGACCCACGAACTGCGTCACGGTCCCGCGACGGTGCGGGGCGAGCGGGTCGATCTGCTCGCCCACTGTCTGCGCCACCGTGAGGGCCTCGTGCTCAAGCCGGCACACGGGCTGGGCGGTTCGGGAACGGTTCTCGGCCGGGCGGTCACCGACGAGGAATGGGCGGCGAGCCTCCAGCGGGCCCTGTCCCAGCCCCACATCGTCCAGGAACTGGTCACCCCGGTACCGGAGCTCTTCCCCGACCCGCAGACGGGCGAGCCGGCCGAGTGGATCCTCAACTGGGGCGCGTTCCTCATCGGGAGGCGCTACGCGGGTACGTTCCTGCGGGGCCTGCCCGCCGGGCGCGCCGATGTCATCTCGTACGCCGCGGGAGCGTACGCAGGATGTGTGTTCCAGCCCATGGACCCGCACTGAGCGGACCCGCACCGGGCGACCGGGCTCCCGGCAGCACCGGAGCCCGAACCGGCGTTGCACCCCGGCACCCCGTATGAGCGGGTACGCCACGGCGACTCCGCACACGACGACTCCGCACACGACGACCCCGGCCACCACGCGGCATCTTCCTCGGCCCGGACGTCGGCAAGGGCGAACACCACGCCACCGCCGTCACCCCGACCGGGAAGAAAGCCTTCGACAAGCGGCTGCCCAACAGCAAGCCCAGACTCCGCGAGCTCTTCGCAAAGGTGCAGGCCGAGCACGGCACCGTGCTCGTGGTCGCGAGCCAACCGGACTCCGATCGGCGTCAGTTCGGCCACCAGGGCCGTCGCCGGGATGGCGACCGTCTCCAGCTGTAGCGTCCGGAAGCCGCTCGCGCCGCTGGTGGAAGCGCTGCCCCGTCCAAGAGCCGGTTCGGCACACCACCCGGCGGTCCGGCAAGCACCAGTCAACCCACGAGCAGCCCTGGTCCACCCGGCGCGACGTCGCGCACGGTGACCGACACGGCCCCGCGCCCCCGACACGACCACGACCGTGGCGGCGGTGCCGAAGAGGCACCGCTCCGTGCCGTACCTGTGTTCGCCGTCATCGCCTCCTCGCCGGCTGTCCCTGTCTGCCGCAGTTCACTGAAGAGCACGATCAGTTCGCGTGCCGACCGGGAAGGTGTGGAAAGCCGGTGCGGCTCCCTCGCACGTCTTCGGAACGGGCGGGGCATCAGGCCTCGGGGTTCAGCATCGCCGCCGCGGTGGCCAGGTCGGTCTCGGCGCCGGTGGTCAGCGCGTACAGGGCGTACCCGATCGGGGAGGCGTCCCACAGGTGCTTCGCCTGGGCCGCCAGGCCGGGGTGGACGTGCCCGCCCGCCTGCTCGTACGCGGTGAGGGTGGCCTGCAGCATCTCCTCGCCCGCGGCGCCGTACTGGGCGGACAGGTCACGGGCGGGGTCGTCCACGCGGGCGGTGGTCCAGTCCAGCACCCCGGTGATGGTGCCCTCCTCGTCGAACAACACGTGCGCGGGGTAGATCTCGCCGTGGGTCATCACGGTCTGCTCGGGCCAGCAGGTGTCGTCCTCGAGCCAGGCCTGCCAGGCCTCGGTCAGGGCGGGGGAGACAGTGAAGGCCTCGCTCACGCGGGCGACGTCGTCCCGCCACGCCTGCCGTACCTGGGCCGGGGTGCGGACCTCGACGCCCGCGGCCTCGGCCTGCTCCGGGGCGATGGAGTGCAGACGAGCCAGCAGGCGCCCCAGGCGCTCGGCGTAGTCCGGGCTGGCAGGGTCCATGTGCCAGTTGGGCTCCCCGGTGTCGGTCAGGGTCAGGCCCGGGGCGCCGGGCAGGGCCGGGTAGGCGATCAGCTCGGGGGAGCGGACCTGCCAGTCGGGGACCGCGACGCAGTCCTCGGCCAGGACGGGGGCGACCAGGTCGAGGATGCGCGTCTCGGCGGCCATGCCCTCGGAGACGTCGGCGCGGCGCGGTACGCGCAGCACCCACCTCCGGTCGGCCGCGTCGGAGGCCATGACGACGCGGTAGTCCAGGCCCGCCTCGTTCACGGTGGCGTCCCGCGCGGACAGGCGCGGGCCGTGGGCGGCGGCCAGGGCGATGACGTCATCGATCGTGCTCATGGGACCACGCTCTCACCTGCGCCTGCGCCACTTCCAGTTTTTTCCCCTCACCCGCCGTACCGCCGAGGGGCTGCTCCGGAGCGGCACGGCCTGCTCCTCGACCATCCCCGCTTGCCAGATCGATCCTGCACTCACCCTGCCGCACGGCCCGGCCGGGCGATAGAGTCCAGATGTGCGTTGATCTTCCGGGCGGCGGCCCTGCGCAGCCGCGGACGGTGCGGGGCGCCTCGTAACGGGGCCGCCCCAGCAGGCATACCCGTCGTCCCCCACCGGAGATCCACACCATGACTGCTCAGCAGCCCCTCACCTACGACGCGTTCGTCGAACTCGCCGCCGCTGATTCGGCCGTCGTCGGCCTCGTCCTCAAAGGGTCCCAAGCCCACGACGGCATGATCACCCCATCCTCCGACCACGACTTGTACGTGGTCGTCGCGGATGACGCCAGGACCGAGCTGACCCGGTTCGCGGGTCACCGCAGCGCCGAGCTCGACCTCGTCATCGTCACTCTCACCGAGTTCCGTGGGGCCGGACTGCCCGGTTGGGAACGCTACGCCCTCGCCCGCGCCCGGATCGTGCTCGACCGGCTCGACGGAGGCATCGCCCGCATCCTCGCCGACCGGGACCGGCTGGATGCCGATGAGGCGTTCCGGGACTCCGGCGGATGGCTCGACGCCTACGCCAACTCCCTCTGCCGCTCCGTCAAGAACCACCGCGACGGCCGGGCGCTCGCCACCCGCCTCGACGCCGCCGACAGCATGCGGCTCCTGCTCGAGCTGCTCTTCGCTCTCGATCGTCGCCCCCGCCCCTACAACAAGTACCTGGAGTGGGAGCTCGCCCGGTACCCGCTGCCGGGCTGGGACACCGACGTACTGCTCCGCGCCGTGGACCGCATCTCGACCACGGGTGACGTATCCCTGCAACGGCACCTGTTCGCCCTGGTCGAGACGGCGGTCCGGGAGGCCGGGCACGGCGAGGTGCTGGACGCATGGGGCGAGGACCTGGACCTCATGCGACCGCGAGAGGCAGACAGCGAGGTTGCCTGACGTCTGCCCTGGGGTGACGGCGTCGGAGCCGTCCTGGATGGCTCCGCTCACTGGGCTGGGCCCGTGGCAGTTCGCCGATCCGGTCAGCGCTTGCGGCGCGAGGACGCCGATCCGGTTCCCACCTGCTTCGGGCGGCCGTCCCGGCCCTGAACGGACGGACAAAACGACCCATGGAAAGGAGAGCCATGCCCGCAGACCTCGACGATCGAGCAGTGAGCGACTGGTGCATCGAGCACTTGGGCTGCCCGGTCACCGAGCGCACTTTCACGGCGGGGAACCTGCCCGTGGTCCACGGATGACGACTTGTGAGGCGGCACTCGACGTCGACGACGCCCTCGTCGCCGCCCCACGGAGGGCAGTGACCGAGAGAGGCGGCGGACGGGACGAGGAGAAGGGCGGCGGGGACTCGAGCCCTTCTCCTCGGTCCCGTGGGCGCGGTCAGCCCATCTCCTCCAGGGCCTTGCCCTTCGTCTCCTTGACGAACTTCAGGACGAACGGGATGGAGAGCGCCGCGAACACCGTGTAGATCACGTAGGTGCCGGAGAGGTTCCAGTCGGCCAGTGACGGGAAGCTCGCGGTGATCATCCAGTTGGCGATCCACTGGGCGGCGGCGGCCACGCCCAGCGCGGCGGCGCGGATCTTGTTCGGGAACATCTCGCCGAGCAGCACCCAGACGACCACACCCCAGGACAGGGCGAAGAAGAGGACGAAGAGGTGGGCGGCGACCAGGGCAATCAGGCCCTGGGTGGCCGGCAGCTTGCCGTCGACCAGCGGGTGCGAGAAGGCCCAGGCCTCCAGGGCCAGGCTGACAACCATGCCGGAAGAGCCGATGAGCGCGAGCGGCTTGCGGCCGATGCGGTCCACGAAGATCATCGCGATGACGGTGCCGACGATGTTGATGATCGACGTGGTGAACGAGTAGAGGAACGAGTCCGTCGGGTTGATGCCGACCGACTGCCACAGCGTCGCCGAGTAGTAGAACGCGACGTTGATGCCGACGAACTGCTGGAATGCGGACAGGCCGATGCCGATCCAGACGATCCGCTTGAAGATGAAGCTGCTGCCGAGCAGGTCCTTGAAGGTGGACTTGTGCTCGCGCTTCATGGCGTGCTCGATCTCGGCCACGCGGGCGTCGAGGTCGACGCCCTTGCCCTCGACCTCGGCGAGAATCTCGCGGGCGCGCTCGCGGCGGCCGACGGAGAGCAGGAAGCGCGGGGACTCGGGAATGACGAGGGAGAGCATCCCGTACAGCACGGCCGGGACGACCATCACGCCCAGCATGACCTGCCAGGCCTCCAGACCCAGCAGCTCGCCGCGCTGGTCGCCGCCGGCGGCGTGGAGCAGACCCCAGTTGACCAGCTGGGAGGTGGCGATGCCGACGACGATCGCGGCCTGCTGGAAGGAGCCGAGCCGGCCGCGGTAGGCGGGCGGGGCGACCTCGGCGATGTAGGCCGGGCCGATGACCGAGGCCATGCCGATGGCGAAGCCGCCGATGATGCGCCAGAAGGCGAGGTCCCACAGGGCGAAGGGCAGGGCGGAGCCGATGGCGCTGACGGCGAACAGGGTCGCGGCGATCTGCATGCACCGGATGCGGCCGATGCGGTCGGCCATGCGGCCCGCGGTCGCGGCACCGATGGCGCAGCCGATCAGCGCGACGGCGATGACCTGGGCCAGCTCCGCGGATCCGATGTCGTAGCGGCTCCGGATGGCCTCGACGGCGCCGTTGATCACGGAGCTGTCGTAGCCGAAGAGGAAACCGCCCATGGCGGCCGATGCCGCGATGAAGACGACGTGCCCGAGATGTTCGGGACGAGCCGTACCGGCTCCTGGCCTGGGGGCCTGCTCTGTGCTGGTCACGTGTACTCCTCGGGCGCACCGGCAACGCTGCCGGGGTGGGGTCAGCCCTTCCGGGCGAGACCTGAAGGCAAAAGCGACGCCACAGAGACCATGCCTTCGAATGTCGAGGGCAAGACCTCTGCTGCTGCGAAATTTCACCGCCCGTCGAGCGGGCTTGCGTTCAAATGGTGTAGTCAAATATCGGACACGGTCCGACTACCCCGAAGTCGCGGAGGCACGCGGGGTCCAGGGCACAGGGGTTCCCGGGCGGCGGAGCCTCGGCCGGGGCCCGCGCTTCGGCTGGACGAGTCCTTCCGAATGCCTGCGGGCACTGCGAGGACTGGGTCGGGAAACCCGGGCGGTCGACGACAGGGGAAGCGACGTCGAGCACCGGGCTGGTCGCTCAGGAACCGATCGGCACCGTGACCGGGATCGGGTGGAACGGGTGCCCCTACGGGCCGGCGAGTGAGGCGCTGACCGGACGCTCCGCCTGAAGTCGCGCCTCATCGGTCATCGCAGCCTCCTCTTGTTTCACCAATGAATGTTGGTTTTATCGAAGGGAAGCGTCAAGATATGCAGGATGCAGGGCCACAAGAGCACTTGTGCCCACGCAGATGAGAGTTACTGTGGTCGTGTGGCTTCCGATCAGACAGCGCAGAACGACGCGGTCGGCAGCGCCATCGACTCCGTCAGCGTCCTGAGTGAGAACTCACGGCGGCGCATGTTCACCTTCGTCCGCCGTGCGGGCCGCGCCGTCACGCGCGACGAGGCCGCCGCCAGCGTCGGCGTATCCCGCAAGCTCGCCGCCTTCCACCTCGACAAGCTCGTCGACGCCGGCCTGCTGCGCGTCCGGTACGAGACGCCCGGCGGGATCCGCAAGGTCGGCAGACGGCCGAAGGTGTACGAGCCCACCGACGCCCAGATCACCGTGAACATCCCCGACCGGCACCACGAACTCCTGGCGGACCTTCTCCTGGACGCCGTCCTGACCGAGGAGGCCGACGAGAACGCTGCGCAGGCGGCGGTGCGGACCGCCGAACAGCGCGGCCGGCAGATGGGTGAAGCCGCGCGGGAGGAAATCCGTCCGGGGCGCCTGGGCCCCGAGCGGGGGCTGACCGTCTGTGAGCGGCTGCTGGACAGGTACGGCTACGAGCCCGTCCGGGAAGGCCCGACCCAGCTCCGGCTGCGCAACTGCCCGTTCCAGCCGCTGGCCGCGAAGGCTCCCGACCTGGTGTGCGGCATGAACCAGGCCTTCCTCTTCGGCTACCTCACCGGCCTGCAGGTCAACGGGGTCCAGGCCGTCCTGGCCCCCGAGCCCGGCGAATGCTGCGTGCGACTGGGCCCGAACGGCACCGATCGTGATGACCAGGCGCTCCAGGACCACTGACGCCACACCGACCGCCTGCCCCCGCGGGCCGCCGCCCAGGCCGACGCTGCCCGCAGCGAAAAGATCGGATGGGGAGGGGGCTCGCCCGCGACACCACGCGGAGCTCACCCGTCACCGGTGCTCGACATCCGGTCGAGTTGGGGAAACGTTCGTTCTGGCGTTCCAACCGGAGCATTGCCATGTTGACCAAAAGCATTCTGAATCCTTCCGTCCTTTCCACGAAACCGGTGGCGCATCGGACCACCGTGCCCATGGCGACCGCCGCAGACTTCGGCCTGCTGCTCATCCGGCTGACCTTCGGCCTGCTGATGGCCGCACACGGGGCTCAGAAAGTTTTCGGACTCTTCGGAGGCGAGGGCCTGGCGGCGACCGGCAAGGGGTTCGAGGCCCTGGGCTACCACCCGGGAGGGCTCTTCGCCGTGATCGGGGGCATGTCCGAGTTGCTCGGCGGCCTCGGTCTGGCCCTCGGCCTGCTGACGCCGCTGGCGGCCGCCGTCCTGATCGGCGTCATGATCAATGCGATGGCCACGGTCACCGGCGCTCACGGCCTGTGGGAAACGGACGGCGGCGTGGAATACAGCGTCTGTATCGCTGTCGTCGCCCTGGCCGTCACCGCCATCGGTCCGGGCCGGCTGGCTGCCGACCGCCCGTTCCGCTGGGGCAAGGGCGGCTGGAAAGAGGCAGCTTTCGCCCTCGGCCTGGGCGGCATCGCCGCAGCGATCACGCTCACCCTGTAGGCCGCAAAGCGCCCACCCGCGGCCCCCGCTGCGCGCCAGGCTTTCCCTCGCTCGGCCATGCCGTTCCCGCTGAGTGAGCAGGACGCCGGGACGCTGCGCCTGTATTGGTCACGAGCGTTGTTGACATCGGCCGGGCTCGAGCATGGCGAAGACCTCCGGCGGGGTGGAGATGCCGAGTCTCCACCCCACCGGAGGCCGGGCCTTTCTCGAGGCCGGCTCGCCATCACCGACCGCATCACCATCGATGCACTGGCCTGACCCGGTCAGGACCCGCTTCCCCCCGCCCAGTGCCGGCACGCGCTCAGGCCTCTGTCCGCGGCCCGGCCCTCCCCGGGTGAACGCCCATGAACCCCGCCTACGACTTCACCGGCCGGCTCGCCTTCGTCACCGGAGTCTCCTCCGCATGGGCCTGGCCGCCTCCGGCGCCGCTGTCGCCCCCACCGACATCGATGAAGCCGCCCTGACGTCCGAGGCCGAGCAGCTCACCGGTGAAGGCCACCACGTCATCGCCATGATCTGCGACGTCGCCGACGAGGACCAGGTCGCCGCCGCGGTCGACCACACGGTGGACATGTGCGGCCGCCTCGACATGACCTACGACAACGCCGGCATCCAGATCCCGGCCGCGGACGCCGCCGACGAATCCGCCGAGGTCTTCGACTGTGTCCCGCCATCAACCTGCGGGGCATCTGGGCCGGTACGAAACACGAACCGTGCCACATGCGCCCTACCAGAACTTCTTCGACTCGCTCACCGGCAGGCGACCGGGCCGCAAGGCCGGGCCGCCCCGCTACAAGTCGAAGAAGGACACCCGGCAGTGGATGCGCCTGACCTCCAACGCCTTCTCCCTGCAGGAGAACGGCACAGAATAGGTGGCCCAGGTCGGCAACCTCAATGTGAAGTGGTCGCGCCGGCTTCCCACCGCCCCGACTTCTGTGACCGTCACCCGGAACAGCGCGGGCCGCTACTTCCTCAGCTTCGTCGTGGACACCGCACCGGACGTCCTCCCCGAGGCGGAAACCGAAGCCGGGATCGATCTCGGCCTGTCCGCCTTCGCCGTCCTGTCCGACGGGCGCAAGATCGACAGCCCGCGCTTTCTGCGCCGGGCGGAGAAGAGGCTCACACGCCTCCAGCGGGAGCTGTCCCGCAAGCAGAAGGGATCGAAGAACCGGGCCAAGGCCCGCAGCAGGGTCGCACGCCGGCACGCGCGGGTGGCCGACCGGCGCCGGGACTTCCACCACCAGGCCTCCACACGGATCATTCGCGACGACCAAGCGGTGTACGTGGAGGACCTCGCGGTGTCCGGCTTCGGCCGCACCCGGCTGGCCGAGTCGGTGCACGATGCGGGATGGTCCGCGTTCACCCGGATGCTGGAGTACAAGGCGGCCCGGCATGGCCGCACCTTCGCCAGGGTGGACCGGACCTTCCCGTCCTCCCAGCTCTGCTCGGCCTGCGGATTTCGGGACGGGCCGAAGCCGCTGCACGTCCGGGAGTGGGCGTGCGGCGGGTGCGGCACGGTGCACGACCGCGACCACAACGCAGCATGTAACGTCCTGGTCGAGGGACGCCGTATCGTCGCCGCCGGAAGGGCGGAGACACAAACGCCCGTGGAGCGCCGGTAAGACGGACACACCCGCCCGCACAGCGCGGTGAAGCAGGAAGCCCCCGGAAGGGCCGGACGGCCCAGGCCGGAATCCCTGGACTTCAGGCCAGGGAGCACGTCAATGGAGCCATCGGCGAGGGTCGCCCGGCGTCTGTTGGTCGTTGCGCGGTGGCCGCCCTCACTCGTCATTGCTGCACGAAGTGTTTCTCGAGCCAGCCGAGCAAGGCCGCGAACTCCGGGGTCATGGTGGTGTCCGACTGGGTGAGGACGGTCAAGCGGCCATTGTTCTCCACCGTGATCGTGTAGCTCATGGCGTCCCGGGCTCGGCCCGGCGGCCGTTCCTCCTCGGCCGCCGGGCCGGCCGCCGCCACCAACTCGGCCAGCTCCGCGGCGGTTTTCGTGGGCAGGGTGTCGGTGTCCAGGGCCTTGGGTGGGAGCCGGAGCCGGATCGCGGCCGCCTGCCCGCCGTGTGTCGCCAGGGTCACCTTCATCGTCCACAACCTTCACGGCCGGGCGGTGCTTCTCGCCGTTTCGATCAGCCGAGGTCGGCCCGCCCTCCGGTCGTTCGTCGGCGGTCACTTGCCCTTCAGCGCGGCCAACTCCTTGGCCAGTCCCGTCACCTGAGAGGACAGTGCCCCGACCTGTTTGGTCAAGGAGGCCACGCCGTCCTCCCGGCCCACGCCGCCGTCGCGGCCGGCCGCGAGGCTGCGCGCCCGGGCGACTCCGGTCGGGACCCCGCTGATCTGTATGCCCACCTCCTGCCAGGCGGCCAGCACGGCCAGTTGTTCGGCGCTACCGGCCCCGAACAGTTCCTCGGCCTTCTGGTAGGTGGTGTCCGCGAAGTCCTGGAACTGCGTCTCCATGCTGGAAGCCTTGAGTGATTCGTACCAGATGAGTCCGGGAGCCTCCCACGCGAATCCGCCGATGCCCACCGCCGTCTGGTAGAACGCCTTGTTCGGAATGCCCGAGTTGATGTGCACGCCGCCGAAGTCCCCGAGCTCGGTGTCCGGCAGGCTGACGTATTTGCTCATATGGTCGGGCTGAAGGTCCTTGCCGAACAGGGCGTTGTCGTATGCCTGCCCAGGGGCCTTCATCGAGCGTAGGGCGTCGGCGTCGATCCCCGGAGTGAAGATCTCGGCCCCGATCAGCCAGTCCGCCTCGTCGACCGTCTGCTTCATCGACCACTGCTTGGCCAGCGACCCGAAGACATCCGAGATGGACTCATTCAGGGCCCCGGACTGATTGTGGTACACGAGTCCCGCGGTGTTCTCGGTGACTCCGTGCGTCAGTTCGTGGGCGATGACGTCGAGGGATCCCGTGAAGTCGGTGAATACCCTTCCGTCACCGTCACCGAAGACCATCTGCTGGCCGTCCCAGAATGCGTTGTTGAAATGCGAGCTGAAGTGGACGTACCCGTTCAGGCGCATCCCCCGGTCGTCGATCGAATTGCGCTGGAACAACTCGTGGTAGAAGTCGCGCGTCACGCCGAGTCCGTCGAACGCCCGGTTGACGGAATCGTCCCCGGATGCGGGTCCGTCCTCCGACCGGGCGAGTGCGGCTAGGGCGTGTTTTGAAAGTGCCTGGATCCCCTTGTTCTGCGTCGTGATGATCTCGGTGTGGGGCGAGGGGATCTTTCAGACGAGCAGTGGTC
>NZ_JBSGHG010000027.1:1862-98383 GCF_053604275.1 Streptomyces sp. NPDC004051 | reverse complement strand
CACCGAACTCCACGATGCCTTCGTCTCCCTGGCCTGCAGCCTGATCTGCTGGAGACGTCTCAAGAAAGCCCGATCATGATCGTGTTACGAGCTCTAATGAGACAGAAAAGCTGGGACGAAGTCCCAGCTTTTCTCAGCCGAGTTCAGCGTAGAACTCCAACTGGAAGAGCGGGGTGGCGTTGTAGATGCGGATAACGATCGCAGGCTCAGGCCGCACAAGGCCAAGGTGGAGGAGATCGTCCAGGCGAGTACGGCAATGCCTGTGGCGACGGTGCAACTGTTGGCGGTTTTACATGTTGACCCACATCGGCACGCCCACCCAGTACATCCAGCCGCCCAGCGGCCACTGCCGCCGGAGCTTCGAGGGCTTGTGAGGCGCCGGGCGGCGCCAGCCCGACAGCTGCGTCGGTCAGCGATGAAGGCGCCGTCGAGGACGAAAACAGACTGTGTCCACTGGGGGCCGATATCACGAATGTCTTTGGGCTCTACAGGTGCGCGGTGGCTTGCGGGTACCTGTCGGAGCTGGCTGGCCGGTGCGCGCTCCGGCCAGCCAGCTCCGACGTCCTGCATCAGTGGGTGTCTGGAGGCAGGGCACGCTCGAGGAACTCGAGCCGCACCGGGCGTGGCAGTGTGCTGTCGAGACCGAGGGCGGTGCGGATGGATTCGGCACTGACGTCGCGTGGGATGGCGAAACGGCGTTCAGCGTCTCCGATGATCTCGCCGATGAGGTAGTGGGCTGTTCGAGGGTGGTGCCGGATGATCCAGTCCAGCATCTTCGCGACTGGTGTCGTGATCCCGTAGAACGTCGTCGGTCCTGTGTCGCCGAGCGACTCGTCGAGTTCCTTGCCGCTGGCAAACTCGTCGAGGATGGCGTGGCGGACGGTGGCGGCCAGGTCGTGGGCGTCGATGATGCTGTCGGTGTCGGCGGCCACGCTGAGGGCGAGTTCGTCAGCGACTTCCTGAACAGCCTTTTCGGTGCGGAAACGCAAGGCCCAGCGCTTGCGCCAGTCGGGCCGCTCCCACAGTGCGCCGAAGAACCTTCGGGTGAGCTGCTGTCGCAGTTCGGCCAGGCCGATGGGCAGGTCGTCCTCGGTGGCGAGTCTGGCGGCCGCGCTCTCCGGAGAGCGGTCTCGTCCCTCTGCCCAGTCCATGGCTACAGGGCGTGCCCAGAGGTTGCGGCCGTTGACGGTTGCCTGGGGTGGCGGCACGTCTCGCTGGTTGCGAGCGATGTATGCGCGAAGTGTCGAGGCGGCGATGTTGCCGATCTGCGCCATCTCGGCGACGCCAATGAGCTGGTCGGCAGCAAGTTCGGGTGCGGACAGGCGCACCACGCACTGGGAGAGCGGGCGGGCGTTGCGAGGCCGGCGGGAGGCCCACAGGGCGAGGTGGTCGTTCCATGAATCGGGCACGGGGGCTTCGAGGTCGACGTTGGCGACCTTGAGCAGACGTCCGCCGGCGGGGTGTGCGTTGTCGTCGAGCAGGTCGGCCGCGGTGATGGTGGTCGCGGCTTTCACCGGGCGGCGTTCGAAGCGCTCGCTGGGCGTGTCCCAGATCTGGTCGGGCCGGTACCAGGTGGTTCCGTCCCACCAGTAGCCGCCCTGACGGAACAGCAGTTGTGGCCCCCACCAGCTGCTGTGCCAGGGCGAAGCGTCCTTGTCCGGGACAAGCAGTATCGTCCGGCCTTGGTCGGGGTGGTAGCGCAGGACCCAGGCGAGGTCCTGGCGGATCGGGTCTGTCGTGAAGGCGAGCCAGGCTCCCTCCACTTGCCGGTCCTTGTCCCAGCGGCCCCAGGTGCCTCCCTCCTCGTGGCGTCCGATGGCTTCGACGGCGGCCGGGTCATCGACCGGGAGGTGACTGTCGTCGACGAAGGGCAGGCCCGGAACGGGATGGTCGGTGTGCAGTCCGTTGGCGATGGGCTGAAGACGATGCATGAGTGCTGTACTCCTCACCACGTGAGTGCTGTAACTATCTACAGCGCTTGTGATCCCCACGGTACAGCGCTGCTAAACCTACTTTCTCAGGAGGAAGTTGGCCGACGCCTATCAACGTCAGAGCAGCACAAGATCTGGTGCGGGCGCTGCCATCACTCACGGCAGGGCCTAGGGACGCAGGCAGGCGCTCTGCCGTCAGCGCACGGAGGTCCCGGCCGACGCGCAACAGGACCAGGACGGCCCCGATCCCCCAGCCGCACGCCACCCCCGACGCCCGTCCGTCCGTGACGGGCGGGGATCTTCGTCGCGTCGAACCCAAACTGTGCCCACGCCCCGCCTACCGGCCGGACACGCGAGCCGCAACGACGGGGATCCGTGAAGTGCGGCCGTCTCACCGGCCGGTGCTTGAGCCGACAACAAGTCCCACTCATCTCAGAGAAGGAGGACACCTGCAGCGTCTGGGCCAGCACCATGGCGTGCGGAACACCCCCGCGTCGGCGGAGAGGACAAGACTTCCAGCCGGGGCGGGATCGGCGGCGTCGGAACACCCCCGCGTCGGCGGGGAGGACGCACCGGCCGAGATCGTGGCCTGGCCCATGTCCGGAACACCCCCGCGTCGGCGGGGAGGACCCCGAGGGGGACGAGCGGCGGCATGAAGAGATCGGAACACCCCCGCGTCGGCGGGGAGGACACGTCCTTCGTCGCAAGAGCGAGGGCCTCCACGGCATTCGGAACGCCCTCATGTCGGCGGGGACGCCGCCAGCCCTGACGCAGATGACGCTGGTGTTGTGGCGGGCGAGGGTGGTCAGGGCCGGGGTGGTCATGGAGACGCCTGGGCCCAGCAGCAGGCAGGACAGGGCGGCGGTGGGGAGGTAGACGAGGTCGGTGCGGTGGCCGTTGACCTGGATTTGCGCGCACACTCCGGTGTCGTCCTGCACCACGCGGACCATGTCCACGTAGAAAGGACAGGGAGTCCGCGACGCGCGGCAGCATGGCCAGGGCGGGGGCGGCCAGGTGCTTGTTGGGCCTGGCCGCCGTCGAAGGTGGGCTTATGCGGCTGCGCGGGCAAGGCTGAGCAGGCCAGCGCCGTAAGGCTTGGCTCGTCCGATGCCGACCAGTACGGCCTCGGTCAGGGCGTCAGGGTCGGTGACGGTGGCGGTGCCGTCGTAGCGCACCAGGTGATGCCGCACGCCGGCGGTGCTGTTGTCGCTGCCGTGCACGGCAGCGATCAGGGTGGGCAGCGCTGTGGTCAGGTGCAGTCCGGCCGTGTGGGCGCGGCGTGCCCACCATTGGTCGGCGTCCGGTCCGGTGAGCGCGATGCGTTTGCCACGTTGGCCCTTGTTCTCCAGTGGCAGGCGTTCGGTTTTGACCGGGTTGACGACGATGCGGTAGCGGACGGCGAGGCCCTTCTGAAGGGCGTTGAACACAGGGGTGAGGTCTTTGACGTCGGCGTGGCCGTAGTCGTCGGGCAGGCGTGTCGGGTCGAGGGCGGTGGCCTGGACCAGGAGCGTGCTGAAGGTGTCGGTTACGTCGAGGCGGTACAGGAGCCCGGCCGCCTGCCGGGGACTGCCGCCCAGGCCGTCGGGTACCAGACGCATAAGGGTGCGGTGCATGTCGGTGGCGTTGCGCAGGTCGCGCTGGACGGCGCGGCTGTGGGGATTGAGGCGGATGCGGGCGAGGGCCGCGCTGGGGCTCATGCGGCGGCCTCCTTCATGGCGTAGTGGATCAGCTTCGTGGGCAAGGTGTGGGGCCGGTAACCAGGTGCAGGGAGTACCGTTCCCCGGTGCGGTGGAGCTGGCGCCGTCCGTAATTGCGGCCGTGTAGGGCGAAGCAGAGGGGTATGTCGTACACGGTGAGCACGTCTGCTTCGCCGGCCGCCGGGCCGGTCCACCCGGACGGTGAACTCTAGAGCCGCGTACCGGTCGAGTGCGCCTGTGTCCTGGCGGGTGATGCCCTGCGCCGCGGCAAGCGCGCCGAGCAGCGCGGAGCGCCTGGGGAACGGGGCGGTGTCCCCGTCGGGGGTGAACGCCAAGCGTTCATCCCCGGACTGCATCGGGCCGGCCAGCCGGAGCACGAGCCCGTTCACGCCCGCGCCCTGGCGTAGCAGGCAGCGTCGATGAGGGTGTAGCAGGAGTCGTACGCCGCTTCGAGCGCGTCGGGGAACATCTGCACCATGCGCTGGCGCAGTCGGATGCCTTGCACATTGCCGCTCAGTTCGGCGGGCCTCGCGAGAGCAGGGCACGATGGGGGTCGGCCATACAGTCACCGGGTGCTCCTTTCCGCCGTTGCGAAGTGGGTGTCGATGTAGCTCTGGAGCGTCTCCAGGTAGCCGGTGCCGAAGCCTTTGTAGGCGGCGTCCGGCAGGTGCACGGCACGCCGGTACAGCGGCCGAGGCCGGTACTGGCGCGCCAGTGGTGTGAACGACATCGGCTCGTCGGTGACCTCGCCGCTGTGGTGATCCCCGTCGCCCTTGTCCGGGGCGTCGGAGTTCACGGGGAGCGCACCGAGCGGTCTGTCGCCGTAGAACTCAATCGGCTGCCGGCCGCTGCGCGGCCTCTTGGCTGCCAAGGGCAGCTGTACCAGGTGGCGCAGCGGATCTTCCCCGCAGCCCAGCAGGATCGGGCCTTCCGGCGGGCATGACCGGCGGCCGAGAAAGAGCGGCCAGTACGGGTCACGCAGGGCAGCGGCGCACGCGTGCAGCAGCGCTTCATCATCGGACGTCAGCGCGAGCGTGAAAGCAGCGTCGGCTAGGTACTGGCGCCTGGATACCAGAGTGCCCTTACCTTCGGGGCGGTGTTTTCCATCGACGGTGATCACTGTCTCATCGGCGGGCAGTCCACCGCCAACGGTGTGGAAGTCGGACAGCACGACACCGGGTCGGTCGACACGTACCGTCATCGACAGCTCCGTGAGGTCGTCCAAGGACGCCTGGCGCACTCGCCCGAGTCCTGCGGCTAGCATGCCCACGATGCCGGACCGAGTGGGGAATCGGGCTGTGTCACGCCGCGCGTACTTGCTGTGCGTGCCCCAGGACTGGAGTGGGCCTGCCAGACGCAACAGCAGCCCTCGGGAGGGACGGTCGGTCACTGCGGGGCCTCGGCGAGAGCGAAGTCGACAGCGGCGGTGACGAGAGCCTCGAAGGACGAGTGACGCTCGCCGAGGTGCTCGAGCTTGTCGAACTGGAGGGAAGCATGTGCCGCGTGCAGAACGCGGTCGGGGCCGAGGAGGGTGTTCGCGGCTTTGGCGTACGCGTCGATGCCTTCCACGGAGCGTCCGACGAAGCCGCCGTGTCCGGCTGATCGGACGGGTTCCTCGAAGGCTGCGGCGAACGACAGCGGCCGGTCGGAGCGGACCGCCACGTGGACCAGATGCGGGATGGTGTGCGGGGCGGTGGAGTTCTTCTTCGCCTGCGGCAGGGACTCGATGAAGGAGAGCAGGAACTGGCTGACGAGCTCGCGGGTGGCATCGAGTGCGATGTCGCTGTCATCGCTCAGGTTCTTGCTGAGTTCCTTGAGATCGACGGTGGCGAACCGGTAGAAGGTGCCGGTGCTGAACTCGGCCGTGCCCATGTGGCCGCTGCCCGTTTCGTCGCCCTTCGCCTCGGTGACATCGTCGACAGCTGCGAAGTAGTCGAGTTCGACTTCGGTGGTGTGCGTGGTGAAGGCGTGCGCGACCTGGACGGCACCGTCGACATTGGCCTGGTCGACCTCGGTGAGCATGCGGCCGAAGAGGTTGATGACCCCGTTCTTTTTGACCAGGATATTGTCGATCTTCCCTTTCAGGGCGCTTTCAGGCTTGTTCTTTCCTTTGCCGGTGAAGTCGGTCGTGAGCGCGTCCTTGTGGGCTTCGGCGATGTCGGCCAAGTCCTCGACAGCGTCTTCGGGAAGATAGACGAGCGCGTTGGTCAGGACCTTGTTCGTGATGGGCTGCTTGTCCTTCCCCTTGGCCACCTCCCACTTGATGCTGCTCCCCGCCGCGACGTGCGCGCCCGCGCGTTCGGCAAGCGCCTTGTCCCACCCACGCTCGTGAAGCACCTCGGCGACCCGCTCGCCGATACGGCGTGTGCGTAGCGCGTTCTCACCGAGCGTGTCCTGGAAGTGCTTGCGGGTGGCCCGCTTCCAGGACTGGCTGGAGATGCGGGTACGCAGGACGTCGCCGTAGAGCATGCTTTTCACTGAATTGGTGTCGTCCCGATTCAGGTTCGCGTAGGGAACGGGTTGGACGACATGGATGTCGATGAAGCGTGGCTTGGGGTTCATCGGGGGTCTCCTGTGGGTGAGGGTCAGTCCTGGTCGGCGCCGGCCGTGATCCGGTAGAAGTCCTGCAACCAGCGGCGGCTGATACGCCCCGACTGGTACTGCCAGTCGACCAGGTCTACCAGCAGCTGTTCCCAGTCGATGGAGGTGTCGGTGGTGCGTACCTGATTCACCGCAGCAGGAAGGTGCAGGTGGATACCGCGCAGGCTCTGCCGCGTCAGGAGGTTGATACGGCTCTCTGCGGCGCTCATCCGCATCGAGGTGCCCTTTGCGGTGACGGCTTGGCCCAGGGTGGCACCGAACGAGGAGCCATACGGGATCGGCCCGGGCGGGGTCTGCCTCTCGTCCGGTTCTCCTTCTTCCCGAGGAGTCTGCTTCTTTGCCGTCCCGTATTCGGCTGCGGTGTCTTCGTCGTCTGCCTGGTCGGGTGAGAAGGCGTGCCGGGGCTGAGCCGCGATCAGCGAGGCCACCGTGTAGTAAGCCTGTGCTGTCTTGTCGTCGCACCCTTCCGGCAGTCGCGGCGTCAGCAGCCGGTGCATGGGGCGTGTGCGCGGGTGGTCCAGGTCGCGGCGCAGGCCCGCGCGCAGCGCCGCACGGGCACCGGGGTCTGTGCGGCACAGATGTTCGATGTGTGCGGTGAATGCGGCGTACGTGGCGCGGTTTCTCTGCCGCTTGCTCGGTTCAGAAGCTTGGAAGGTCACAGCTTGTCCTCGGGTCGGCGGGTGACGGTCACGGCTTCTTGGCTGCGCTTTTCGTCACCGGTTGCTCCATCGCCTTGTGCGGGTCTTTCAGGGCGGCGAGGATGACGGCCTTCGCCTTGGTGACGGCCTTCGCGCCTCGTGGTGTGCGCGTCACGGAGTCGGTCACCGCTTCGTAGGCGTCGAGCGCGTGCCGCCCGAAGGCTCGGCATGCGGCCTCGAAGTCGAATCCGGTGTCCGTGGCGCCGTCAGAGCGTGTCAACTGCCTGAACCGTGACCAGAACTCGTCCTCCGCCGATGGCCAGTACCGTGCCGCGACCGCGTCCAGCCAGGCCCCCGGATCCTTCTTCTTGTCATCCGTGTACTTCAGCCAGGCTTCCTTCGTGGCCTGCTCCAGCCGGTGCCCGAAGAGCTCGCCGAGTTCGCGGAGCTGGCGTACGGGCCGCTCGGTGCTCGCCGCATCCTCTTCCACTCGGGACAGGAGCACCGGGGTCACGGAGTCGACGTACTGGTGGTTGGCTGCCTGGCTGGCGTCCTGTTCGAAGCCGAGGGCGCGTACGCGTAGGTACTCACTGATGTCGAAGGCATGGTCCATGACCTTCGGCTGGATGGGGTGTGCGTCGTCCAGTTGCTTGAGCAGGAGGGCGTCGATGTCGCGCCACAGAGAGCGGGAGGAGTGTGCGAGGCGGGGGGATGTCTTCCCGTCCTTGGTGATGTCCCAGATCAGGTAGTCGTCTTCCGGTCGGATCCGCTCGGCGTCATAGGCCCAGGTGATGTACGCGTCGGCCGTATGCTCGCCGTCCGGGGTGGGGACGAGACAGAGTGCGTGCTGTGAACAGGCGGTGAGCCGTGAGCAGGGGCCCTGCGGCTCGGGCATCGGCTTGAGCGGGTCCGGGAGGTCTTCACGCTCCCACGGGCACAGGTCCGTGTGTCGGCTGACGCCGCCGTCCGGCGGTGTGAGACCGGCCAGCAGCGTCAGGAGCAGGTTGTCGCACTGCGGGTGGTACGACAGCGCGGCCCGCAGGGGTGACGCTTTCGCATAGTGGCTCCTCACTTGCCCGACCGCACGTCTCGAAAGGGCACCGGGGTCTCCCCAGTAATGCCAGGTCAGCAGCGATAATGCCGCCTGCGAAAGATCGAGAGGTACGGGACTGTCGTGGCTCCAGTGCTCGAACCAGGAGTGGTTGTTGCCCGCTGCCCGGCTCATGACCAGCTTGTGGACGCCGGCCGTGTTGTTCCTGTCGCACTGGTCAGGGAGGCGGGGGTCCTGGAGCCACGGACGATCACCGTCGAACAGGTCGAAGCGGTGGCTCCACTGACCGAAATAGCCTTCGATGCCGGCCTTGCGGCCGTCAGACAGGTCGATGCTCTGCTCGGGAAACCCCTGTTCCCTGACCTGTTCCCGCCGGTCACCCCAGCTTCCAGGCCCTGCCTCGTCTAGAGCGGTGATCCGGGCGGTCAGCGCGTACAGCAAGCGCAGCAGCGCCGAGTGAGCCGGAGCTTCCGGGACCAGCAGAGTGCGGATCTCCCGGGCGTGCACAAACAGGTCCCTGAGCCCCACTTCAGGTGGACCCGACTGCCCCTTCCCCCACGCGACCGGGATCCATGGCTGGTCGATCAGATTGGACGCAGACGTGATCACGCCCCCTCCCCCCCCCGCATCGTTGCACGTCACGGAATACTAGAAGGACAAGCGGGGAGGATGTGGGCCGTTACGGCAACCGATCAACAGTCAGGCCCAGTTCACTTAAGCGGAACCGGCGCCTCTCGCCGGTTCGCACCCACGTACCGTCTTCCCCGCTCATGTTCAGCCGGAGGACATTCTTGAGGGCGGCCATGTCGCGCCAGTCGCTGTTTGCATCGCCCGTCACGCCGTCGACGAGCCGCTGCGGTACGGGGATCAGATAGGGGACAAGCTGGCCCGGCTTCGGTCTGCGCTTGCGCTTGGACTCGAACACAAGCCTCTCCTCGGGGCCCCCCTCCTCCAGGAGGAACCCCTGGTACAGGCACACCACATGCACCATCTCCTCACCGAGCACGCAGGAGAGCAGTTCGGGCTCCATACCGGGGTGGTCGCGGCTCAGTAGGCCGAGGTCGCCATCAAGCTCCCGCGGCCCTGGCACCTGCAGCCAGCCTGCAGTACCGGTGGCTCTTCGTTCTCGGACCGTCCGCCGGTTGTCCAGCTGCTGAAGCTCACGCGCCGCAGCCTCCCCCACCCTGTCGACGAGCTCGTCGGCGTACACCTCGTCCAACAGCAGGGGCACGTCCTCCGGCATGGAAATCGTCCTGCCGGCCCCCAGGACTATGTCTGTACGCCGCACCAGGGCGACGTCGTCCAGTTCGGACTTGTTGTCCGCTCGGAGCACCACGAGCCGCGGCCGGTCGCCCGCGCCCTGTGCCGCACGGGCCAGCAGACCCGCGAGCGGTGCCGGCCCCGATACGACGAGGTCGAATCGCAGACCCCTGACGTGTTCCAGCATCGGCGTCGTCACCAGCACGGAAGGACCGCTGACGCCGCCGTCGGGAGAGAAGGCGTCCCGGCAGGCCGCGAGACGCCGCCACCGGTCCTTGTTGCGCATCTGCTCATGAACCAGGGACACCCCAAGGCCGGGCAGATCCTGCGAGAGCTGACGAAACGTACGGATGGCCTCCACAGGCGTCGACCGGTAGACGACGGCCCTGCCGTTGCCGGCCTCGACCAGCGGCACAAGAGCCGCCTGAATCCCGTCGTACGGTGCACCATCAAGGACCTCGATGCTGAGCGTGCCAGCGCGAACGGCTCCCGCAGGCTGCCGAGGCAGGTGCCCGCCTCCGCAATGAGCATCCACGAACGACCACGCCGGCAGCCGGCGAGGCTGCACCATCGGCTCTCTGCCCCCTCCAGCGCCACGGTGATAGGCCGCCAGCATCGCATCAACCGACTTGTCCGCAGACATCGCAGCCAGGACAACCGGAATCCGCAGCGCAGCGGCCCACTCCAGAAACCGGAGCATCAGCTTCTGCCCCCAGGCACCGCGGGCATGGGCCTCGTCCACCACGACGACCTTGCCGGAGAAGGCGAAGAGTCGCATCACATTGAACTTCACCGGCATGACCGCCTGGAGAAGTTCGTCCACCGTCCCCGTGCCCAGCGCAGCAAGCAGCGCGCGGTGATGGGAGTTGAGCCAGCTGTTCGCTGCCGGGACCCACTCCTCACCAGGCTCCGCGCTGACATCACCGGGCACATGGGCCTGCGCCCACTGCTTCGCGGCTTCCGCCGGCTTCAACCGCGAAGAGCTGTGGAGCAGCAGCGACCGCCAGGGGCCCGTCAGGGCCTGCTCAGCGAAAGCATGCACCTGCGCCATGTGGCTGTCGGCCGATGAACCGGTCGGCAGCGCATAGAAAAGACCGCGCGCGCCCGCTGCATGCCCCAGGACCGCCGCTGCGCGAAGAGCCGCCTCCGTACGCTCCTTTGACGGCGAAGACGTCACCACCACCAGGCCCGGCCCGTGTTCGGTCACCAAATCAGGCAGCTGGCCCTCCATACTGGCCAGAAGGCTGGTCTCCCCCGCACACTGAACCGCATCCGGCTGGGCGAAACCCGTCCCGAGCAGGCCGGTCCTCTGCACCAGACGAAGAGCCGCTTCACGGGCGATCTTCCAGTAAGCGTCCAGGTCCTCAAGAGCCCCAGCCCATCCCTCCTGCCTGAGCCTGGCCTGAATCTCTACCTCGATGCTGGCCAGCCAGTCCGACAAAACCACCAGCCCCGTCAGAACGACAGCCGCTCCCGACGTCATCCGCCCTCGCGGAACCGAGGTCGCCCCTGTCACTCTGCGCACCTCGTCAAAGTGGACCCGCCGCTGCTCCTCCCACCCACCCGTTCCCAGACCGGGGTGACGGACGGCAGGGCACCTATAGTCCTTGCCGCGGACGGCCGGGGGGTAGCGACCGCCGTGCCCACCGAGCATCTGGGCCACCGCGTGACTGAGCTGGGACTGCGGACGCCGCTTCGACGACGGATAACCGATCTCCTCGAAGATCCCCACCAACCACCAGTGCGCTGCCACCTCGTGCGACTGCCTGTCCTGCGCGGCGCCAGCCGCGAATCCATACCCCTGCTCACCGCCCAGCTCCTGCGCCAGCAGCTCTCCATCCGCGTTCTTCGGGCCACTCCGGTGAAGCTGGAACGGCACGCTGATCTTCCCGATGTCGTGCAAGCCCGCCCAGAACGCCGCGAGCGCCCGCACCTCCCCGTCCGGAACCTGCAGCGCCCCGACCACCATGCTCCGCTGGTGCGAGGTCAGCAGTTCATCCCAGACGACCTCCGCGACGGCCGCCGTATCCAGCAGATGACAGATCAAAGGGTGCGTGCGGTGAGCCCCGCGGGCGTCCTTGCCCAGCCCGGCAGCCTTGCCCCACAGGCGGGAGTCCAGGGACATGCGGTGCCCTACCTTTCAGTGGTGGGTTTGAACTGATCATTCGTAAGATCGGTGGACCCAGGGGCTCTGGGTATGGCTGCATGCGGTGCGCCGTAAATGGCTCAAGGAGCTTGGCCGCCCAGAGCCCCGCGACGACTCGACCGCCAATTGGGAGATGCGACTCGATCGCTGCGTAGGGCAACGTCGGCGAGGTCGTCTGCTGGGCTGTGAACGCGCGACGAGCTGACGGAGGTGACCGTGCCCCGGATATGGGCCGGAGTGGACATCGGCAAGGAGCACCACCATTGCGTGGTGATCAACGCGGACGGCGAACGACTGCTGTCTCGCCGGGTCCTCAACGACGAATCGACCCTGCTGGAGTTGATCGGCGACGTACTGGCCCTCGACGAAGACGTGCTGTGGGCGGTCGACCTCAACAGCGGCGGTGCCGCCCTGCTGATCGGCCTGCTCCTTGGCCACGACCAGCCGATGGTCTACATCACCGGCCTGACCGTGCACCGTGCCTCGGCCTCCTACCGGGGCGAGGGAAAGACGGATGCCAAGGATGCCTTCGTCATCGCCGACCAGGCCCGCACGCGCCGTGACCTGGGCCCGCTGCGGCCCGGCGACGAGGTCGCCGTGGACCTGCGCACTCTGACCACCCGCCGCACTGACCTGGTGGCCGACCGGACCCGCCAGATCAACCGGCTCCGCGCTCAACTGCTGGAGATATTCCCGACGTTGGAACGCGAACTGGACCTGACGAACAAGGGCCCCGTCATGCTGCTGACGGGCTACCAGACGCCGGCCGCGATCCGCCGGGCGGGGGCGAAGCGCATCGAGACGTGGCTGCGCAACCGCAAGGTCCGCGGAGCCGCAGCCCTCGCCCGGACAGCCGTGGAGGCCGCCGAGGCCCAGCACACGGCCCTGCCCGGGGAGAAGCCGGCCGCCGCGATGGTGCTGCGGCTCGCGAAGGGGGTGATGGCCCTCGATGAGGAGATCGCGGAAGTCGAAACCCTCATCGAGGCCCGGTTTCGCGAGCACCCGGACGCCGAGGTGATCCTCAGTCTGCCCGGCATGGGCAAGCTGATGGGCGCGGTGTTCATCGCATCCACCGGCGGGGACATGGACGCCTTTGGCAGCGCCGACCGGCTCGCCGGCTACGCCGGCCTGGCACCGGCACCCCGCGACTCCGGCCGCGTCAGTGGCAACCTCCGCAGACCCCGCCGCTTCCACCGCGGCCTGCTCAACGCCATGTACCTCTCCGCGCTCTCCAGCCTCAAGAGCTGCCCGGCCTCCAAGACGTACTACGCGCGCAAGCGTGCCGAGGGAAAGGGCCACAAGCAGGCGCTGCTGGCGCTCGCCCGCCGCCGCCTGAACGTTCTGTGGGCGATGATCCGTGACGGGGCGTGCTACCAAGCCACACCACCTGTCACGGCAGCGGCTTGACATCAGCATTGGGAAGCTCCTTGTCGCGGATGCAGTGCAGGTGTACCTCAAAAGGTCACGGCAGAAAGACCCAACCGCAACTCCCCCCGTCCTCCTGCCGCACCTCTTTGAAGACCGGAGGAGGGAAATTCTCCCAAGCATTGCCACACCAACGTGCTTCCGCCGTAGAGTACATAACCGCTGCACGCCTCCCTGGGAGGTGCGCGGAGCCCCATTGACTCTCCAGACGACGACACGCCGAGACGAACGCACGACCCTCCCGAGGGATGTGGCGCAACCTCGGCCCAGTCTGCGCTCTGGAGATGCAGTGTCCCGGTTCCTGCACAAGTTCGTCCTGCGTCGCGAGGTACTTCTCGGTGCCTCACGCGTAGTGGTCAGCGCGGTGATCCGTGCTCTGATCAGCGAACTCGTCGGCTGGCTCTTCTGAGCCAACGGTGACGGACCCCTGGGGTCCGTCACCTCTTGTGTGCAAACGACCCCCGCCGGCCGAACACCTTCTACGCAGCCGGGTTACCCCGCAGAACGAGATATCCGGCTACAAGCCGATGATGCCGACTCCACGCGAGCGGAGGCGACCCCGCCCTCACTGCTGCGCCGGACGCCACGCGTCGCCTCGAACGTATCGACATATGAGGACCTGGGCATGCAGCAGGCCCCAACAACACGCTCGCGCCCTACCTCAACAAGCCGGCCAGGCGGCCCGCCCCTCCAAGACTTCTCCTCCCCGCCAACGCGGGGATGTCCCGACCCCGGACCGACCCCGTGCACCGGCATCCTCGTCCTCGCTGACGCAGGTATGTTCCGCAGTCCAGGGTGCGGCGCCCGATAGACGCGGGTGGTCCTCCCCACCAACGCGGGAGTGTTCCGCCACGGTCGGCCGCGGCGTGGCCGTTGACCTTGTCCTCCCCGCCGACGCGGGGGTGTTCCGAGGGGCGAGTGCCGGCCGCCGTGGAAGAAGTGGTCCTCCCCGCCGACGCGGGGGTGTTCCGGTGCGGCATTCGGGGCAGCGTTGGGGGCGGGTGCCCTCCCCGCCGATGCGGGGGTGTTCCGCTCACCGTCGGCGAACTGAAGGAGATCGTCGAGTCCTCCCCGCCGACGCGGGGGCGTTCCGTCGTACAGGTTCCAGGCCGATCCCGGGTCCATGTCCTCCCTGCCGACGCGGGGGTGTTCCGGTGACGAAGGCACAGGGCCGTTGGATCGCGCGGTCCTCCCCGCCGACGCGGGGGTGTTCCGCCGTGTTACCGGATCCCGTGCCCGGCCCCCGTGTCCTCCCTGCCGCCGCAGGGATGTTCCGACGAACCAGAGGGTGCGGCATCGGGGGTTGCAGTCCTCCCCGCCAACGCGGGGATGTTCCGACCCCGGACCGACCCCGTGCGCCGGCACCCTTGTCCTCGCTGACGCAGGTATGTTCCGCAGTCCAGGGTGCGGCGCCCGATAGACGCGGGTGGTCCCCGCAGACGCGGGGGTGTTCCGACGCACCCGCAGCCGGGCGCGTACCTGGGCACGTCCTCCCCGCCGACGCGGGGGTGTTCCGGCGCAGACCGTGTGGGCCTGCGGCTTCGTTGAGTCCTCCCCGCCAATGCTGGGGTGACCCGGCGTCCAGCCAGTGCAGGACGTAGACGCCATCGCCCTCCCCGCCGACGCGGGGGTGTTCCGCAGTCGGCGTACTCCGGGTGGCTCTTCTCCGTGTCCTCCCCGCCGACGCGGGGGTGTTCCGGAGTTCTCCGGGCACGACCGGGTGGTCATCGTGTCCTCCCCGCCGACGCGGGGGTGTTCCGTCCGTGTCCGGGTGCTGGCTGACCCGCGTTCGGTTCTCCCCGCCGATACCGAGGGCTCCACTGGGCATCATGATGGGACAGCGCATCATGAAGTGTTCTCTGCCGACGCGGGGGTGTTCCGGTACGGCATTCGGGGCAGCGCTGAGGCCGGATGTCCTCCCCGCTGGCGCGGGGGTGTTCCGATGCTCGGCGTGCCACTGTGGCGCGGCTCGACATCCTCCCTGCCGACGCGGGGGTGTTCCGTCGTCGGTGACGGCGTTCGCGTACAGGCGGCCGTCCTCCCCGCCGACGCGGGGGTGTTCCGCCCTGGGGATCGCCTCGCCGTCCAAGCTCATGGTCCTCCCCGCCGACACCGGGGTCTTCCCCGCCGACGTGGGGGTGTTCCGACGGTGCGGCGTGGGTCGAGGGAGAGGCTGCCGTCTTCCCCGCCGACGCGAGGGTGTTCCGCTCACCGCCTGGATGGCCCGGGACGTCGTCGAGTCTTCCCCGCCGACGCGGGGGTGTTCCGTGGTCACTGACTTGCATCGTCGCAGGGCAGGCGTCCTCCCCGCCGACGCGGGAGTGTTCCGCAGATTCTGGCCGAGCACGAGCGGAAGTTCCCGTCATCCCCGCCGACGCGGGGGTGTTCCGCTCTGGTGGTCCGGGGTGAAGCTCTACTTCAGGTCCTCCCCACCGACGCGGGGGTGTTCCGGTCCACGGCATCACCACCGAGCGGGCCCGGGCGTCCTCCTCACCCATGTGGGGGTGTTCCGGCGCCGAGTTGGGCGGGGGCGCCGGCGGCTTCGTCCTCCCCACCGACGTGGGAGTGTTCCGGAGACGAGGTGACGGCCCCCGCCGCGCGAGCCGTCCTCCCCACCGACGTGGGGGTGTTCCGGCGCGGATGTCCTCGTTGGACATGAAGTCGGCGTCCTCCCCGCCAACGCGGGGGTGTTCCGTTCTTCATGCCGATGCGGGCGGACTCTTCGACGTCTTCCCCGCCGACGCGGGGGTGTTCCGGTGATCAGGCCCTTCTCGAAGTTCTCGGCGTTGCCCTCCCTGCCGACGCGGGGGTGTTCCGCGGGCCTCGTCCCACGTGCCGAGGTGGATCCGGTCCTCCCCGCCGCCGCGAGGGTGTTCCGACCACCACGCAGGGCGTGGCGGGTGAGGTGGGGTCCTCCCCGCCGACGCGGGGGTGCTCCGTCAGCGGCCGGCATCGCGGCCCCCTTCCATGAGTCTTCCCCGCCGACGCGGGGGTGTTCCGCACCGACCCGTACGGCCGCGCGCACCACAGCAGTCCTCCCCGCCGACGCGGGGGTGATCCGCCGTCGTAGAGGCGCCCCTTGCCGATGTAGTGGTCCTCCCCGCCGACGCGGGGGTGTTCCGCCCTGCACGCCGAAGTGGCCGACGCCGATGCGGTCCTCCTCGCCGACGCGGGGGTGATCCGATGATCGCCGTGGTGCCTGTGGTCGCGGTGACGTCCTCCCCGCCGACGCGGGGGTGCTCCGTACGAGATGGACGAGGCGGTGCGCGTCATCACGTCCTTCCCGCCGACGCGGGGGTGTTCCGCCCATGGTCGACGGCTTCATGACGGGCGTCCGGTCCTCCCGGCCGACGCGGGGGTGTTCCGGAGGACGCGTGACCAAGTCCTCGCACGCCGCGGTTCTCCCCGCCGACGCGGGGGTGTTCCGCCGCTCGGCGGCAGCTTCGCCGTGGACCGTGTGTCCTCCCCGCCGACGCGGGGTGTTCCGCCGATGGATCAGGGTGCGGCTCTTTCCCACTCGCCCTCCCCGCCGACACGGGATATCTCACCCAAGGCTGGCAGGGAGGGGCTGGGGGCGGGCCGTCGGTCCTGCCGGTATCCCGCTACCGCTTCGGGCGCCGGCTTCCAACCCTCACACGACAGCTCGCAACTGTTCGTCCAAGATCGTCGCCGCCTTGGTGATGCTTCCGGGCATGAGGTGCCTGTACGTGCGGTAGGTGACCTGGATCGACGTGTGCCCCATCCACTCCGCCACGTCCGTGATGGGAATGCCGTGGCTCAGCGAGTTGGACGCAAAGAAGTGCCGGAAGCTGTACATTCCGACGCCTTCCGCCGGCGGGAGGGCCTTGAACAGCTTCGACACCCGGTATCGCTCGTTCGGTTCGCTGAAGGGCCCTTTCGGCCCCCTCAAGAGGTACCCGTCCTCCGTGGTCCCGTGCTCTTCCGCGAATCGTTCGATGGCGTCCTTGACCGTGCGCGGCAGGGGCACCTCCCGGAACTCGCCTTCCTTGCGGTGCTTGAGCTTCGCCAGCTGGTGCGTGCTGGAGTGCACCTGCTCGGTCACCCGATACACGTCGTCCGCGACGATGTTGTTCGCGTTCACCGCACGCGCCTCGCCGTTGCGGAGCCCGCAGCCGACCATCAGGACTATCTCCAGTGCCAGCTTGTAGTCCGCCACCTGGATCGCTCTGGCGATGTACTCGACGTCAGGGATGGCTACCCGCTGTGGGGCGTACTCGGGTTTCTGCACTCCGCGCAGAGGGTTGTCAGCAATGGCCCCCTTCTCGAACGCGTCTCGGAGGAGAGCCGACAGGGCCCGGTAGACGTTCAGCTGGTGTCCGCGGCCCACCCCCTCCGCCTCCAAGTGATCGAGAAAGTCCTCCACCACGGTCGGTGTCACCGCATTCAGCTTCCGGGAGCCGATCACCGGGTTGATCTGTACCTTGAAATGGCTCGCCAGGTTTTTCGCGGTCGAGTACTCGGTCATCTGGCGCTGCCGGGGCAACCACGTCTGGGCGTACTCCTCTATCGTCTGATGCCCCAGTTCACGTCGAGCCTCCGCCACCGAGGGAGACATCTTCTTCCGGTCGGCGTACAGCTCCGTCAGCCGTTCGACCGCCGCTTCCTGGGTCCGGTACCCGGTCTCCTCCCGCTGTTTTCCCCGAGCGTCGCGAAACCGGATGGTGTAGGCGTGCGGGCAACGGCTGGGCTTGGGGCAGTCACAGGGCTTGAAGAAGGAGCCCATGCCGCGGGCGAGCTGACGAGCCAAGGAGTGACGCCTTCCGGAGGACGAGTGGACCAGCGGACCTGGTCCTGCTGACGCTCCCCGCGGTCGGCATGGCGGGGTCTCCCGCTCGCCGCTTGCTGGCTATTTGCTGACCTGGGGCTCAGCAATCATGCCCATGACCTGCGCTGATGTCCATCCTTCAGATCTTCGGCAACAACATCGAGGACCGCATGGGCCATCTGCGGTACCTGCTGTTCTACCTGCTCTGCGGCTACGCGGCCGCATACGGATTCGCCCTCACGAACCCGAACGCCACCACTCCCCTGATCGGCGCCTCGGGCGCCATCGCGGGGGTGCTGGGCGCCTACCTGGTCCTCTACCCGAAGGCCCGCGTCTGGGTCCTCGTCCCCTTCCTGATCTTCCTGCCCCTGCGCCTGCCGGCCTGGATCGTCCTGGGCCTGTGGTTCCTGCTCCAGGCGGCGTACTCGGCGGGCGCGGGCGTCACCGGTGCCGGAACGGTGGCCTACGCGGCCCACCTGGTCGGCTTCGTCGTCGGCATGCTGATCGCCTGGCCCCTCAAACCGGGCACTCCCCCACCACCCGAACCGGGCGGCGTCCTCTTCGGACGACAGACCCGACGGGACTGGTAGAGCCACACGCCAGGAGCCGGACAGCACTGGGCGGCCGGGCCGGATACGGTGACCGCGATGAAGCAGGCGCCCGCCTCGGCGGTGGCGCCCGGCTCGGGCTGGGCGCGGCACGCCGGCGCCGCTGCGTACGGCCGGGAGCGCGGAGCCGTAAGCCCCGACCGGCAACGACGCCCTCGGCCGGCCCTGGAACCACTACCCCCGCCGTCAGACGGCGGCGGCCCCGGTGGACAGCGCCCGTCCCCCGCCCCCAGGCCGACAGCCAGGCCTGGACAAGAGAGCGTGAGTGACAGCCGACGCCCACCAGCACACCGGCCGCCGACAGCAGGCCGCGGACGACGGTGCGTCGGGGCGTGACGGGGCCGGCAGCGGGGGTGAGATGCCGCCGAAGGCGGACAGGAACCTCCGAGGCTTGCGGGGCTGCTCGCCCCGGGCAGCCGCCCCTGGGAAAGGAGGTTCGGTTCTGTGCCCGCGCCTCGACCCTCGGTGTCGCCTTCCCGCCCGGCAGCAGGAGAGTCGCCCTCCCTCGCGCGTTGCACCCGCTCGGACGTGAGGGTGCCCTCCCCGCGGGTGAGGATCGGGGAGGGCACCGCGGGGCGGGTCCGTGGAACGTCAGGCGGTGACCGGGGTCTGTTCGGCCGGGCGCTGTTCCGCGGTCCGCGTGCCGTTGCGCCGGGTGAGCAGCCGGTCCAGGCCGAAGGCGCCGGAGCCGGTGAACACCAGCAGGAACATGGCCCAGCAGTACATGGCCGCGCCCTCGCCGCTGTTCTGGAGCGGCCACAGGGCTTCGGGCTGGTGCACGCTGAAGTAGGCGTAGGCCATGGCGCCGGACGATATGAACGCGGCGACGCGGGTGCCCAGGCCGAGCAGGACCAGGCTGCCGCCGACGAGCTCGATCACGGCCGCGTACCAGTTGGGCCAGGCCCCGGGCTCGGCGGTGCCGCCGCTGCCGCCCACGCCGCCGAGCACACCGAACAGTGCGGCGGCGCCGTGGCAGGCGAAGAGCAGGCCGACGACGATGCGGAAGAGGCCGAGGGCGTACGGCTGGGCGCTGTTGAGGCGTCCGGACATGTGGGGAGTCTCCTTCGATAGACCGGTCCGGTTCGAAAGGGACCGGGCCGGGGCCGGGAACCGAGTCGAAACCCCGCGTCCGGCGCACCCAATTCATGCTTGCAAATGCAGCATTCGGTTTTGGGGCAACGCGGGGATGAGGGGTCAACCGCTTGCTGTCACGGGTGAATACGGCTCGGCCCCGACCTCACACTCAAGGGTGTAACCGTATGCACACCCAGAGTCGCATTCTGCGGCCGGGGGAGCCTTCGCGCGAGCCGAGTCGCCGAGCGTGTCAGCACCACCCCCGGTGCCAGGACGACCGCGGGCCGCAGGATGACGCACGTGGTCCCGCTACGTGAGTCCCACACGGGACGGGTAGCGGATTTCTTGTGTTCGGGGGATTCTGGTCGTAGTCGTTTACAGGCCGGGCGGAGTGCACGGCTCCGCCGTACCGTGCTGTTCCTGCCGCTGACGGTGGGCGAAATGAAAGTCGAACTGATCCAACCGGCTGCCGACGTGCTGTTCGACGTCCCGGACGACACGCATGAGGAGATCATCACGCTCATCACCGCTGTGGCCACGAATCCGGAGGTACAGGTCCCGGAGCCGGCCGCAGCGTTCGGTGCATGGTGCTGGCTCGTGTACACCGTCCGTGGTGACGTGATCGAAGTGCTGGACGTCGGATGCGCTCGGTGACGTCGGTGGCACGTGGGGCCTGTGTCGCGGTGGTGCCGCCGTCGTGTCCGGACGCCTGGGTTCTGGTCGGCGAAGAGGGACTGTCTGTCACGGTGGCTCCGGGGCGCTGGGTCGCACGGCCGAGGCACACTGGTCACGTCTCTTTAGGGCTGCCGAGCAAGGGGGGCGGCCCGTGCGCAGCGTGCACGGGCGCGAAGTCGCCGGGCAAGCCCTGAAGCGTTCCAGGGAGAAGCCTTGGGAGGCGGCTGGGCATGGTGGTGCGTGTGCCGGTCAGATCTCCATCACGGCATCGCAGTCGGGGCAGACCAAGGATGCGTACTCGTCGGGGTACCACGGCGCCCCACGGCGCTCGGAGGGCCTGCGGCGGGCGGTCGCCATGACGAACGTGTCCTTGCCGCAGAGGGTTCGTGGTCCGGTCCTGGTGGGCGTTCCCGGCGCGGTGGGCGCCGCGTGCACCCGGCGGACGGGCCGTTCTCCGTCACCTGGTGAACCGGAGGAGGAGCGTGTGACCACCGGCTTGTCGAGCTCGTACACGACGACGATGTCGCTCATGCCCCTACCGTAGGTCGATGGGTCGATCCGCCCGCAACCTCGAGCCGGGCAGCTGCGATCGGCTGTCGCGCCCGGGCCGCGAACGGCGGCCACCCGGGCCTGTCCGACAGAGCTCACCACCGGCGCCGACAGGGCGAGCACCCTTCACCCGCTCTGCCTGCGCGGCCGCCTCACCCGGTGGAGGCGGCCTGCCGGCGTTTCACAATCCTCACGGGAGGAAAGGGGCGGCGGAGCAGGCCCGCCCCCACATGCCGCGCAGCTGTTCCTTGGGGCGCTGCTGCTCACCGTGCAGGGCGTTGAGGATCACCAGGCATCCGGTCAGGGCCGGCACCGCCCACTGTACGTAGGTCAGTTGCCGCCGGGCATCGGTGGTGTCGATGGGGTGCCGCTCTGCCCTCTCGGCGTCCTGCGGGTCGGGGGAGGAGGCCAGCTCGATCTTCTTGCCCAGAGTGCGGGCGTAAGCGGTGGCGGCCAGGGCCCCGACGGTGACGACGGTCTTGGCCGCGGTGGAGGCGGCCACGCCCTGCTGCGTGGCGACCCGGTGGGCGTTCACGGCCAGCAGCCCGCCGCCGCCGAACAGGTGCGCGCCTATGGCAGCGGCGTTGACCGGCGTCCACTTCGCCCAGCCCGACGAAGCGATCCGTGCACTGGTCTCATCGGTTCCGCCTTCGTCCTTGGCCGCGCCGTTCAGACCGACCGCGCCCATGAGTGAGCCGCCGAACCAGGCGGCCAGGCCCAGATCGTGCAGGCTGCGGATCCAGGTGTTGCGTTCGGACATGAGTGCGCTCCTTCGAAAGGGGGTGAGCCGACGGGACATCGAGCACTCCTCCACCCTCACCGGCCCCTGTTCTCGCCGCCATCACTACTGACCCGGGCGGGTGCTCCGCCTGCCCGGAGCAGTTCATCGGGGGAGCCGGTGTCCAGGCGCAGATCCAAACGGTCTCTTCGCTGCCGCAGGGGCGAACACCCCTGCGGTCTCTCGCCTTCGTGTCAGTACGCCACCTGCGCGTACACCGCCCGGTGACAGGACCGGCACCCCTGATCTCTCATCTCCTGACAGGAGCCACCTGCGGCAAGGCCGATTCCCGGTTCGCCGACCAGGGCGTCCGGAGACCATCACGAAAACCCGCCACCGACACGCCCCCGGAGTGGTGGGAGTACGGCCCGGGCTGGGAAGCTGTCGCCGCTGCGATCGAGTGGGCGTAGAGCCTGCCGGGGCCAGGCCGGCTCGTCGTCCACGCCGGTATGCGAGTCGGTCTTGTCGCGTCGGCGCTCAGAGGTCTTTTCCGCCCTTGGATCGCGCTTCCTTCCGTGTTGCCCGAGGCGGGATCGTCGTCTCTGTGCGGCTGGCGTGGTGGATGCGGCGGTCATGCCCCATGAGGTGACGGCTGAGACGGGAGACGGCTTGCGCCTGTCTCATTCCGGGATGCCCGGCAGCGCGTGCTCCTGCTGGTCGTGCTGCACGCCTGGGCGCACGCCCCTGGTCGGCGGTATGCCCGGGTCATGGCCGAACGTCGTCCGTGTCCGAGTGATCTGTCCGATGCCCGCTGGGCGTCGATCGAGCCGGTGCTGAGTGTGTGGCGGGCCGAGCGGCGCCGGCATGCGCCGAACATCGGCCGCCCACCCGAGCACGACCTGCGCGAGATCATGAACGCGATCCTGTACACGGACCGCACCGGGGTGCGGTGGCGCTGTCTGCCGCACGACTTCCCGCCCTCAGACCTGCTACGGCCACTTCGCCACACGGCAGCACGATGGCGCGTTCACCCGGCTCACCGGCGTGCTGCGCAGTCTGTTGCGCCGGCAGGAGGGCAAGGGCGCGGAACCGTCCGCGTGCGTGATCGACGCGCAGAGCGTGAAGACCCCCATCAGCGTCCCCGCCTCCGGGCAGGGCGTCGACGCGGGCAAGAAGATCTGGGCCGCAAACGGAGCATCGCCACCGACACCCCCGGCCTGCTGTCGGCGGTGCTGGTCACCGCGGCGAGCGTGCAGGACTCCGAGGCCGGCCAGGCCCTCGCCGAGCACGTCGCCGCGGAGCATCCCACCGTCCGCAGGACCTGGGGTGACGGCGGCCACCGCCGACACCTCGTCGAGCACGCCGCCCGCCCGGGCATCGACAGGGAAATCGTCCAACGCACCCCCGGCACCAGGGGATTCACCCCGCTGCCCCGAACGCCGGACCGTGGAGCGCACGTACGGACGGCTGATGTTCCACCGCCGTCCGGCCCGCGACCACGAAGCCCTGCCCGCCCGCTCCGAAGCCATGACCGACCTGATGGCCCGCCGTCTCACCGATGAAGGAGTCCTCGTGCCCGAGCAGCCGATACCCGTCCTCGACCCCGCAGCGTCCGACCACCACGCCGAGCACCGGGCCCTGCGCGCCCGCGGCCCGGCCACCCGGGTGGACGTCCTCGGCGTGACCGCCTGGTCGATCACCGACCCCGCTCTCCTCAAGCGGTTACTCACCAGCCCGCGGGTCTCCAAGGACGGCCGCGCCCACTGGCCGGCCTTCGCCGACACCGTCCCCACCTGGCCCCTCGCCCTGTGGATCGCGGTGAGCAACATGTTCACCGCCTACGGCGCCGACCACCGCAGGCTGCGCCGGATGGTCGCGCCGGCCTTCGGCGCTCGCCGCATCCAGGCCCTGCGACCGGCCGTGGAAGCGATCGTCACCGGCCTCCTCGACGACCTCGAGACCCTGCCCGCCGAAGAGAGCGTCGACCTGCGCGAGCAGCTCGCCCACCCGCTGCCGATCGCGGTCATCGGCCGACTCATGGGCGTCCCCGAGGACCGGCGCCAAGGCTTCCGCTCCATGGTCGACGGTGTCTTCACCACGACCCTCACCACCGAGCAGGCCGCAGCGAACACCGCCGCCCTGTACGGGGCCCTCGACCAGCTGATCGCAGCCAAGCGCGTCCAGCCCGGCGACGACCTGACCTCCCTGCTCATCTCGGCCCGCGACGACGAGGGCGACGGCGGCGGCTTCACGGACGAAGAACTGCGCGACACGCTCCTGCTGATGATCAGCGCCGGGTACGAGACCACCGTCAACGTCATCGACCAGGCCGTCACCGCCCTGCTGACCGACCCGGAGCAGCTCGGCCACCTCCGCGCCGGCCGCGCCGACTGGAGCGATGTCGTCGAGGAGACCCTGCGGCACGAACCCGCGGTCAAGCACCTGCCCCTGCGCTACGCCCTCACCGACATCCCCCTGCCCGACGGACGGACCATCGCCGCAGGCGAGGCGATCCTCGCCTCCTACGCCGCCGCCAACCGCCATCCCGACTGGCACGGCGAGTCCGCCGACCGCTTCGACCTCGTCCGCCCCGCGAAGGACCACCTGGCCTTCGGGCACGGCGTGCACTTCTGCCTCGGCGCCCCGCTCGCCCGCCTCGAAGTCGCCACCGCCCTGCAGCAGTTGTTCGACCGGTTCCCCGACATCCGCCTCGCCGTCCCCGCGGCCGAACTGAAGCCGCTGCCTTCGCTGATCAGCAACGGACACCAGGCCCTGCCCGTGCACCTGCGCCCGGCCTCACGCTGAGGCCGTACCAACCAGGGAAACCGTCCTGACCACCATCCCGAAAACCGTCTCGGTCCACCTCCGCACGATTCGGGCAAAGCTGCACCGCCCGACCCACGGCGCGCCGCACGTCCTGGTGCGTCATCCGCTCATCGCGGGGCAGGCCACCCGCTCTCCACGAATCGGCCCGCCCCGCCAGGAGCCGAGTTTGCTCGACCTCCACCTTCCGGACGGCGGAGAGGCAGCGGACTCGTCCGTCGCCTTCGGGCGGTCGGCCGCTCGAACCTCATGCGTCACAGGAGTTTCACGCGTCGGCGATTCGGCCATTCCGGGCCGCCGTCCAGGGGCGGCACAGCGGGCCCAGGGCCGTACGGACCGTGCGGCGCAAGGGGTCCACGTCGTCCGGAATCGAGCGCGTTCGAATCCCGATCGGCGTCGTTGAGCCGTGCACCGCCGAGCCATCCGGGTACGGCACCGACCTCACGGAGGGACCGGGTGACGGTGACTGCCGCCTCGACCGAAACCTCGAAGACGCCTCCCCGCCACCGCCGGCCACCATGCAGGAGGATGCCGCCGGCGCCGATGAACCGGCCGGATCCGTAAGCCCGTCACCGGGGTCTCCGGTGGCCTCGTGGCTTCCGTCGGCGGGGCGGGGCGGGGCACGGTGCGCGGCCCGGACGTCAGCTGGTCAGGTGGGCCACCACCGAGCGCATCGCACGGCGCAGGGCCGGGCGGGTCTCCTCGGATGCGTCGAGGGTCTCGAAGCCGTGGTGGCCGTTGGGGACGTCGATCAGTTCCAGGTGCGCTCCGCAGTCCTCGGCCGCGGTCACGAACGCCTCTACGGTGGCGGCGATCTCGGGCGTCTCCCGCCCCGCACGGAGGAGGACGACGGGACTGACGGCCGTGGTGCTCACGCCGCCGGGCGGCCCGCCGGAGCCGACCCCGGGCTCCGCGGACGACTGGCTGCGCGCGGCACTGGAGCGGGACAACGCCGAAGCGGCGTAGAACACGGGAAGGCGGTGTCACGTGACGGACCCGACGCCACCGGTCTTCTGCTTTCTGCGGGACACTTCCGCTCGACGATGGTGCAGGACAGGTCGGCGGCACTGAGTTCTCTTCGACCTCACCAGGCTCTCGGCGGGCCCCGGTTGCGCCGGGCGGAGGCGCGAGGGGCAGGATGGGCACCATGCCCACCATGGTCGTCGAGATCCACGTACCGCTGCTGCCGACTCCGGACCTGCCGGAAGACGCCTACCCGTTCCCGTGGATCGAGGAGGTCGAGGACTTCCTGTGCGACCTCGAAGACCGAAGTGACGTGGAGGTCTTCGACGACGGGGAGCAGCACGAGGACGCCTACGTCTTCTTCCTCACCGGAGCCGGTGAACAGGAACTGCTGGCGGCGGCCTCCCGGGTGGCCACACTGCCCGGGGTCCCCGCGGGCGCTTTCGCGGTCGTCAGTGACGACGAGGCCGAGGAGTTCGGACTGGGGCGCCGCATAGCTCTTGCGTCGCCTGCGGCCTGAGGGCCGGTGCGGGCCTCAGCCACCTCCAGGCCCCACGTCCCGACGCGTCCCACCGCGTCCGGATCCGTGATCACCTCGGCTTCGGCGCAGGCCCCGCCGGTCTCCTCCGCAGATCCTGCCCACACCCCGAAGTCCACGGCGACGAAGGACGACGCCCTGCCCGCTCGCAGGAACGTGTTCACCCGCAGCGCCCCGGCGTCGACGACGGCGACCCGGCCGGCATCGGGGAGAGGACCGGAGGGGTCGGCCACGGATCAGCCCCAGGCGAGCAGCAGCACGCTGCCCACCGCCAGGATCACCCCGACGTGCTGGATGCCGCGGATGTGTTCCTGGAGCACGAAGCGGGCCAACAGCACCGTGCTGAGGGGGTAGAGCGACGCGAGCAGTCCGACGACGGCGAGGCTGCCGTCCCGGACGGCAACGAGATAGAGGACGCTCGCTCCCATGTCGAGCACTCCGGAGAGCAGGGCGAGCCCTCGGGTCCGGCCGGTCAGGCGCAGCGGAGTGCCTCGGCCCAGGCTCAGGAGCAGCAGCAGGGTCAGGGAGGCGCAGCGGGCCCACACCAGCGGCCACAGACCGGCCTCGCCCGGGGTGCGGGCCAGGAAGACGAAGAACAGGCCGAACCCCGCGCCGGCCGTCAGCGCCGTCCCCAGCGTGCGCAGCGTCTTCTTCCGGTCGGCGGGGATCCCGTCGCCTCCGGCACCGCCGTCACCGGTCAGCGACACCAGCAACACCGACCCCAGGGCGCACAGCACGCCGACCACGGCAAGGGCGGTGAGCCGGTCGCCCAGCAGCACCCCGGCGATCACCGGCAGCGCCGCCGCCGCGGCCGCCGTGGTCGGTGCGACCAGGCTCATCACGCCGTTGGCCAGCGCGTGGTAGAGGAGTACGGCGCCCAGGCTGCCGCAGAGTCCGGCCAGCCCTCCCCAGGCCGCCTCCGACCAGCCGGTGCCGCCGTGCGAGAGGAGGCCGGTGAAGGCGAGCGCGGTCAGCAGTCCGGCGATGTTCGACCAGCAGACGACCGCCAAGGCGCGGGCACGCTTGGTCGCCAGGCCGCCGACGAAGTCGGCGGAGCCCAGCACCATCGCCGAGGTGAGGGCCAGGAACAGATGCATGAGGAACTCCGTGCGAGGGGAGTCGGGGGACGTCCCCGCAGGGAGTAACCCCTGACGGCGGATGAGTCCATTGAACAGCACTTTGAAGTCTATTCTGCAGCACTTCGACCCGTCACCGGTCCGCGACCCCGCCCGCCGATGCCGCGCACCGGCAAGGGGCCGTCATCACATGGGCGTACGAGACGAGATCGTCCCCGGGCTCAGGTGGTGTAGTCGGCGTTGATCTTCACGTAGCCCTCGGTGAGGTCGCAGCCGTACACGGTGAACGCGCCCCCGCCGATGCCGAGGTCCACCCCGATGACCACCTCGTCGCCGGTCAGGTGCCGCGCGGCCTGCTCCAGCAGCGCGTCGGTCGGCTCCTGCGGGTGCATGGGGAGGTCGCCGAACCGGATCCGGACCCGGTGCGGCTCGATGTCGGTCTCGTCCTCGAGTTTGCCGATGGCCATCGCGACCCGGCCCCAGTTGGGGTCGGCTCCGTGCACGGCCGTCTTGACCAGGGGCGAGTTGACCACGCTCTTGCCGACCCGCTTGGCCTGCGCGTCGTCGCGGGCCCCGGTGACCTGGACCTCGATGAGCTTGCTCGCCCCCTCGCCGTCCGAGGCGATGTCGCGTACGAGGCGCAGCGCGACGGTGTGCAGCGCCTGCTCGAACTCGGCGGGGTCGACGGGGCCGGCCAGCCCGTTGGCGAAGATCGCGGCGGTGTCGCTGGTGGAGGTGTCGGTGTCGATGCTCAGCGCGTTGAAGGTGCGGTCCATCACGCGCCGGAACAGGGCGTCGAGTGCGGCGGTCGGCAGGTCGGCGTCGGTGAAGAAGAAGGTCAGCAGGGTGGCCATGTTCGGCTCGATCATGCCCACGCCCTTGGCGATGCCGGTGAGCACGGCGCCACCGTCACCGACCCGCACGCCGAAGTGCTTGGGGCGGGTGTCGGTCGTCATGATGGCCGCGGCCGCCGCCGCGTGGTCGGCCTCCGGGAACGGCCAGGACAGCGCGTCGAGCCCGGCCCGGATGCTCTCCATGGGGTAGGGGCGGCCGATCACCCCGGTCGATCCGATCACCAGCTCCTCGGGGTCGATGCCGACGGTCTCGGCGACCCTGCGGCGCACCTCGGCGGCGTTGGCCGCGCCCGCGCTGCCGGTGGCGACGTTCGCGTTCCGCGAGAGCACGACCATGCCGCGGCTCCGCTGCCGGGGCGCCGCCTCGCGGCTGAGGACGACGCTCGGTCCCGCGAAGCGCGAACGCGTGAACACGGCGGCGGAACGGGCGGGCACCTCGGAGACGACGACCGCGAAGTCGTCCTCGACGTCCTTGAGCCCCATGTTCCCGGTCACGCCGCGAAAGCCCTTCGGAGCCGCCCTCACCATGGCCCGCCCGCCTTCCCCAACGAATGAATTAACATGCGGATCACCGTACATTCAATCAACCGGCACGGCAATGAACACCGAGCAGGCAGCACGAGAGTTGCCACCCTGGAGCCATGGGGCGCGATTCAGCCGACTGCATGAATATGCATCGCTCTGTGAGGGAGGGACCGTGTCGGCAAGGCACGCATGCGTGAAGCGACCCGGCTGGTGACCGACCCGCACGGCGCCTGCGCCGAACGGCCTGCCGGACGCGCCCCCGCGGGCCGCCCGCTCCAGGAGATCACCGCTCCGGAGGAGTTACCGGCACAGTGGACGGCACATGCTGTCAGAAAGGGAAGGTTCGCTTCGTCTCACGGGTGGTGACCCATCGCAGCTCGGTGAAGTCCTCCACCGCGAACCCGACGCCGAAACGTCCCCAACCGCTGTCCTTGGTCCCGCCGAAGGGCATCTGGGGCTCGTCGTTCACGGGCTGGTCATTGACGTGGACGATACCGGCGTTGATCCTGCGGGCGACCTCGAGGCCCTGGACGGAATCAGCGGCGAGGACGGCCACGGTGAGTCCGAAGCCGGAGGCGTTGGCGCGCTCGACGGCCTCGTCGCGGTCCTCGACCACGGTGAGGGCCACCAGGGGACCGAAGGTCTCGTCGAAGGCCAGCTCGATGTCGTCGGGCACGTCGGTCAGCACGGTCGCCGGATAGCAGGGCGGCTGGGCCGTTCCCCCGGCGAGGACGCGGGCGCCCGCCGCCACGGCCTCTTCGACCCTGCGGCTGAGCGTCGACAGGGCCCACTGGTTGATCACCGGGCCGATCACGGTCCGCGGATCGAGGGGATCGCCGAGAGGCAGGCTCGCGACCTTGGCGGCGAAGCGCTCGCTGAAGTCGTCGGCGATCGAGCGCTCGACATAGATCCGTCGCGCGCACATGCAGACCTGGCCCTGGTGGACGAACGCCCCGAACGCGGCGGCGTCGACCGCGTAGTCGAGGTCCACCCCGTCGAGAACGATCAGGGGGTTCTGTCCCCCGAGCTGGAGGGCGTCAGCAGACGCAGTCTGCTCAAGGGCGCCGGATACGGTGCCGCTGCTCAGCGCGTGCGGAGGGCTGAAGGGGCTCGAGTTCGTCGGCCTCGGACGCGCTGCGCATCGGCTGCGTGAGCCCGCAGACGGGGCCTCTCGCCAGTTTCGCGTCGGCCGACAACTTCACCGTCTCCCAGGTCCAGGCCGCGGTGGCGAAGGGGATGAAGATCGGCGGCAAGAAGCGGCGGCTGGAGATCGTCGTCAAGGACACCCAGTCGAACTCCGACCGGGCCACCGAGGTCACCCGGCAGCTGATCAACGAGGGCGTCGACCTGTTCGTCGGCTCCTCGACGCCCGACACGACCAACCCCGTCGCCGACCAGTGGGAGGCCAACGGCGTTCCGAACGTGACGACCATCGCGCCGCGGGAGGCGTGGTTCCACGGCCACAAGGGCAAGTCGGGCGAGGACTTCCCGTACACGACGCTCTTCTTCTTCGGCATGCAGCAGTTCGCGGACTGCTGCATACCGATGTGGGACAGGATGGACGTCTCCAGCGAGAACGTCGCGGCTCTGTGGCCGAACGACACCGACGCCAACGCCTTCCGCAACGGCCTGGGTCCGATGATTCGGAGTCCAGGTCGTCGGACGGCCCGGAGCCGACCACACCGCCGCTGCCGTCGCCGCGGTGATCCAGCACGCGGCTTCGGTGAGGACCTCCTGACCGACTCACGCGCCATCACATGTGAACCCGTCTAACGAAGGAATCGTCGTGGCACTTCTGGAATCCGTCGACTGGCAGGGAAAGATCTTCAAGAACGGCGCCTGGCTGGCAGGCCACGCCGGTGACTACTCCGTCGTCGAGCCCGCGACCGGGGCGGAGCTGGCCCGCATGGGAGCAGCCGGCCCGGAGGACGTGGCCGAGGCCGCCGCCTCGGCGGCCGCGGCGCAGCAGGCCTGGGCAGCCGTTCCGTTCACCGAGCGGGCGGCGGTGCTCCGCAGGGCCGGTGATCTGTGGAAGCAGCACGCCGAGGAGGTCGCCGGGTGGAACATCCGTGAGGTCGGCGCCGTCCCGGGCATGGCCCGGTTCGCACTCCACACCGCTGCCGAGGAGTGCTACGAAGCCGCCTCGCTGCCCGGCCGTCCGCTGGGCGAGCTGCTGCCGACGGAGCAGCCGCGGCTGTCCATGGCGCGCCGCGTCCCCGCCGGTGTCGTGGCGGTGATCGCGCCCTTCAACGTGCCGATCATCCTGGCGATCCGCTCCGTCGCTCCTGCCCTGGCCCTCGGCAACTCGGTCCTGCTCAAGCCCGACCCCCGCACCGCGGTCACCGGTGGCACGCTGATGGCCCGCATATTCGAGGAGGCGGGCCTGCCCGCCGGTGTGCTGCAGATGCTTCCGGGCGGTGCGGACGTCGGCGAGGCGCTGGTCGTCGACCCGCATGTCCGGGTGGTCTCGTTCACCGGCTCCACGGCCGTCGGCCGCCACATCGGCAGGCTCGCCGGCCAGCACCTGAAGCGCGCTCACCTCGAACTCGGCGGCAACTCCGCCCTGCTCGTCCTCGACGACGCCGACGTGGAGGACGCGGTCAATCTGGCCGCGTGGGGCTCCTTCTTCCACCAGGGTCAGATCTGCATGACCACCGGAAGGCACCTCGTGTCGAGTGCGGTCTACGACGATTTCGTCGCCGCGCTCGCCGAGAAGGCCCAGAGCCTGCCGGTCGGAGATCCGGCCGGTGGGGACGTCGCCCTCGGACCGGTCATCGACGCCGGGCAGCGCGACAAGATCCACCACCTGGTCACCGAGAGCGCCGCCCAGGGGGCGAAGGTCGCGGCGGGAGGCACCTACGAGGAACTCTTCTACCGTCCGACGGTTCTGGCGGACACGCCGCTCACGGCACCGGCGTTCGCCGAAGAGGTGTTCGGCCCGGTGGCCCCGGTCACCCGCGTCGAGTCCGTGCGGGACGCGGTCCGGATCGCCGGGGACAGCGAGTACGGGCTCTCCCTCGGCATCGTCACCAAGGACGCCATGCACGGCCTGGCCGTGGCCGAGGAGATCCCCACCGGGATCGTGCACATCAACGACCAGACGGTGAACGACGAAGCGGTGGCACCGTTCGGCGGGGTGAAGGCCTCGGGCACGGGGTCCCGCTTCGGCGGGGCCGCCGCGAACATCGAGGCCTTCACCGAGACCCGCTGGATCACCGTGCGCGGCACCGCCGCGCGCTACCCCTTCTGACCGACGCTGCCCCGGTCCGGCCGGGGACGCCGCCTCCGGCGCCCCCGGCCGGACCGCGCGTCGCCGGCTCCGGCGGCAGGGCCATGAGGAAAGAGAACTCCTGCTGGGGTCCGGATCGGTGACCTGCGAGAAGACGGTCGGTTTCGTCGTGGGTGTGCTGACCGCCCGGCCCCCGGGCCGGGCACTCCCCCGCCGCCGGAGCCGCCCGGCCTGCTGTTCGGCAGGCGGGCGTGGCCCCGGTACCCGTGGGTCAGCGGGCGGTGAGCGTGTGGACGTGGTCGACCAGGCGGGTCAGGGCGTCCGCGTCGGTGTTCGGCATGACGCCGTGGCCGAGGTTGAAGATGTGGCCCTCGAGGCCCTCCGCCTGGGCCAGGACCTCGCGGGTCTTCGCCTCGACGGCCTCGGTGCCGGCGAACAGCACGGTCGGGTCGAGGTTGCCCTGGAGCGCCTTGCCGGGGCCGACGCGGCGGGCGGCCTCGTCCAGGGGGACGCGCCAGTCGACACCCACGACGTCCGCGCCGGCCTCGCCCATCAGGCCGAGGAGTTCACCGGTGCCGACACCGAAGTGGATGCGGGGGACGCCGTGGCCGGACACCGCGTCGAGGACCTTGGCCGAGGCGGACATCACCGAACGCCGGTAGTCGGCGGGCGCGAGCGCACCGGCCCAGGAGTCGAAGAGCTGGACCGCGGAGGCGCCGGCCTCGATCTGCACGGTGAGGAAGGCGGCGGTGATGTCCGCGAGGCGGTCGAGGAGGTCGGCCCAGAGTTCCGGGTCGCCGTACATCATCGCCTTGGCGTTCTCGTAGGTGCGGGACGGGCCGCCCTCGATGAGGTAGCTGGCGAGGGTGAACGGGGCGCCCGCGAAGCCGATCAGCGGGGTGGAGCCCAGCTCGGCGGTCAGCAGGCGGTACGCCTCGGTGACGTAGGAGACGTCCTCCGGGGTGAGGTCGCGCAGCCGGGCCAGGTCGGCGCGGGTGCGGAAGGGCTCCTCGACGACGGGGCCGATGCCGGGCTTGATGTCGAGGTCGATACCGATGGCCTTGAGGGGGACGACGATGTCGCTGAAGTAGATCGCCGCGTCGACGTTGTGCCGGCGGACCGGCTGGAGCGTGATCTCGGCGACGAGGTCGGGGCGCATGCAGGAGTCGAGCATCGCGATGCCCTCGCGCACCTTGCGGTACTCCGGCAGTGAGCGGCCCGCCTGCCGCATGAACCACACCGGAGTGTGCGGAACCGGCTCACGCCGGCACGCCTTGAGGAAGGCACTGTCGTACGTCTGGGTCGGCTGCTTGCCCCGGGGGCTGACATTGGCACTCACACCGGCCAGTCTCGCATGGTCCGCCGGCGACCCGGCACCGCAGGCCACCCGGCGCACGGCGCCCGCGCGCCACGCCCGGGACGACACGATCCGGACACCGTGCTGCGCCGTGGGTGTCCTTCCCCGCGCCGGGGCCGCGTTCCCCTTAATCTTCCCCGCATGGCTGCGGCTCAAGGACGATTGTCGGACGGCAAGGGCGGTATGGACGAGGCGAAGAACACCGGGGAAGACCTCGGGCAGGGGGGCGCGGCGCCCCCGTTGCCCTTTCGGACGGCCGTCGACGCGATGCGGGGCGCGCGGCTGCGACCGCAGATCGAGGTGGAGACCACACCCGCGCCCACCCGGCTCGCCCCCTACGCGCACGCGCTGGAGGCGGCGGTCGTGGACGGTGAGCAGGAACTGGCGGACGGCCGGCTGGTGCTGCTGCACGACCCGGCCGGGCACGACGCCTGGCGGGGCGCCTTTCGGCTGGTGACGCTGGTGCGCGCGGAACTGGAGCCGGAGATGGCGGCGGATCCGCTGCTGCCGGAGGTGTGCTGGTCCTGGCTGACCGGCGCGCTCTCGACCCGCGGCCTGACGTACGGCGAGCCAAGCGGCACGGTCACGCGGGCGAGTTCGCACTACTTCGGCGGGCTGTCCGAGCGCCCCGCCGCCTCGCAGATCGAGATCCGCGCCTCGTGGACGCCGCGGGAGGGCCGGGGCGGGGCGCCGGACACCGCCGCCCATCTGGTCGCCTGGTGCGACCTGCTGGCCCAGGTCGCCGGGCTGCCCCCGGCGGCTCCGGGGGACGCGTCGGTGGTGACGCTCCCCCAGCGGAGGGGGCCGCAGTCGCGTTGAGTTTCCCCTTCGGAGCCCCGGCAATCCCACATGCCGATCTCTTTGTCGATACGACCACTTTCGGAAGCGTTGCGACGTCGACCGAAACCGTTCGGTCTTCGAATGATCGACCGCGTGTCCGAATTGCACATATTGTTACTCACCAGATCGTGATCACTCTCTAAAGGAGGCCGGGTTTGTTGCCGAAGACGACTGTGACCTTGAAAGCACGGTTGAGTCCGGCTTCACCCCCACGAGCCGGCCCGTCCCCGCCACCCCAGGAGGCCTGGTGTCCGTTCTCCTCGAGCAGCCCGCAAGCCTGGTCGCCTACCGCCCGAACAAGCCGACCGCCATGGTGGTCGTGGCCGACCCCCGTGTCCGTTCCACCGTCACCCGCCATCTGTGGGCGCTCGGTGTGCGCGACGTGATCGAGGCCTCGTCCGTCGCGGAGGCTCGTCCCCGCATCGGCAACCCCCGCGACATCTGCGTCGCCGACGTCCATCTGCCGGACGGTTCCGGCCTCACCCTCCTCTCCGAGACCCGAGCGGCGGGCTGGCCCAACGGCCTCGCCCTGTCCGCCGCCGACGACATCGGCGCCGTGCGCAACGCCCTCGCGGGCGGAGTGAAGGGCTACGTCGTCACCGGCACCCGCACCAACCTCGGTCTCCCCTCCCGCCCCGGAGCCGCTCCCCTCGGCGCCGGCGCCCGTCTGCACCGCCGCCCCCCGGGTGCTCCGAGCCACCCGGGCGGCTACCGCGAACTGTCCGGCCGCGAGGTCGAGGTGCTGCGGCTGGTGGCGGAAGGCCAGTCCAACAAGGCCATCGGCGTCTCGATGGGCCTGTCCGCGCTGACCGTCAAGAGCCACCTCGCCCGCATCGCCCGCAAGCTCGGTACGGGCGACCGCGCGGGGATGGTGGCGGTGGCCCTGCGCACGGGCATCATCCACTGACCCCACCACCCCGCCGCGATCCCCTGCCGCTCCTCCCTGCTCACCTCCCCTCCGCTCCGTTCGTCCCCCTGCCGCACCTTCACCGACCTGACTGGTTTACGACCCCCCGACGCCTGCCGACGGAACGTTCCGTCGGCGGGCGCCTTCACGGCATGGCTACTCTTGACAGGTGACCGACGCCCACGACACCGCAGCAGACAGTTCCCTGCGCACCACCGGAGGCGCCCCTCCGGACGACAACGGATCAGCTGCTACGGAGGCGCCGACCCCCTTGCTCGAACCACGTGAGGGCATCCCGCCCGTGATCACGGACGGGACCGCCCTCGCCGAGGTGACCGCCGCCTTCGCCGCGGGCACCGGACCGGTCGCCGTCGACGCCGAGCGTGCCTCCGGCTACCGCTACGGCCAGCGCGCCTACCTCGTCCAGCTGCGCCGTGCGGGCGCCGGGTCCGCGCTGATCGACCCCGTCGCCTGCCCGGACCTGTCCGGCCTGGGCGAGGCGCTGTCCGGTGCCGAGTGGGTGCTGCACGCCGCCACCCAGGACCTTCCCTGCCTGCGCGAGATAGGGATGCTGCCCGGCCGCCTCTTCGACACCGAACTGGCCGGACGCCTGGCCGGCTTCCCCCGGGTCGGCCTCGGCGCGATGGTCGAGAACGTGCTCGGCTTCGTCCTGGAGAAGGGCCACTCCGCCGTCGACTGGTCCACCCGCCCGCTGCCCGAACCCTGGCTGCGCTACGCCGCCCTCGACGTCGAGCTCCTGGTCGACCTGCGGTACGCCCTGGAGAAGGAACTGGACCGGCAGGGCAAGCTGGAGTGGGCCCTGCAGGAGTTCGAGGCGATCGCGTCGGCACCGCCGCCGGAGCCCCGCAAGGACCCCTGGCGGCGCACCTCCGGCATGCACAAGGTGCGCAGGCGCCGGCAGATGGCCGTCGTCAGGGAGCTGTGGCAGGTCCGGGACCGGATCGCGCAGCGCCGGGACGTCTCCCCGGGCAAGGTGCTCTCCGACGCCGCCATCATCGAGGCCGCGCTCGCCCTGCCGGCCAACGCCCACGCCCTGGCCGCGCTGAACGGGTTCGGGCCGCGGGTGGGGCGGCGCCAGCTGGAGCAGTGGCAGACGGCCGTCGACCGGGCGAGGGCGCTGCCCGAGGCGCAGCTGCCGCAGCCCGGACAGCCGGTGACCGGCCCGCCGCCACCGCGCGCCTGGGCGGACAAGGACCCGGTGGCCGCCGCCCGGCTCTCCGCGGCCCGCGCGGGGGTGAGCGCGCTCGCCGAACGGCTGAACATGCCGCAGGAGAACCTGATCAGCCCGGACACGGTGCGCAGGGTGTGCTGGGAGCCCCCGCGGCCGGCCGACAGGGAGTCCGTCGCGGCGGTGCTGGCCGGGCACGGGGCACGGCCGTGGCAGGTGGAGCAGGTGACCCCGGTGCTGGTCGCCGCACTGGTCTCCGGCGGTTCGGGAGGGCTCTGAGCGCAGCCGACGGCGCCTGTCGCGGGGCGGGTACGGGAAGAGGACGGCCGGGACCGCGCCTGCCGGGACGGCTTCCCCCCTGCGTTCCCCCGCGCCCAAAAGGACCGTCACAGCAGGGCGGCGACGTCGGGATCGCGCCAAGATCCTCGGGGCGGGTCCACGCCCGCCCCGGCCGCCCTCCCGACTCCGCCCGGTGCGACGGCTCCGCCGGGAGTGTGAGCTTCACCGCTCGGTCCCGTGGGGCTGGGCAGCTACATTACCCACAAGTAGCATAGGCTCTGAGCGCGCGCTCAGCGCAACGCAGCAGTGCCATCCCGCACCCTGGAGGAGAGCCATCGTGCCTCGTACCGTCAGGGACGTCGTCTTCGTCGACGGCGTCCGCACCCCGTTCGGCAAGGCGGGCCCCAAGGGCATCTACCACGAGACCCGCGCCGACGACCTCGTCGTGAAGGCGATCCGGGAGCTGCTGCGCCGCAACCCCGGACTCGACCCGAAGAAGATCGACGAGGTCGCCATCGCCGCGACCACGCAGATCGGCGACCAGGGCCTGACCATCGGCCGCACCGCGGGCATCCTCGCGGGCCTGCCCACCTCGGTCCCGGGCTACTCCATCGACCGCATGTGCGCGGGCGCCCTGACCGCCGTGACCACGGTGGCCGGCTCCGTCGCCTTCGGCGCGTACGACGTGGCCGTCGCGGGCGGTGTCGAGCACATGGGCCGCCACCCGATGGGCGAGGGCGTCGACCCCAACCCCCGGTTCGTCTCCGAGAAGCTGGTCGACGAGTCCGCACTGTTCATGGGCATGACCGCGGAGAACCTGCACGACCGCTACCCGACCATCACCAAGCAGCGCGCCGACGAGTACGCCGTGCGCTCGCAGGAGAAGGCCGCCAAGGCGTACGCCGACGGCAAGATCCAGGCCGACCTGGTACCGGTCTCGGTGCGCCGCACCAACGAGGAGGCCGGCGAGACGGGCTGGGGCCTGGTCACCGCCGACGAGCCGATGCGCCCGGGCACCACCCTGGAGAACCTGGCCGGGCTGAAGACGCCGTTCCGCGTCCACGGCCGGGTCACCGCCGGTAACGCGGCCGGCCTGAACGACGGCGCCACCGCCTCGCTCATCGCCTCCGAGGACTTCGCCCGCGAGAACGACCTCCCGGTGAAGATGCGCCTGGTCTCCTACGCCTTCGCGGGCGTCGAGCCGGAGGTCATGGGCTACGGCCCGATCCCGGCCACGGAGAAGGCGCTCGCCCAGGCGGGCCTGTCCATCTCCGACATCGGCCTGTTCGAGATCAACGAGGCCTTCGCCGTCCAGGTGCTGGCCTTCCTGGAGCACTACGGCATCGCCGACGACGACACGCGCGTCAACCAGTACGGCGGCGCCATCGCCTTCGGCCACCCGCTGGCCTCCTCCGGTGTGCGGCTGATGACGCAGCTGGCCCGCCAGTTCGAGGAGCAGCCGCACGTCCGCTACGGCCTGACCACCATGTGCGTCGGCTTCGGCATGGGCGCGACGGTCATCTGGGAGAACCCGCACTTCGAGGGGGACAAGTGAGCACCACCGCAGAACTGTTGAAGGGCGCCGCCGCGCTGTTCCCGGACGAGGTCGTCACGACCTCCCACGTACGCCACTTCGAACTGCCCCTGGACGCCGGGCGCTTCGCGCTCATCACCCTCGACAACGGGCTGGACCACACCAAGCCGACCACCTTCGGCCCGCAGTCGCTGGCGAACCTGGACGCCGCCCTCGACCAGGTCGAGAAGGAGGCCGCGGACGGCGAGATCGTCGGCGTCGGCATCACCGGCAAGCCGTTCATCTTCGCCGTCGGCGCCGACCTCAAGGGCGTCGAGCTGCTCAAGCGGCACGAGGACGCGCTGGCCATCGGCAAGGGCGGCCACGACGTCTTCAAGCGGCTGTCGAAGCTCGCGGTGCCCACCTTCGCGTACTACAACGGCGCGGCCATGGGCGGCGGCGTCGAGGTCGGCCTGCACTGCTCCTACCGCACGGTGTCCGCGGCCATCCCCGCGTTCTCCCTGCCCGAGGTCTTCCTCGGCCTGGTCCCCGGCTGGGGCGGCTGCGCGCTGCTGCCGAACCTGATCGGCGCGGACAAGGCCGTCTCGGTGATCATCGAGAACAGCCTCAACCAGAACAAGCAGCTCAAGGGCGTGCAGGTCCACGAACTCGGCATCGCGGACGCGATCTTCGAGGGCGCCGACTTCCTGGAGCAGTCGCTGATCTGGACGGCGGCCGTCCTCAAGGGCGAAATCGTCGTCGACCGTCCGGTGATCGACCGCGGCGAGGCCTGGGACCAGGCGGTCGCGCGCGGCCGCTTCATCGCCGACTCCAAGGTGCACGGCGCGGCCCCGGCCGCCTACCGCGCCCTGGACATCATCGCCGCCGCCAAGGACGGCGACCTCCAGCAGGGCTACGACGCCGAGGACCAGGCGCTCGCCGACCTGATCATGGGCGGTGAACTGCGCTCCGGCCTCTACGCGTTCAACCTGGTGCAGAAGCGCGGCAAGCGCCCGGCCGGCGCCCCGGACAAGAACCTGGCGCGTCCGGTCACCAAGGTCGGCGTCGTCGGCGCCGGTCTGATGGCCTCGCAGCTCGCGCTGCTGTTCCTGCGCCGCCTCGAGGTGCCGGTCGTGCTGACCGACATCGACCAGGAGCGTGTCGACAAGGGCGTGGGCTACGTCCACGCCGAGATCGACAAGCTGCTCGGCAAGGGCAGGATCAACCAGGACAAGGCCAACCGCCTCAAGGCGCTGGTCACCGGTGTGCTGGACAAGGCCGAGGGCTTCGCGGACGCCGACTTCATCATCGAGGCCGTCTTCGAGGAGATGGGCGTCAAGCAGCAGGTGTTCGCGGAGGTCGAGGCGGTCGCCCCGGCGCACGCGATCCTCGCCACCAACACCTCCTCGCTGTCGGTGTCCGAGATGGCGTCGAAGCTGAAGCACCCCGAGCGGGTCGTCGGCTTCCACTTCTTCAACCCGGTCGCGATCCTGCCGCTCCTGGAGATCGTCCGCGGCGAGCAGACCGACGACGCCTCGCTGGCCACGGCGTTCGGTGTCGCCAAGAAGCTGAAGAAGACCGCGGTGCTGGTCAAGGACGCCCCGGCGTTCGTGGTGAACCGCATCCTGACCCGCTTCATGGGCGAGATCCAGAACGTCATCGACGAGGGCACCCCGGTCGAGGTCGCCGAGAAGGCGGTCGAGCCGCTCGGTCTGCCGATGTCCCCGCTGGTGCTGCTGGAGCTGGTCGGCCCGGCGATCGGGCTGCACGTGTCCGAGACGCTCAACCGGTCCTTCCCCGAGCGTTTCACGGTCTCCCCGAACCTCAAGAGGGTCGTCGAGGCGGGCAAGCGCGGCTTCTACGTCTACGACAGCGGGAAGCCCGAGCTGGACCCGGAGGTCGCCGCGCTGCTCCAGCAGGGCGACACCGTCCTCACCGAGGAGCAGGTGCGGGCACGGGTGCTGGACGCGGTGGCGCAGGAGATCGGGCTGATGCTCGACGAGGGCGTCGTCGCCGAGGCGCAGGACATCGACCTGTGCCTGATCACCGGCGCCGGCTGGCCCTTCCACCTGGGCGGCATCACACCGTACCTGGACCGCGAGGGCGTCTCCGAGCGCGTCAACGGCAAGCGGTTCCTGGCCCCGGGCGTGGCGAGCGTCCCGGCGTGACCGGCCGGCCCTGACAGGGGGCGGGCCGCACGGTGACGATCCGTGCGGCCCGCCCCTTTTTCGTCGCGGGAGCGGCGAGCGGATCGCCGCACGGTCCGCTCGCGGGTGCCCGGGTCACACCTCGCGCCATGCCGTCAGGGCCGGGCCCGGCCCGTCCTTGCGGCGGGCGAGCCGGAGGGAGTCGGTGGAGCGGGAGACGGTGGTGACGACGATCTCCTCGTGCTCGTCGAGGGCGAGGGCCGCCTCCGCGTCGGCCGACGCCGGGGGGCCGGACTCGGTCCACCGGGCGCCGGACGGCTCCGCCTGCGTGGGGTGCGCGGCGAAGGTGATCCTGCCGCTCGCCGAGCGCTGGGCGAGCACCGCGCGGTCGTGGCCCGCCAGGGCACAGCGCACGGCTCGGGCCGGGCCCGCCGCGGTGAACAGCGGCGCCGGGGGCCTCCGGGACGCCAGGCGCGCAGTTCGCCGGAGGTGTCGGTGCAGAACAGGGCGGTGTGCTCGGCGGAGACGGCGAGCGCGCACAGGGTGTCCGGACGGACCGGGGCGTCGGTCTCCACCGCTCGCACGAGCCGCTCGCCGGGTGCCTCCCGGCGCCGGTGCGGCAGGGCGTCCGAGGTCGCCGCGGACAGCTCGATCCGGCCCGACTCGCCGGTCACGGCCGCGAGTTCGCCCTGGACGTCCGCTCCGCCGAGGACGTGCCAGGGGTCCCGGCCGCCCGTCTCCCTCTGCGCCCGCATGCTCACCCCGCCGCCCTGGTCGCGGACGAAGAGGCGCGCGCGTCCACGGGCGTCGACCGCGACGGCCGGTGTTCCGGTGCGGTCACCCTTCTGGTCGGGGTGGCCAACGTGGTTCCGGCCGAGGGCGACGAGCCGGGGCGGAAGTGGGTGCGGTGCACCGGGCCCGACCGGCCGGGCCCGGCGGGGCGTCGGGCGACCGGACGGGCGTGGCCGCCGGCGCCCTGGCCGACCGCCGCTCCCGGGCGCGGCTTCTGGTCGCCGCCGACGGCGCGGGGCGCCTGCCAGGGGCCGCCGGGGGCGGGTTCCGCGCGGCACGGGACGGCGTCGTCCGACGGCAGACAGACGCCGGGGCGGCCGTCACGGCCGCGGAGGAGCCGGTCGCCGTTCCACCCTGGACGGACCGGTCGGCGGGCGCCTCGGGCGGGGGCCGTTCCGTGGGACTCTGGCCGCATGGACCACAGCGTCGCCGCCCTGCTCGTGATCGTCGACTCCGCGAACGTCGTCGGGTCGGTGCCCGACGGGTGGTGGCGGGACCGTCGGGGTGCCGCGGAGCGGCTGCGGGACCGGCTGGCCTCCCGGGGGCTGCCCTGCCGTCCGGGGCCGTTGGAGATCGTCCTGGTGGTGGAGGGGGCGGCGCGGGGTGTGGAGTCGGTGCCCGGGGTGCGGGTGGAGGCGGCCCCGGGCAGCGGCGACGACCGCATGGTCGAGTTGGTGGCCGAGGCGGGTGAGCGTCCGGTCCTGGTCGTCACCGCCGACCGCGAGCTGCGCCGCCGGGTGACCGCCCTGGGCGCCACCGTGACCGGCCCCCGGGCCGTCCGCCCCTGACCTCCACCGCCGGGAGGGGGCGGGAGCGGAGGCCGGGGCCGTACGGGTCACCGGAAGGCCGGGCCCGGCGGCCTTCCGGGCCGGCCGGAGTCGGCCTCCTCCTCCCGGCCCAGGCGGCTGTGGCTGCGGCTGTAGAGGAAGTAGACGATGAAGCCGAGCACCATCCACAGGCCGAACCGGAGCCAGGTCTCGGCGGGCAGGTTCAGCATCAGCCACAGCGAGGCGGCGACCGACAGGAGCGGCAGGAACGGCACCCAGGGCATGCGGAAGGCCCGGGGCAGGTCGGGGCGGGTGCGGCGCAGGATGATCACACTGAGCGCGACGATCACGAAGGCGAACAGCGTGCCGATGTTCACCAGCTCGGCGAGCTCCGACAGCGGGGTGAAGCCCGCGAGGACCGCGATGATCACGCCGAGCAGGATGGTCGGCCGGTGCGGGGTCTTGAAGCGGGGGTGGACGCGGGAGAAGAAGCGGGGCAGCAGCCCGTCCCGGCTCATCGCGAAGAACACCCGGGTCTGGCCGAGCAGCAGGATCATGCAGACGACCGTCAGGCCGACGGCGGCGCCGAAGCTGATGAAGCCCGCGAACCAGGGATGCCCGGTGGCCTTGAAGGCGTCCGCGAGCGGGGCGTCCACGGACAGCCGGGAGTAGTTCTGCATTCCGGTGACGACGATCGACACGGCGACGTACAGCGCGGTGCAGATGAACAGGGAGCCGAGGATGCCGCGCGGCATGTCCCGCTGCGGGTTCCTGGTCTCCTCGGCGGCCGTGGCGACGATGTCGAAGCCGATGAAGGCGAAGAAGACCACCGAGGCCGCCGTGAAGATGCCCATCACGCCGAAGTTGGCCGGTGCCCAGCCGAACATCAGCTGGATGAGCGGCGAGTGGAGACCGTCACCGGCCGGGACGGGCTGCGCCTTCGGGATGAACGGGTCGTAGTTGTCGGCGGTCACGAAGAAGGCGCCGGCGATGATGACGACGAGGACGACGATCACCTTGACGGCGACGACGACCGAGGTCACCCGGGCGGACAGCTTCATGCCGAGGACGAGGACGGCGGTGAGGACCAGCACCAGTGCGGCGGCGAGGATGTCGAAGCCGAGGCCCTCGGCGCCGTCCCGGGTGCCGAGGGCCGCGGGCAGTTGCCAGCCCGCGTTGTCCAGCAGTGAGTGGATGTAGCCGGACCAGCCGACGGCCACCACCGCCGTGCCGAGCGCGAACTCCAGGACCAGGTCCCAGCCGATGATCCACGCGGGCAGTTCGCCGAGGGAGGCGTACGAGAAGGTGTAGGCGGAGCCTGCCACCGGGACGGTGGAGGCGAACTCGGCGTAGCAGAGCGCGGCGAGCGCGCAGACGACTCCGGCCACCACGAAGGACAGGGCCACGGCGGGTCCGGCGTTGTTCTTGGCGACCGTGCCGGTGAGCACGAAGATGCCGGTGCCGATGATGACGCCGACGCCGAAGACGGTCAGGTCCAGCGCGGAGAGGGACTTCTTGAGCGCGTGCTCCGGTTCCTCGGTGTCACGGATGGACTGCTCGACCTTCTTCGTCCGGAAGAGGGTGTTGGTCACAGGTACCTCCCACGCTGTGTCGTCCTCGACGTGGTCGAGAGGGGGCGTACCTCGTATGCCCCGGCGTGGGCGCCGTCACGCGAACGGGCCGCCCGCACCACTCTTCACAGTGGCACGGGCGGCCCGTTCGGGCGCATCGGCGGAGGGGATCAGTCGCGGGCCGGTTCCGCCCGGTCGGCGGCGTGCGCGGCGCGTACGGCTGAGTTCGCGTCGTGCGCGTCGTGCGTGCCGTTCGAGCGGAGCCGGGAGGGCGAGAGGCCGCCGTCCAGCTTCGCCACCAGGCCGGTGACCTGGCGGGCGATGTCGGGAGCGGTGAGCCCGATCTCCGCCAGGACCTCGGCGCGGGAGGCGTGGTCGAGGAAGCGCGGCGGGATGCCGAAGTCGCGCAGCGGTACGTCGACGTCAGCGTCGCGCAGGGCCTGTGCGATCGTCGAGCCGACTCCGCCGACGCGGGAGTTGTCCTCGACGGTGACGACGACCCGGTGCTTCTCGGCGAGCGGGGCCATGGCCTCGTCGACGGGCTTGACCCAGCGCGGGTCGACGACGGTGGTGGAGATGCCCTGCTTCTCGAGCAGGCCGGCGATCTCCAGGCACATCGGGGCGAGGGCGCCCACGGAGACCAGCAGCACGTCCGGGGTGTCGGTGCCGGGCTCGCGCAGGAGGTCCATGCCGCCGACGCGTCCCACGGCCGGTACGGCGGGTCCGACCGCGCCCTTGGAGAAGCGGACCACGGTCGGCGCGTCGGTGACCTCGACGGCCTCGCGCAGCTGGGCGCGGACCTGGTCGGCGTCGCGCGGGGCGGCCAGCCGCAGGCCGGGGACGACCTGGAGGATCGACATGTCCCACATGCCGTTGTGGGAGGCGCCGTCGGTACCGGTGACACCGGCCCGGTCCAGGACGAAGGTGACGCCGCACTTGTGCAGGGCCACGTCCATCAGCACCTGGTCGAAGGCACGGTTGAGGAAGGTGGCGTACACGGCGAAGACGGGGTGCACCCCGCCGTGCGCCAGGCCCGCCGCGGAGACCGCGCCGTGCTGCTCGGCGATGCCGACGTCGTAGACCCGGTCCGGGAACCGCTTGGCGAACCGGTCGAGGCCGACCGGCTGGAGCATGGCAGCGGTGATGGCGACGATGTCCTCGCGCTCCTCGCCGAGCTTGACCATCTCCTCGCCGAAGACGGACGTCCAGTCGGCGCCGGAGCTGGCGATGGGCAGGCCCGTGTCGGGGTGGATCTTGCCGACGGCGTGGAAGCGGTCGGCCTCGTCCGCCAGGGCGGGCTGGTAGCCGCGGCCCTTCTCGGTGAGGCAGTGCACGATGACCGGCCCGCCGAAGCGCTTGGCGCGGGTGAGGGCCGACTCCAGGGCCTCGATGTCGTGGCCGTCGATGGGGCCGACGTACTTCAGACCGAGGTCCTCGAACATGCCCTGCGGGGCGATGAAGTCCTTCAGGCCCTTCTTGGCGCCGTGCAGCGTGTCGAAGAGGGGCTTGCCGACGACCGGGGTGCGCTCCAGGACCTCCTTGGTGCGGGTCAGGAAGCGCTCGTAGCCGTCGGTGGTGCGCAGGGTCGCGAGGTGGTTGGCGAGACCGCCGATGGTGGGCGAGTAGGAGCGCTCGTTGTCGTTGACGACGATGACGAGCGGGCGGTCCTTGGCGTCGGCGATGTTGTTCAGCGCCTCCCAGGCCATGCCGCCGGTGAGCGCACCGTCCCCGATGACCGCGACGACGTGGTCGCCGGTCCTCCTGAGCTGGTTGGCCTTGGCCAGGCCGTCGGCCCAGCCGAGGACGGTGGAGGCGTGGCTGTTCTCGATGACGTCGTGCGCGGACTCGGCCTGCGAGGGGTAGCCGGAGAGGCCGCCCTTCATCTTCAGCCGGGAGAAGTCCTGTCGGCCGGTCAGTAGTTTGTGCACGTAGGACTGGTGGCCGGTGTCCCAGAGCACCTTGTCCCTGGGGGATTCGAAGACGCGGTGCAGGGCGATGGTGAGCTCCACCACACCCAGGTTGGGACCGAGGTGGCCACCGGTCTTGGAGACCGCGTCGACCAGGAAGGTCCGGATCTCCTCGGCCAGCTGGCTCAGCTCCTCAGCGGTGAGCCGGTCCAGATCGCGCGGTCCCCTGATACGGGTCAGCAGCGGCACCCGTGCCTCCTTGCAGTAGAGCTGATCGAGCTGTTGCCGGGCTCGACGAGTCTAATGTTCCCCTCCGGCGCTCGGCGTCCGGGCCGTGGGTCCTGCTTCACGCGCTCCGAGCCCTCCCGGGCCCGGAGCGTCACGCGCCGGGCCGTGGGACACGGCTGTGCCCGGTACCGCAGGGGGTACCGGGCACAGCCGTGCGGAAACCGCGGACCTGGCCGCTAGGCGCGGCCTGCGGTCTTCTGCGTCTTGCGGGTGATCGCGTCGATGACGACGGTCGCCAGCAGCACACCACCGGTGATCATGTACTGCACCGGCGAGGCGATGCCCTCGAGGGCGAGGCCGTACTGGATGGAGACGATCACCAGGACACCGAGGAGCGCGTTCCAGGTGCGGCCCCGGCCGCCGAAGAGGGACGTGCCGCCGATCACGGCCGCGGCGATGACGTTCATCAGGAACTCACCGGTGCCCGCGCCCTGGTTGGCGGAGGCGATCTTCGAGGCGACGAAGAGGCCGCCGATCGCGGCGAAGGTGCCGGCGATCGCGAAGACCGAGATCCGGACCATCTCCACGTTGATACCGGCACGGCGGGACGCCTCGACGCTGCCGCCGAGCGCGAAGACCTTGCGGCCGTAGGCGGTGCGGCGGAGCAGGAAGTCGGTGAACACCAGCACCGCGAGGAAGATCACCACGGCGAGCGGCAGGCCCTTGTGCTGGTTGTAGACGATCGCCACGGCGAAGGCGACGACGGCCAGCAGCACCGTGCGCACGATGATGTCGCTCAGCGGGCGCGAGGGGATGCCGGCTTCCTCGCGGCGGCGGTTGCCCAGGAACGCGGTGAGGAAGTACCCGACCACGGCCACCAGGGCGAGGCCGTAGGCGGCCGCGACGTCGGTGAAGTAGTAGCTGGTGAACTTGCCGACGACGCCTTCGCTGTCCAGGTTGATGGTGCCGTTGCTGCCGAGTATCTGCAGCATGAAGCCCTGCCAGAACAGCAGGCCGGCCAGCGTCACGGCGAAGGCGGGGACGCCGATGCGGGCGAAGACGAAGCCGTGGATGGCGCCGGCCGCCGTGCCGGTGAGGATGGCCAGCACCAGGGCCAGCCACTCGTTCATCCCGTGGGTGACGCTCAGCACCGCGAAGGCGGCGCCCGCGACACCGCTGACCGAGCCGACCGACAGGTCGATCTCGCCGAGCAGCAGGACGAAGACGATGCCGACGGCGATCATGCCCGTGCCGACCATGGCGACGGACATGTCGGAGAAGTTGCCGGCGGTGAGGAAGTTGGAGTTCAGGCCGGTGAAGATGGCCCAGATGATCACCAGGCCGATGATGACGGGGACGGACCCGAGGTCACCGGCCTTCATCTTCCGCTTGAACTCGCCGACGTAGCCGGCGAAGCCCTGTTCGCGGACCAGCAGCCGGGGGTCGACGGCGGTGACCGCCGCGGCAGCCGCCTCGGTGTTCTCGACCGTGTCGGCGGTGGGCGTCGAGGTCTCTTCGGTGCTCACTTGCTGACCTCCCCATTGGTGCGCGCCGCACGGCGGGTCACGGCGTTCTCCGTGGCTCCGGTGATGGCGGAGATGATCTCTTCCTGAGAGGTCGACTTGACCTCGAAGGTGCCGTTGTTGCGCCCGAGGCGCAGCACGGCGACCTTGTCCGCGACGGCCTTGACGTCGGCCATGTTGTGGCTGATGAGGATGACCGCGTGGCCCCGCTCGCGCAGCCGCTCGACCAGGTCGAGGACCTGCGCGGTCTGCTCGACGCCGAGGGCGGCGGTCGGTTCGTCGAGGATCACCAGCTTGGGCTCGCCGAGCATGGACCGGGCGATGGCCACGACCTGGCGCTGACCGCCGGAGAGCGAGGCGATCGGGATCCGGACGCTGGGGATGCGGATCGACAGGGTGTCGAGGAGCTCGCGGGAGCGGCGCTCCATCTCCACCTCGTCCAGGACGCCGCGCTTGCGGATCTCCCGGCCCAGGTAGAGGTTGCCGACGACGTCGATGTTGTCGCACAGCGCGAGGTCCTGGTAGACCGTCGCGATGCCCAGGTTCTGGGCGTCGTGCGGCTTGTTGATCTGGACGGCCTTGCCGTCCCACTCGATGACACCCTCATCGATGGGGTGCACGCCGGCAATCGTCTTGACCAGCGTGGACTTACCGGCGCCGTTGTCGCCGACCAGGGCGACCACCTCACCGGCGCGGACCTCAAGCTCTACGTCGGTGAGCGCCTGGACGGCACCGAAACGCTTGGAGACCCCGCGCAACGCCAGCACGGGCGTAGCGGACACGTGAACCATCTCCTTCGCCGCCTGACCCGGCGGGAGGTTGTGCAGAAGCAGTTTGGGGGGTGTTCCGACCGGCGCCCCGCGTAGCTTGCGGGGCTGGTGTGTGCGGGGCGCCGGCGGAGTTCGCGGCAGTCCGTCCCGTACGGGAGCCCGGTGCGGACTCCCGTACATCTCACGGGACTTCGGGACTGCTTACTTCAGACCGATCTTGTCGCAGGCGGCCTTGTACTTGCCCGTGCAGATCTCCTCGACGGTGTAGACACCGTCCTTGATCACGGTGTCGTTGATGTTCTCCTGGGTCAGCGACACGACCGGGACGAGCACGGCGGGAACACCCTTGGTGGTGGGGCTGTCGACCGTGTCCTTGGCGACGGAGTCGAGCGACTTGCCCTGGGCGAGCGCGACGGCCATCTCGGCGGCGGCCGCGGCCTCCGGGGCGTACGGCTTGTAGACGCTCATGAACTGCTCACCCGTCACGATGCGCTGCACGCCCGCGATCTCGGCGTCCTGGCCGGTGACCGGGACCTTGATGCCGGCGGCCTTCAGGGCGGTGATGATGCCGCCCGCCATGCCGTCGTTGGCGGAGTAGACGCCGACGATCTTGTCCTTGCCGAGGGCGGAGATGGCGCCCTCCATGTTGGCGTTGGCGTTCTCCGGCTTCCACTCCTTGGTGTCGTACTCGCGGCCGACCTTGACCTTGCCGTCGAGGGCGGCGTGCGCGCCCTCCTTGAACTGGGCGGCGTTCGGGTCGGTGGAGGAGCCGTTCATCATGACGATCTGGCCCTTCTTGGCCTTGTCGCCCAGCGCCTCGAGCAGGGCCTCGCCCTGCGTCTTGCCGACGGTCACGTTGTCGAACGAGGTGTAGGCGTCGATCGGGCCCTCGGCCAGGCGGTCGTAGGCCACGACCGGGATGCCGGCGTCCTTGGCCTTCTTCACCGAGCCGGCGATGGCCTTGGCGTCCACCGCGTCCAGGATCAGCACGTCGACCTTGTTGGTCACCATCGTGTCGACCTGCTGGTTCTGCAGGCTGGCGTCCTGCTTGGCGTTGGCGTAGACGACCTCGGCCTTGTTGTTCGTGAGCTCCTTGACCTTCTTCTCGATCAAGGGCTTGTCGAACTTCTCGTACCGCGCGGTCTGGTTCTCCGGCAGGAGCAGGCCGACCTTGATGTTGTCGCCCTTCTTGGCGGCGGACTCGGTCGACTCGCTCTTGTCACCGGACTCGGCGGCGCTGCCGCAGGCGGCGAGAGAGACGGCCATCGCACCGGCGGCAACGGCAACGGCGGCACGGCGCATACGCGTGTTCACTTCAGAAACCTCCCTGACGAGGCCGCGACGGTGCGGCCGAGGTGGCTGGAAGTCAACTCGGCCACACGTGCGACGTCAAGAAGTAAATCCTTAACGAGATGGCAACGGTGCCAATCGTTCTCTAAGTGAAGGCAGGGGAGGCCACGGTGAGGGAGCCGGTGGCCGTGCCGTCCAACAGGGTGGAATCGCCCATTTCACCCAACGCGAGGGCGAGCGCGCCGAGTACCTCCGCACGGCCCCCGAGCGCCCCGGGGAGGACGGAGAGTTGACGCGCCGCACTGGGGATCGCGTAGCGGCCGACGGACTCCCTTATCGGCGCGAGCACCAGCTCACCCGCCTCGGCGAGGTCACCGCCCAGCACGACCCTGCTCGGGTTCAGCAGGTTGCAGAGATTGGCGACCCCGCTGCCGATGTGACGGCCGACGTCGGCGATCACCCTACGACAGCCGGGATCGCCCTCGCGCGCCAGCCGTACGACGCCTTCCATCGTCAAGTCCGTGCCGTGGCTGGGCTGGAGCAGCGGAAGCACGTAGCGGGCCGCCGCGAACGTCTCCAGGCAGCCGCGGTTGCCGCACCGGCAGACCGGCCCCGACTCGTCGAGCGTGATGTGACCGATCTCGCCCGCCGTGCCGCCGGGTCCGCGGTAGATCTTCCCGTCGATCACCAGTCCGGCGCCGACACCGCTGGCGACCTTGATGTACGCGAGGTCGCGCACGCCCCGGCCGCTGCCCCAGACCATCTCGCCGAGGGCGCCGAGGTTCGCGTCGTTGTCCACGTGCACGGGCACGCCGAGCCGCCCCCGCAGCTCCTCGGCGGGCTTGGCGCCGGTCCAGCCGGGCAGGATCGCGGTCGAGCCCAGGGTGCCGGACTCCACGTCGATCGGGCCGGGCACGCCGAGGCCGATCCCGGCGACCTTCGCGGGGTCCACCCCGGTCGCCTCGATCAGCCGGCTGACCAGCTGTTCCGCCCGGTCGAAGCCCTGCGTCGAGGAGGCGTCCACGTCCAGCGGCTCGGACTCCTCGGCCAGCACCTGGTGGGCGAGGTTCCCGATGGCCACCCGTAGGTGGGCGTGCCCGAAGTCCACCCCGATGACGATCCCGGCGTCCCCGCTGAGCGAGACGCTGCGGGCCCGGCGGCCGCCCGCCGAAGTGGGCGTGACCTCGACCGTTCCGCCTTCCCTCAGCTCCCGGACGATGTTGGAGACCGTCGCCGCGGACAGGCCCGTCGTCCTCGCGATCTCGGCCTGGGTGAGGGAGCCGGCCAGCCGTACCGCTCGAACGACCCGTTCCAGATTGGCTCGGTGCAGCGACGACTGTGACCCCGGAGTCTCCACGACGACCTCCTGCGCGCGGGGCCGCTTCGATGAGACCCCATTCCGTGTCCAACTAGTGAACTCTAAGATGAGCTGTTCCGGTTGCCTTCCGTCAAGAGGTTGAACCGTTTCCGAGTACTTGCACACGTCGGCACCCGCCGCTCCCAGGGACGGGTACGGCGGGTGCGCGGGCAGGTTCAGAGGGTGACTTCAGAGGGTCCGCGGAAGATCCGGGGAAGAGCCCGGGGCCTCATTTCAGGGCGCCCGCGGTGAGGCCCTGCACGACCTGGCGCTGGAAGACGATGTACGCGGCGAGCACCGGGAGCATCGCCATCACGAGGCCGGCGAAGAGGCCGGACCAGTCCCCCTTGTAGCCCTGGCTGACGGCCAGTTGCACCAGGCCCTGGGTGAGGACGTGCTTGTCCTCGTCGGTGTTGAGCACGGTGGGCAGCATGTACTGGTTCCACTGGCCCAGGAAGTTGAAGATGCCCACGCTGATCAGGCCCGGCCTGGCCATCGGGAGCATGATCTGGAAGAACGTCCTGGTGTGCGAGGCCCCGTCCACGAACGCGGCCTCCGCCACGGTGCCGGGCAGGGTCCGGAAGAACGCGGTCAGGAAGAAGACCGTGAACGGCAGCGAGTACGCGATGTAGACCAGGATCAGCCCGTGGATCGTGTTCAGCAGGCCCATGTTGTCGACGACGTAGAACAGCGGGACCAGGGCGAGCATGACCGGGAAGCTCATGCCGCCGATGAACAGGTAGTAGACGAACCGGTTGCCGGGGAACTCGAAGCGGGCCAGCACATAGGCGGCCATCGAGCCGAGCACCAGCGTGCCGACGAGTGAACCGCCCACCACCAGGACGGTGTTGAGGAAGTATTCGCTCATGTGGGCCTGGGTCCAGGCCCGCGACCAGTTCTCGAAGTGGAGCCTGTCCGGCAGCGACCAGGGCGAGCCGAAGATGGCGGCGTCGTCCTTGAAGGAGGTCATCACCGCCCACAGCAGCGGCAGGGCCACCATGATCGCCCAGATCACCAGGACGCCGTGGGAGAAGACGTCGAGGACGCCGCCCGTCCTCTCCTCGCCGGGGGGCGCGCCGCCGGGGCTGCCGGTCTTGGTGAGCTCGGTGAGGGGGCCACCGGACTCGGCCGGCACCGGGGCGGGGGTCTCGGTCGTCTTCATCGGATCAGTACTCCAGCCGCTCGCGCCGTCCCAGCTTCATCACGAGGGCGGCGAAGGCCAGCGTGACGACGAGCAGGGCGACGCCGATGGTGGTGGCGTAGGCGGCCTGACCGTCGCGGAACGCCTTCTGGTACACGTACAGGACCATGACGGTGGTCGAGTAGTCGGGGCCGCCGGGACCGGTCGTCATGATGTGCACGACCGCGAACGATTCGGCGCCCAGGGCGAGGATGCCCATGTAGACCCAGCCGGACTGCACGGTGTCCCACAGCAGCGGCAGGGTGATGCGGAAGAAGGTGGTGATCCGGTCGGCGCCGTCGAGCAGCGCCGCCTCGTAGAGGTCCGTCGGGATGGAGGCCATACCGGCGGAGAAGAGGACCACGAAGAAGCCGACCGTGGACCAGACGACCACCGCCATCACGGCCCACAGGGCGAGATCCGGGTCGCCCAGCCAGAGCGGCTGGACGCCGTCGAGCCCGACCGCCCGCAGGAACGAGTTGATCGCACCGCTGTCCGGGTTGTACGCGAACGCGAACAGCAGGGCGACGATCGCGATCGACAGGACCTGCGGGAAGAAGTAGACGATCTTGTAGAACCCGGAGCCGCGGACCCCGGAGATCACCGGTCCGCCGCGGCGCCGCCGGCCGCCCACGTTGATCATGAAGGAGAGGAACAGCGCCAGCCCGATCGTCACCACCGGTACCAGCAGGGCGAACAGCAGGCTGTGCCGCAACGACTTCCAGAAGATGTCGTCGTCCAGCATGCGTGCGTAGTTGTCGAGCCCCACCATCGTGAAGTCGGGGCTCAGCCCGGTCCAGTCCGTGAACGAGTAGTAGATCGACTGGATGAACGGCCAGACGACGAAGAGCGCGTACAGCCCCAGGGGAACCGCCAGGAACCCCACGATGAACCGGTACTTGCCGTGCTGCATTGCTGGTGACCCCGTTCCACGCGCGGGCGCCGCCGAGGCCGGTCCGGCACGGGCGTGCGGGAGCGGCTCCGGCGGCGGATTCTCACTGGTGCTTGTAGTGCTTGATCGACGGGTCCTTGGCCGCCTCGTCGGCGAAGCCCTGGATCTTCTTGATGGTCTCGGCCGGGGTCGCGCGGCCGGCCATCATCTCGCCGAGCCCGGAGACGCCGATCTTCTCCTTCTGGAGCTGCACGTACCAGTCCTGGATGCGCGGGTTCACCACGTTCTCGCCGGCCTTGTCGAGCGCGGCGACACCGGCCTTCAGGCCCGGGGTGAGTTCGACGCCGTCGGTGCCGCCGTTGTACGCGGTCAGCGACTTCACCTTGCCGGTGAAGTTCTTCGAGGACGCCTCGCCGAGCATGATGCGCAGCTGCTCCATGCCGCCGGCGCCGTTCTTCGCCTTGGCGGGGACGACGAAGGGCTCGCCGCCGGAGGCCCAGATGGTGCCGAAGGGCAGCTTGTCGGAGGAGTCCAGTCCGGTGGGCGCGGAGACGGCCAGGTCGAAGTCGGCGGGGATGACCTTCGCCGACTCGTTCTCCACCCAGGAGCCGTTCGGGATGAACAGCGCCTTGCCCTGGGCCCAGGCGGTCTGCGACTGGACGTGGTCCAGGCCCGGGGTGCCCCTGAGGACGTAGCCCTTCTGCTGGAGCTCGTAGTAGGCCTCGAAGCACGCCTTGACGGCGGGGTGCTTCCAGGCGTTCGGCTCCAGGTTGTCGATGGCGTCGAGCACCTCGCGCCCGCCGACCTTGCCGATCATCGGGTAGAGCGAGAAGGGGAGGTAGTACGGGTACTTGCCCGCGTACGTCCAGCCCGCCATGCCCTTCTTCCTGGCCTTCGCGCAGACCGCGAGCATCTGGTCCCAGGTCTCGGGGTACTGCTCGTCGAGCGAGTCCAGGGCCTTCTGCGAGTACCAGACGCCGTAGACCGTGTAGGCGTAGTACAGGATCCAGACCTGCTCGCCGTCGAACTGGCCCATCTCCACGATGCCGGGGCGCAGCGTGTCGCGGACCTTCTTGGCCGGGTCGTCGTAGGAGGGGGCGTCCAGCAGCTCGGTGAGGTCGGCGAGCTGCTTCTTGCCGACCAGGACGCCCATGTCCATCTGCTCGGCGCCGGAGTTGTCGATGAGGTCGGGCGGGGTGCCCTGGTTGAACCGCGGCTGCAGGGTGGACTGGATCTTCTGGGTGGCGGAGAACTCGACCGTCGCCCCGGGGAACGCCTTCTCGTAGATCTTGACGGCGTCCTCGGCGTATTCCTTTCCGAAACCGCCGTCGAACAGGACGAATTCCATCTGCGCGGTCTCATTGACGCCGAGCGGGTTCTGCTCGGTCTTCTCGCCCGCCTCGGCCTTGCCCTGGTCCTTCCCGCCGCCGCTGGCGCACGCGGACAGGAAACCCATCGCGGGCACGGAGACCAGGCCGAGCGCCGCGGACCGCTTGATCAGATCACGGCGGCCGACTCCGGTGGTGCCGTGGCCGAAAATGCCGCGGGCTCGCGTGCCGCGGTCACGGGTGCCGTCGTTCTCGGCGGAAGTGGATCCCATGCTCAAGTCCTCGCCTTCTCCAGGACTCAGGCGGTGAACCGGATCCTTCCCGGCACCGCGTTCGGGTCAAGCTGGGTCGTGCAGGAAGTGCGGCCGGCGCCGACGGCACCGGTGGTACGGGAGGTCTGCTGTTCGAGGTGCTGTGAGAATGCCCCGAAGTGCCGACAGGTATAGTCCACTTCCCTCGGACGGAGCAAGATCGAATACAAGGTTCACCATCGGTCTTTTCCGAGTTGAGACCTGGCGGAAAAACGATCGGTCCTCGCTTTTCGCGGCGGAAGAATCCCTGCCCCCGGACGCGAATGCCGCAGCCAACACCCTTGACACCACTCGGCACTTGGCCCACTACTGGTGCTTGCGCAGCAGTTCTGACAACGTTGTCCAGCACAGGGAGGGTGCTCGCGCATGCAGCACGGAGTTCGGCACAGAGTTCGCCTCAGATGGGGTCCGGCGCTCGTCGCGACGACGGCCTTCGCCGTGGCAGCGGCCTCACCGGGCGTCGCGGTCGCCCTGCCCGGGGCCCCCGACCGGGCCGACCGGGAGTTCACCTCGTCGTTCGAGCCGGGGGAGCCCGCCCCCGACTGGCTGAACACGGTCGACACCGCACCGGGCGGCAAGAAACGCGCCTCGGGCGTGGACGGCGGCTTCAGCAGCGGCATACCGGGCAATGTCACCGACCACGTCACGGAGGTGCGCGCCAACTCGGAGCACACGGCCGCCGGGGAGGTGAAGGAGAACCTCGCCGACGGCGAGCCCGGCAGCAAGTGGCTGGCCTTCTCCTCCACCGGCTGGGTCGAGTTCGACCTGGACGCACCGGTCGAGGCGGTCCGGTACGCGCTCACCTCGGCCAACGACCACGCCGAACGCGACCCGCGGGACTGGACCCTGAAGGGGTCGGCCGACGGCGAGAACTGGAAGACCCTCGACACCCGTTCGGGCGAGACGTTCGCGGAGCGGTTCCAGACCAAGGTCTACGACCTGGACGCGTCGGCCGTCGCCGCGTACCGGCACTTCCGGCTGGAGATCACGAAGAACGGCGGGGCGGACGCGCTCCAGCTCGCCGACGTCCAGTTCTCCACCGGCGACACCGAGGAGCCCGCCCCGCAGGACATGCTCTCGCTGGTCGACCGCGGCCCGAGCGGCTCCCCGACGGCGAAGTCGGGCGCCGGATTCACCGGAAAGCGTGCCCTGCGCTACGCCGGACGGCACACCGCCGAGGGGCGGGCGTACTCGTACAACAAGGTGTTCGACGTCGATGTGGCGGTCGGCCGGGACACCCAACTGGCCTACCGCGTCTTCCCGTCCATGGCGGACGGCGACCTCGACTACGACGCCACCCACGTCTCCGTGGACCTGGTCTTCACCGACGGCTCCCGGTTGAGCGACCTGCGCGCCACCGACCAGCACGGCTTCCCGCTGACCCCGCGCGGACAGGGCGCCTCGAAGGTCCTGTACGTCAACCAGTGGAACAACGTGACCTCCCGGATCGGCTCGGTCGCGGCCGGCCGGACCGTCGACCGGATCCTGGTGGCGTACGACTCCCCCAAGGGCCCCGCCAAGTTCCGCGGCTGGCTGGACGACATCTCGCTGACCACGGTGAAACCCGAACGGCCCAAGGCCCACCTGTCCGACTACGCGGTGACGACCCGGGGCACCAACTCCAGCAGCGGCTTCTCCCGCGGCAACAACTTCCCGGCGACGGCCGTGCCGCACGGCTTCAACTTCTGGACCCCGGTGACCAACGCCGGCTCGCTGAGCTGGCTGTACGACTACGCGCGCGGCAACAACGCGGACAACCTCCCGACGCTCCAGGCGTTCAGCGCGAGCCATGAGCCGAGCCCCTGGATGGGCGACCGGCAGACCTTCCAGGTGCTGCCCTCCGCCGCGTCCGGCACCCCGGCCCTCGGCCGGGAGGAACGCGAACTGGCCTTCCGGCACGAGAACGAGACCGCGCGGCCGTACTACTACGGGGTGCGGTTCGAGAACGGCCAGAAGGCCGAGATCGCGCCGGCCGACCACGCGGCGGTCATGCGCTTCACCTACCCCGGCGACGACGCGAGCGTCCTGTTCGACAACGTCACCGACCAGGCCGGCCTGACCCTCGACAAGGAGAACGGCACCTTCACCGGCTACTCGGACGTCAAGTCCGGGCTGTCCACGGGCGCCACCCGGCTGTTCGTGTACGGCGAGTTCGACAAGAAGGTCACCGGCGGCGGCGCGAACGGCGTCAAGGGCCATCTGCGGTTCGACGCGGGCAAGGACCGCACGGTCACCCTGCGCCTGGCCACCTCCCTGATCAGCGTCGACCAGGCGAAGGACAACCTGCGCCAGGAGATCCCCGAGGGCCGCTCCTTCGAGGCGGTCAGGAAGAGCGCCCAGCGGCAGTGGGACCGGATCCTCGGCAAGGTCGAGGTCGAGGGCGCCACCCCGGACCAGCTGACCACGCTCTACTCCAGCCTGTACCGGCTGTACCTGTACCCGAACTCCGGCTTCGAGAAGGTCGACGGCACCTACAAGTACGCCTCGCCGTTCTCGAAGATGCCCGGCCCCGACACCCCGACGCACACCGGCGCGAAGATCGTCGAGGGCAAGGTGTACGTCAACAACGGCTTCTGGGACACCTACCGGACCACCTGGCCCGCCTACTCCTTCCTGACCCCCGCCAAGGCGGGTGAGCTGGTCGACGGGTTCGTGCAGCACTACAAGGACGGCGGCTGGACCTCCCGCTGGTCCTCCCCCGGCTACGCCGACCTGATGACCGGCACCTCCTCCGACGTGGCCTTCGCGGACGCCTACGTCAAGGGCGTCGGCTTCGACGCGGAAGCGGCGTACGACGCGGCGGTGAAGAACGCCACCGTGGTGCCCCCGTCGTCCGGTGTGGGCCGCAAGGGCATGGCGACCTCGCCGTTCCTCGGCTACACCGGCACCGAGACGCACGAGGGCCTCTCCTGGGCGCTGGAGGGCTACCTCAACGACTACGGCATCGCGAAGATGGGCGAGGCCCTGTACGAGAAGACCGGCGACAGGCGCTACCGGGAGGAGTCCGCGTACTTCCTGGACCGCGCCCGGGACTACGTCAACCTCTTCGACTCCGAGGCCGGCTTCTTCCAGGGGAGGAACACGAAGGGCGACTGGCGCGTCGAGTCCTCGAAGTACGACCCGCGGGTCTGGGGGTACGACTACACCGAGACGAACGGCTGGGGCTACGCCTTCACCGCCCCGCAGGACAGCCGCGGCCTGGCCAACCTCTACGGCGGGCGGGGCGGCCTCGCGGACAAGCTCGACGAGTACCTGGCCACCCCGGAGACGGCCTCCCCGGAGTTCAAGGGCTCCTACGGCGGGGTCATCCACGAGATGACCGAGGCGCGGGACGTCCGGATGGGCATGTACGGGCACTCCAACCAGGTCGCCCACCACGCCCTGTACATGTACGACGCGGCCGGGCAGCCCTGGAAGACCCAGAAGAACGTCCGTGAGGTGCTCTCCCGGCTCTACACCGGCAGCGAGATCGGGCAGGGGTACCACGGCGACGAGGACAACGGCGAGCAGTCGGCCTGGTACCTGTTCTCCTCGCTCGGCTTCTACCCGCTGGTGATGGGCAGCGGCGAGTACGCCATCGGCTCCCCGCTGTTCACGAAGGCGACCGTCCACCTGGAGAACGGGCGCGAGCTGGTCGTCAAGGCGCCGAAGAACAGCGCGAAGAACGTCTACGTGCAGGGTCTGAAGGTCAACGGCAAGCGCTGGAACTCCACTTCGCTCCCCCACGCGCTGATCGCGAAGGGCGGCGTCCTGGAGTTCGACATGGGTCCGCGGCCGTCCTCGTGGGGCACCGGCAAGGACGCGGCGCCGGTGTCGATCACCCGGGACGACAAGGTGCCCGCGCCCCGCAGGGACGTGCTGAAGGGCGAGGGCGCCCTGTTCGACGACACGTCGGCGACCGGCGCCACGGTGTCCGCGGTCGACCTGCCGGTGCCCGGGCGGACGAAGGCGGTGCAGTACACGCTGACGTCCTCGGACGCCGCGAAGGCGCCCACGGGCTGGGTGCTGCAGGGGTCTTCGGACGGCCGGACCTGGAAGGACCTGGACGAGCGGGCGGACGAGTCCTTCCGCTGGGACCGCCAGACGCGGGCCTTCTCGGTCGACGAACCGAAGGCCTACGACCGCTACCGGCTGGTCCTCACCGGTGAGTCGACGCTGACGGAGGTGGAACTCCTGAGCTGAGCACCCCTTGAGGCGGGTTCGGGCCTGGCCCGAACCCGCCTTTCCCTTGTGCCGACAAGCGCCCCGCTGCGATTACGGGTCGTGCGCATGGGTGCGTGGGGGGGGCGAGCGGAACGGGAGCGCACCTGCGGCGGGTTCCGGTCCGCCGAAAACATGGGAGCGCTCCCATCCCGCTCGTCAGGGACGGTAGCGCCGTACGCTCCGGTTGTAAACGGCTGACGCAGCGAGGGCCGCATCCCCGACGGACGGAGATGCGGCCCTCGACTGCCTTGCGCTACCGCTTACTCGCCGATCAGGTCACTTGCTGATCAGGCTGCGCAGCACGTACTGCAGGATGCCGCCGTTGCGGTAGTAGTCCGCCTCGCCGGGGGTGTCGATGCGGACGACACCGTCGAACTCGACGCCGGTGTCGGTGGTGACCTTCACCGTGCCGGGGATGGAACCGTCGTTGAGCTCGGTGACGCCGGTGATGGAGAAGGTCTCCTCGCCGGTCAGGCCGAGCGTCTCGGCGGTGTGGCCCTCCGGGAACTGGAGCGGCAGCACGCCCATGCCGATGAGGTTCGAGCGGTGGATGCGCTCGTACGACTCGGCGATGACGGCCTTGACGCCGAGCAGCGCGGTGCCCTTGGCGGCCCAGTCGCGGGACGAACCGGAGCCGTACTCCTTGCCGGCCAGGACGACCAGCGGGACGCCCTGCTCGATGTAGTTGCGGGAGGCGTCGTAGATGAACGACACCGGACCGCCGTCCTGGGTGAAGTCGCGGGTGTAGCCGCCCTCGGTGCCCGGCGCGATCTGGTTGCGCAGGCGGATGTTGGCGAACGTGCCGCGGATCATGACCTCGTGGTTGCCGCGGCGGGAGCCGTAGCTGTTGAAGTCGCGGCGCTCGACGCCGTGCTCCGTGAGGTACTTGCCGGCCGGGGTGTCGGCCTTGATGGCGCCGGCCGGGGAGATGTGGTCGGTGGTGACCGAGTCGCCCAGCTTGGCGAGGACGCGGGCGCCGGCGATGTCCTCGACCGGGGCCGGCTCCATGCCCATGCCCTCGAAGTACGGGGGCTTGCGGACGTAGGTGGACTCGGCGTCCCACTCGAAGGTGTCGCCGGTCGGGATCGGCAGCGCCTGCCACTGGGCGTCACCGGCGAAGACGTCGGCGTAGGACTTGGAGAACATGTCCTCGCCGATGGTGTTGGCGACGACGTCGTTGACCTCGGCCTCGGTCGGCCAGATGTCCTTGAGGAAGACCGGGTTGCCGTCCTGGTCCAGGCCCAGGGACTCGCGGGTGATGTCCACCTTCATCGAACCGGCGAGGGCGTAGGCCACGACCAGCGGCGGGGACGCCAGGTAGTTCATCTTGACGTCGGGGTTGATCCGGCCCTCGAAGTTGCGGTTGCCGGAGAGCACCGAGGTGACGGCGAGGTCGTGCTCGTTGACCGCCTTGGAGACCTCCTCCGGCAGCGGGCCGGAGTTGCCGATGCAGGTGGTGCAGCCGTAGCCGACGAGGTTGAAGCCGACCTTGTCGAGGTAGGGGGTCAGGCCCGCCTTGTCGAAGTAGTCGGTGACGACCTTGGAGCCCGGGGCGAGGGTGGTCTTGACCCACGGCTTGCGGGTCAGGCCCTTCTCGACCGCCTTCTTGGCCACCAGGGCGGCGGCGACCATGACGTACGGGTTGGAGGTGTTGGTGCAGGAGGTGATCGCGGCGACGGTGACGTGGCCGTGGTCGAGCTCGTACTCCGTGCCGTCGGCCGCGGTGACCTTCACCTTGGCGCTGGGCGCGCCGTTGGAGATGGCCGGCGCGTCGGAGGCCGGGAAGGACTCCTTGCTGGCCTCGTCGACGTCGCCGCCGTCCTTGACGTAGTTGCGCACGTCCTGGGCGAACTGGGCCTTCGCGTCGGCGAGGACGATGCGGTCCTGCGGGCGCTTCGGGCCGGCGATGGAGGGCACGACCGTGGCAAGGTCCAGCTCGAGCTTCTCGGAGAAGTCCGGCTCGGCCTTCGGGTCCAGCCAGAGGCCCTGCTCCTTGGCGTACGCCTCGACGAGCGCGACCTGCTGGTCGCTGCGGCCGGTCAGGCGCAGGTAGTTCAGCGTCTCGCCGTCGATCGGGAAGATGGCGGCGGTGGAGCCGAACTCCGGCGACATGTTGCCGATGGTGGCGCGGTTGGCCAGGCTCGTCGCGGCGACGCCCTCGCCGTAGAACTCGACGAACTTGCCGACGACGCCGTGCTTGCGCAGCATCTCGGTGATGGTCAGCACCAGGTCGGTGGCGGTGGTGCCGGGCTTGAGCTCACCGGTCAGCTTGAAGCCGACGACGCGCGGGATCAGCATGGAGACCGGCTGGCCGAGCATGGCGGCCTCGGCCTCGATGCCGCCGACGCCCCAGCCGAGGACGCCGAGGCCGTTGACCATGGTGGTGTGCGAGTCGGTGCCGACCAGGGTGTCGGGGTAGGCCTTGCCGTCACGGGTCATGACGACGCGGGCCAGGTGCTCGATGTTCACCTGGTGGACGATGCCGGTGCCGGGCGGGACGACCTTGAACTCGTCGAAGGCGGTCTGGCCCCAGCGCAGGAACTGGTAGCGCTCCTTGTTGCGGCCGTACTCCAGGTCGACGTTCACCTTGAAGGCGTCGCTGGTGCCGAACTTGTCGGCGATGACGGAGTGGTCGATGACCAGCTCGGCCGGGGCCAGCGGGTTGATCTTCGCCGGGTCGCCGCCGAGCTCCTTGACGGCCTCGCGCATGGTGGCGAGGTCCACGACGCAGGGGACACCGGTGAAGTCCTGCATGATCACACGGGCGGGGGTGTACTGGATCTCCTGCGACGGCTGGGCCTGGGAGTCCCAGGAGCCGAGCGCGCGGATGTGGTCGGCGGTGATGTTCGCGCCGTCCTCGGTACGGAGCAGGTTCTCCAGCAGCACCTTCAGGCTGTAGGGAAGGCGTGCGGAGCCCTCGACCTTGTCCAGCCGGAAGATCTCGTACGACTCGTCGCCCACCTGCAGCGTGCTGCGGGCGTCGAAGCTGTTCGCCGACACGACAGTCTCCTTCATTGATGTACGCGTACCACCACACCGCAAACCGTGTGCGGCTACCGCCGCGTGGTGCCGCCACCCACGTCTCGACCGATCCGCTAAGGTAAGGCTAAGTTAGGTACCCCTTACCAGGGCGACGGCTGCGGTGCACCTCGGCAGATATCTCGATGTCGAGATAACTCTAGTACACCGCGGCCGAATGGTCATGCGTGGGCCCGCTCACGGCATCCGGACGCCGCCTTCCCGGGTACCCCGTTCCCGACCCTCTCCTCATCCCCGACCCCTTCCCCGGCCCCGCCATCACCGGACCCGGACGGGGTAGACGCACGGGAAGGACATCGCGAACCCGGCGTCGTGAACCCGACGCCACCGACCCGGCGAGGGAGACGAGGATGCCGCTCACGTTCCGCAAGAGCTTCAGGATCTTCCCGGGGGTGCGCCTGAACATCAACAAGCGCTCCTGGTCCATCACCACCGGCGGGGGGCGCGGCCCGCGCCACACCGTGAGCAGCACGGGACGTCGTACGACATCGGTGGATTTGCCCGGACCTTTCGGATGGCGGCGCACGCGCAGCACCCGCCACACCAGGTAATATTGACGTCTTATCACCCGAATGGACCCACCCAAGGGCCCCCTGGGAGGCGCCATCTCATATCTGAGATAGCCTCAGCCTCATGTCAGACGACTACCTCGTACGCATCGGTAAGCTCATCCGTGACGCCCGGCAGCACCGCGGCTGGACGCAGGCGCAACTGGCGGAGGCTCTCGGTACCAGCCAGAGCGCTGTCAACCGCATCGAGCGCGGCAATCAGAACATCAGCCTTGAGATGATCGCCCGCATCGGCGAAGCACTCGACAGTGAGATCGTCTCTCTGGGCTACGCCGGCCCCATGCATCTGCGGGTCGTCGGCGGCCGCCGCCTCTCGGGCGCCATCGATGTGAAGACGAGCAAGAACGCGTGCGTGGCACTGCTGTGCGCCTCCCTGCTCAACCGGGGCCGCACGGTGCTGCGCCGCGTCGCCCGCATCGAGGAGGTGTACCGCCTCCTCGAGGTGCTGGGCTCCATCGGCGTCCGCACCCGGTGGATCAACGACGGCGTCGACCTGGAGATCGTGCCGCCCGCCACGCTGGACCTGGACTCCATCGACGCGGACGCGGCCCGCCGCACCCGCTCGATCATCATGTTCCTCGGCCCGCTGCTGCACCGCCAGGACCGCTTCATGCTGCCGTACGCGGGCGGCTGCGACCTCGGCACCCGCACCGTCGAGCCGCACATGATCGCGCTGCGCCGGTTCGGCCTGGAGATCGCCGCGACCGAGGGCCAGTACCACGCGGTGGTGGACCGCACCGTGCACCCGGACCGGCCGATCGTGCTGACCGAACGCGGGGACACGGTCACCGAGAACGCGCTGCTGGCCGCCGCCCGGCACGACGGCGTCACCGTCATCCGCAACGCCTCCTCCAACTACATGGTCCAGGACCTGTGCTTCTTCCTGGAGGCCCTGGGCGTCAAGGTCGAGGGCATCGGCACCACCACGCTCACCGTGCACGGCATGCACACCATCGACGTCGACGTGGACTACTCCCCCTCCGAGGACCCGGTCGAGGCGATGAGCCTGCTCGCCGCGGCCGTCGTCACCGAGTCCGAGCTGACGGTGCGCCGGGTGCCGATCGAGTTCCTGGAGATCGAGCTCGCGGTCCTGGAGGAGATGGGCCTCGACCACGACCGCAGCCCCGAGTACGTCGCCGACAACGGCCGCACCCGGCTGGTCGATCTCACCGTCCGGCCCTCCAAGCTGGAGGCGCCGATCGACAAGATCCACCCGATGCCGTTCCCGGGCCTGAACATCGACAACGTCCCGTTCTTCGCGGCGATCGCGGCGGTCGCGCAGGGCCAGACCCTCATCCACGACTGGGTCTACGACAACCGCGCCATCTACCTGACCGACCTCAACCGCCTCGGCGGCCGCCTCCAACTCCTGGACCCCCACCGCGTCCTGGTCGAGGGCCCCACCCGCTGGCGCGCCGCCGAGATGATGTGCCCCCCGGCCCTGCGCCCCGCCGTGGTCGTGCTCCTGGCGATGATGGCCGCCGAGGGAACCTCGGTGCTCCGCAACGTCTACGTCATCAACCGCGGTTACGAGGACCTGGCGGAGCGACTGAACTCGGTCGGGGCACAGATCGAGATCTTCCGGGACATCTGAAGGTCTTCGGAAAAGACGCCGCCACACCCCTTCTACCTGCATGAACGCGAGGCAAGAGGGGGCGTGGCGGCACCTCTGGGACTTTTCTGGGACTTTTGGCCGGAACCGAAGGCTTCATCTTGTGGGCCGGAGCGAGTCCGGGGGGAGGGCCAGGGCAGGACCTTTCCCCGGCTCACTGCCCCGCGTGCAAGCGTCCAGAGCGTCAGACGAGCGTCATGACCGACAGCCCATGCCTCTGGCCGAGGCAGAACACGCTGCCACAGCCATGCTCACTCGGCACGGGCCCACGCTGCTCGCTCCAGACGCCGGCTCGCCCAACATGGCCCGCACCACATCCCGGCCGTCATAATGGAGTCATGTCCTCCAGCCCACAGCACCCCGCCCCCGCGCCGACGGACCTCTCTGGCACGGACGTCGAGGACCTCGCGCTGTACCGGGAGAAGTTCCGGCGGCGTCTGCCGGAGTCGCTGGACGAGTTGCGCGGCCCGACCCAAGGGGTCGTGGAGCTGCCGCTGCACGTGGCCTGGTCCGGGATGACGTCGTACGACCTGGGCAAGCCGCGCCAGCGCATGGGCCTGTACCGCACCGTCCTGCACGAGGGCCTGCGCGACGACCTGCCCCGCTACCTCAACCAGGACCTGCTCCTCCAGCTGTGGCCGGTGCTGCGCACCCTCGTCGGCCGCACCGTGCGCACCGTGTGGGAAGACGCCTTCCCCCAGCTCACCTCCCGCACCCGGGCAGCCGCGTGACGGACATGCCGGAGCTGCACACGCGGCTTCTGGCGGATGTGATCGCGCTCGGTTCCCCGTATCCCCTGGTCCTCACCGGCGGATACGCCGTGCGGGCGCATCGCCTCGTGAGCCGCCCCAGCCAGGACCTCGATGTGGCCACCGAGAACCCGGCGCCCATGGCCGACATCGCCGGCACGCTCCGCGCCGGCCTGGAAGCCCGCGGCTGGAAGGTGCACGCGCTGGAAATTGCTCCGCTGTCCGCCCGCTTCACTGTGTCCGATCCGGCCACCGGGCAGGACTGCGAGGTCGACATCCTCAAAGAGATCTTCTGGCGACCGGTCGCCCAGAGTCCGTACGGGCCCGTCCTCGCGGAGGAGGACGTGATCGGGACCAAGGTCCGCGCCCTCGCCGACCGTGGAGCGCCCCGCGACCTGATCGACGTGTTCGCAGCCTCCCGCCGCTGGACCAATGCCGACCTCGAAGAGTTCGGCCGCCGCCACGCCCGCGGCCGCTTCGAACACGAGGATCTGCAATCGAACCTCACAGGCGCCGAGTGGACCGACGACGAAGCCTTCGCCGCCTACGGGCTCGATGACGCCACCATCACCGCACTCCGCTCTTGGGCCGTGGAGTGGGCCGACGACCTCGCGACCCGTCTCCTCGAAGAGGCCGATGATCCGGACATCGAGTAATCACGTCCGGGTCAGATCGCATCTGCAAGCAATCAGCCTCGATCCACCGCGTAGCGGACGGGCTGTGAACTGAGGTTCCCCCGTCGCTCGGGAGGGGCTGGCCAGCTGGTCGGAGCGGGTCGGCGGGGTTGCAGGTTCGCTCGTTCGGCCGCTGTCTGCTCGGCGTAGTGCTTCTCTTCGAACTCGACGGGGCTGAGGTAGCCGAGGTGTTTCTGGATGCGCCGGCTGTTGTAGAACCCGTCGATGTACTCGAAGAGCGCGAGGTTCGCCTCGGCCCGGGTGGCGAAGGTGCGGCCGTGGAGGCCCTCGGTCTTGATCAGCATCCACAGGCTCTCCGCCAGGGCGTTGACAGTCATACGAGTCCCCGATGGAGCCCATGGATGCCTCAACTTTTGTCCGTAACAAGCGTTTTGTCAGCTTCACGGACGTGTACTGGCAGCCGTGGTCCGCATGGTGAATCAGTCGGCCGGGTTCGACGTTCCGGGACGCGAGGGCGTACTCGAGCGCGGTCAGGACGAGGCCGGCGTCCGCGTGGGCGGAGGTCTCCCAGGCCACCACCCGGCGTGAAAACGCGTCCCTGATTGCCGACAGCCACAAGGGTCCCTCCCCCGTAGGGATCATGGTGAGGTCGGTGACCCACAGCCGGTTCGGCCTGCTGGCGGTGAAGTCGCGCTGCACCAGGTCCGGTGCGAGTTCGGCATCCCGGTCGCAGCGGGTGAACCCCTTGGTCTTGCGGGGGCTGACGCCGGCGACACCGGCTTCGCGCATGAGCCGTTCGACTCTCCCTCGCCGGCGGGGGCACCCCCAGCGGCCGACGTGGACACCCTCGCGCTTGAGGACGGCGTGCACCCGGGGCGAGCCGTAGATGCCACCGGAGTCGGTGTGGATCTGCTGGATCCGCCCGGTCAGCTCGGTGTCCCGGCGGCGCCGTTCACACGACTCCCTCTCCGACCGGATCCACCGCCAGTAGGTGGAGGAGGGGATGTGCAGTTCCCGGAGGGTGGGCTCGACCTCCAGGTGTGGGTGCTCGTCGAAGAGCGCCGTCACCTGGACCGGGTCGGGTCGAGCTGTGCCGCGAAAAAACCCGCCCGACGGCCAGCCATTTCGCCCACCAGCCGATGACCGCCTTCAGTGACACCCCGAGCACCGCCGCCACGTTCTCACGGTCCCGCCCCGCCACCAACGCGGCCACCGCCCGCAATCGTGGGGCCTCCTGCGCCGACGGCGACAGATGCCGCGCGTCCCCACCGTCGCTCACACCCACCCAACGACCCAGCACTAAACTGTTTCTGATCAATACGGGCAAAACGCATGCCTACTTTGGCGGCCACTTGCAGTGTGTGGCGACATCGCATGTATTGGCAAGAATCCAATCCATGAACTCCGATTTGGTGTCGCCGTAGTCTTCGGAAAGGTTGATCTCCAGAATTCCAACGCCTCCCTTGGTCGCCGGGAAGGCGAGAACGCCGACGAGTCCGGTCCTGGCGCCGTCCCGCAATTCCCCTTTGACGAAGTAGGAATCCCTCTTCGCCACCTTCACGGAACCCGACGCGGTTTCCTTGTAGTCGGCCTCAGAAGAGGTGTCCCCGGCCTGAGCGCGAATTGCCGTGCGCGCCGTCTCGGCCAGGGTGACCCGGCTCGGAGAGTTCGCGGTTCGGATCACCCCTACCGGATCGATGAAGCTGTCGTGGTTGTATTCGCTTTTACTGACCCATTCGAGAGTTCCGCCGGCGGTCTCTCTCTTCTCCCAGGTTTCCGGGATCGGAAGGGCGATGCCGCGCCTCTCGTCCGCGGCGTAGGTAATTTTTACGGCGCGCTGCGATGCCGTGCTGTCCGGGCCCTGGGGCCCGAAGGCGGGAAGGCCGAACTTCGCGATGGACGCGACGAAGAACAGTACAATCGCTGCAGCGATGATGACGGCACCGACCGCGAAACATCCCGCGCCGTCACCACCTGTCGACTGCCCGCTCCCGGCCCTTCTTCTGTCATGGTCTTTGAGCGCTCTTTCCACTGCCCACTCGACGTCGAGTTCGTCGAGGGGGCGAGGCTTTCGCCGCAGAGGGTCTCCTTTTCGGATGGCTTGGGATCTGGGCACCGGCGTGTTGCGCCGGCCAAGGTTGTGGCTCCTGCGGGAGCGAAGGCGTCCGGCGCCGTTCGCACTGAGGAGGGCGGCGAGCTACTGCGTCCCTACCAGCTCGAGGACCTTGTTCACGGCGTCGAACACCGGCTGGCCGATCGCTCCGACCGTCGTGGCGATTCCGGAAATCATCATCAATGCCCGGTAGCGCTCCTGAGGCTGAACGTCGCCGTCTGCGCCGATGCTCGGCAGAACGTCATCGATTGCCTGCGCGCTCGGGGCGGGTACCTGATCGCGCAGTTCCGTGAGCAACGGGAGCAACTCGTGCAGTGCGTCCAGTACGGATGGTGCAAGTGTGGCCGTATTGTCAGGCGCTGCTTGCTGCTTGACGATGCCCCGATTGTTCCGCCCGCCGCGCATGCTGACGTTGTCGCCAAAGTAGTAGTTGTTCGCACTCATGCCGCCACTCCCACGTTTCCTGTGCCGCCGTACATGTTGACGCTGTCTCCGAAGTGATAGTTGCGTGGATTGATGGCCAGGGTTTCCACCGTGACCTGGAATTCCGTCTCGGGATTCTCCATCGCGTGGATGACGCAGCCGGCCAACTGGGGCAGATATTGAGGATTGCTGCTGGTGACGAGTGCGGTGGACGGCCCGGAGGTCTCGATCGCCAGCACGAAACGGGCGGGTGCGGTTGCCACGGTGATCATGTTCACGAAGAAGTAGACCCCCAGGCCGAACCCGGCGAGCCACACGAATGCGATGATTCCGAACCCGCTGTCGCTGCCGCCCATCCCGGACAAGAATGCGGCTGGCGGTAAGGCGAGTAAGGTCAGGGCCACCACGATGGCTGCCGTGGCCGCCGCCCTCGTCACGAACTGCGTTACGGCCTCTTGGCGCTTGGGCCGGATTGTGTATGTATGGACGCGCGTAATGTTGCGCATGGGGTAGGCGGCATTTCCGACCCATACGAGACGCCGGCCGACACGCAAATCGATGCTGCCGGAAAAGCCGGTGAAGTTGCCCATCGCAGGAGGTGATGTCGGGGGAGGCGGGGCAGTCGGCGCAGCGGGTGACTCGGTTGGCTCCATTGATTCTCCTGGATGGTCCGTATTCGGTTCGAGGGTCCGGCGGTCAACCGCCCCGACCGGCGCATTGAAGCGCCGTGCGTCAGTGCGGAACTTTGAGATGGGCGGCAGGACGTTCATGGCCGACGACAGTGCGCCGACAAGGAGGACGAAGGGGTGATGAACAGGTCTGTCATGGGTGACGCGCTCTCGCCTGGTTGAGGGCGCAGGGGCTGTCGGCGTGGGCAGGTGTACAGGTGCGATGAGGGCGGCTCGCGAACTTCCGGGCGAAACCTCAGCCGCACATGACAAGGACGCCGGTGCCTGCCGCGTCAGATATTCATTTTCGGATGCTCTGCTCCTGGTCCTGTGGTCGTCTGTGTTCTTGGCCGGTCTCCTTCGTCAGTCCTACGGTTTCGAACGGATCGGCGAAGTGGTCGCCCCGGCGCGGCGTTTCACCTTCAAGGAGGCTCTGAATGCTTCACAGGCGGAGGCGAAGCGGTCGATCGCACCCTGATGCCGATTCCGGCGGCGGTCCGGTCGACTACGAGGATCCACGTCGGCGGAGATGTTCGCCACGGTGGATGGGCAGGCATAATCAATCAATCAGCGATCTGAACTACCGGAGGGGCAGGAGAAGTTGGCGCGACGGCCTGGACGCCGCGAGCGAGGGATCGATGCGGAGGGCGGCCCGCTGGAGCGTTTCGCGCTTGAGCTGCGTGAACTGCGCCAAGCGGCAGGACTCACGTATGCGCAGATGTCCGCCGCGGCCCACTTCGGCGCCAGCACCCTGTCGCAGGCCGCCGCCGGGCACCGGCTTCCCAGCCGGGACGTGCTCCTCGCCTACGTTCATGCATGCGGCGGGGACCCGGGGCCATGGGAACGGCGCTGGGTACGCGTACGCCATGAGCTGGACGGGCTCCAAGCGGAACCGGCCGCAGGCGGTCAGCCCGGGTGCGAGCAGGTGGATACCACCAGCTTCATCGGCCGGGAACGCGAACTCGACCTCGGCGTGGCGCTGTTGCTGCACAATCGTCTGGTCACGCTGGTCGGAGTGGGAGGCGTGGGTAAGACCCGATTGGCCAGGCGGATCGCCCGGGAGGTCGGCAATCGGTTCGCCGACGGCACGTACTGTGTGGAACTCGCCGATCTCGGCCACGGCGACGACGTCGCCGACGCGGTGGCGGCTGCCTTCGGTGTGCAGCCCGGGTCGGGACAGCAACCGCTGCGCGAGCTTGCTTCGGCGCTGAAACACCGCAGCGTGCTGCTCCTGCTGGACAATTGCGAACATCTCCTGCACTCGAGCGCTCACACCGCTGGAGCGCTGCTGGCCCAGCTGCCGTTGATGCGGATCCTCGCCACCAGCCGGCAGCCGCTCGACATCGGGCCCGAGCACGTGCTGCGGGTGAACCCGCTCGGCCTTCCCGAACTGCCCAATCCACACTCACATGAGGCCGACGCCACGGAATCGGATTCCCGGGCCTCACCCGCTGTCGCCCTGTTCGCCGACCGGGCCGAGGCCGCCTCGCCCGGCTTCCGGGTGACCGAGGCGAACCGGCAGGACGTTGCAGGAGTGTGCCGGAGGCTGGACGGCCTGCCCCTCGCCCTGGAGATCGCCGCGCGCCGACTGCGCACACTGACCCCTGGTGAACTGCTCGAACGGCTCGACCAGCGGTTCCACCTGCTGGGCCCCGGAGGCCACGATCGCACGGCGCATCCTCGCCACCACGCGCTACGCGCCCTCTTCGACTGGAGCTACGAGTTGTGCACCCCCATGGAGCGAACGGCCTGGCAACAGCTGTCGTTGTGCTCCGGCGGGGTCCTGCTGACCGACGCCGAATCGCTGTGCGCGCGTGGTGAGGAAGGCGGAACACCAAAAGCCGAGGGCCGCACGCCCGGTCCGGCGTCCGACGACGTCTATGAGGCACTGGCAGGGCTGGTGGACAAGTCCCTGCTTACCCGGGTCGTAGCGGACGGACACACCCGCCTTCACATGCTGGAGACCGTTCGCGCCTACGGGCAGGAACGACTCAGGGAGAACGATCGGATGCTGGACGCGTTGCGTTGCCATCGCGCCTGGTACCTCGGCCTCGCTGCGCAGGCGGGGGCCGCCTACGGCACCTCCGAGCAGGCCGCCTGGCTGCGCCGCTTGCGAGCCGAGCATCCGAACCTGCGTCAGATCGTCGCCGCTCCACCTCCGCAAGGGGAACCCGCGGAGATCGTGCTGCGGGGGTCCCTCGGCTTCTGGCTGCACTGCCTGACCTCGGGAAACGTGGGGGAGGGGGCACGGTGGATGCGAAAGCTCATGGACTGGTACCCGCAGGCACCTTCCCCCGGGGCAGCCGCCGTCTGGTGCCGAGCCGTATGGGTGGCCGGCTTCATCTTCCTCATTCACGGTGACCGGGGTCGAGCCGACGAGATGATCCTGCGGGCCGAACAGGCACTCCGTGAAGACTTGTTCGTCGACCGTGCCACCAGCGACCGGCCGGAGCACCGCGCGGTCTATGTCGAACTGACGGCCGCTTTCTTGCAGTTGCGCAGTCTGGCGGCACTGCTTGCCGAGGAGATCGAGGACACGACACGGTACGCGTTGGCCTCGCTGGCGATCGGAACCTTGCGCACGGCGCTCCTGACGCGGCAGCAGTGCATCGCCCAACTCGGTTTCTCCGCTGTCATCCGGGGCGACCACGACCGCTCCACGGCCCTGCTCGAACGCGCCCTGGCTCTGTCCGAGGAACAGGGGGACGTGTGGCACCGCTGTTACCTACTGTGGGGTCTGGCCGTCGACCGCGGCGAGGCGGGGCGTCCGCACGAGGCCCTCGAGCTGCTCCGGCGTACGTTTCGCCACACCTGGGAAATCGACGAACGCCTGGGGGAGGCCACGCTCGCCGAGACCCTTGCCTGGGTACTCGCCTTCTCCGGTGACGCCCATTCAGCGGCAGTCGTCCTCGGCGCCGTGGACCGGGTGTGGTCTCCGTCCGGCGCCCCTCGGCTCTTCGGTTTCGCCCTCATGTCGTCCTACCGTGAACGAGGTCTTCGGCACGCTCGTACGTCATTGGGCGAGACCGAGTACGCACTCGCCTACTCCACAGGCCGACGCCTGGGCCTACGCAATGCGCTGGAGAAGACGTTTTCGAAGGTCTCCTGGCCTGATCAGCCCGCGACGCCTCAGCTTGATCTTTAACCTCCGGCCGTCGAACGAGTCTCGTACGCGTTCACCTGGCCGGGTATTCGCCGTATGTCAGGACGGCCTTCGCCCGATCCTGTGTTCCGGATCAAGAAACACACGGGACCAGCACGAAGGCCGTGGACATGAGTGTGCGGCAACGAGACGCCGAGCGGGATGCGTTCGCCTGGGCGTCACACTTTCGGGACATCTGACGTGCGGAGGCCGCCGCACCCTGCCTGACCCGCTGAGAAAGGGTCGTACGCAGGTGCGGCGGCATCTGTGAGACTTCTCTGGGACTTTGAGGTCGGAACGATCGCACCGGCCGTCGCAGCCAGGGGCGGTTGCACTTGGCCTCGATGCCCCCTGTTGCCCTTGCTGCCCCATGGGGTGAAGTCGGCGTCACCGTGTCATACCGCACCACAGCGGCACCTGACGGCAAGCCGCTCGGCGTGACCACTGCCTACGACAACAGAACTGGCTGACACGCTGTGCGCCGCGGTGGCGAAGAGGACGGACCTTCCGCCACCGCGGTATCCGGCGGCGTACCGGTCCGTACGCCTCACCCAAGGACGGTGTCCCCTGACATGCAGCCCACCGACTCACCCGACGCCCTCCTGAGTGCCACCACCAGGTGCATCGCATGCCGAGTAGCGGGGGAAAAAGGACCCGCCACGGCACTGAGGTCAGTACTCGAACTGATCGACAACGATGAGGCGGAGCTGGCCCTGGACGATCTGGCACGGGTGATCGAATACTTCCGCATCCCCATCCTCCGAAGGGAATACGATCAGCTCGTCACAGCAGCGACCCGACTGAATTCGCTGGACTCGCTCCTCGAAACCGGCATCGAACGACTTGCCGGCGCATGAAGAAGTCTTGGGGCCGCGCCTGACCATCGCACTCGTTCCGCTGCGACCACACCCGTGTGCCCTGGCCCGTCCGCGGCCTCGGCGACCGCTCCGTCAACCGTGCCGTCCTCGGCCACGCCCCGCTGACGAGGCAGGGAGCAGCACGGGTACCGCGCACACCGGGCTGAGCGGTCCGGACAGACCGCACGTGGTCATAATGCGCGGGTGACCAGACGTCCCGTGCCGTTGCCCGCCGAACACATACCGCCCGACACCGCCGACTGGCGGACTCCCGACGCCCGGCGCTGGCTCGCCGCCGTGCCCGCCCGGTGGGCGCACCCCCTGTGGGCGCTGCTGGCGTTGGCCGCCTCGCTGGTGTGGGACGTGATGACGGTTCCCGCCGCCCCCTGCACGTCCGCCGATCCGTGCGGCACCGACTGGCCGGGCCTCGGAATGACCGTCGTGCTGGTGCTGACCCTGTACTGGGTGTGGCGGCAGCCGCGTCTCGCGTTCGCGGGGCTGGCGGCCACGCTGGTGGGGTTCGCCGTGGAGGGCGGCTTCGCGGCGGCGTTCAGCGAACCGTCCGCGCTCGCGTTCCTTCTGGCCGCCGCGTTCACCGCCGCCGGGCTCGTCCACCGGCTGGCCGTCGCCGGGCGGCAGCGGTCGCTGGCCCTGGAGGCGGCCGGACCGGTCACCCAACCGCTGCCCGCCGCCGCGCGGACGTTCCGCCGGGGCCGGTTCTCCTTCGGCCTGGCCGCGCTGCTGCTGGCCGTCGCCGGGTTCGGCTGCTGGCAGGCCCAGCAGGTCGCCGACGCGTACGAGGAGCGGGCCGCGGGCGCCACAGTCCTGTCCGGACGGGTCACGGCCCTGGAGCAGGACGACGACGGCATCGACATCCTCAAGGTGGAGGCCGACGGGCGCACCCGTCGCTTCGAGACGGCCTTCCCCGAGGACTTCCCCGTGGACAGCCGGGTCGACATCGTCGTGGACGGCGACTGGGCGGCGCTGGTCGCGGAGCCGTACGACGCCTTCGGCTGGGAGCTGCTGGTGCTGGTCGGCTCCGTCGCGGGGCTGGCGTTCCTCGCGAACGGCGTGGACGGGCGGACCCGTTCGCAGCGGCTGCGGCGCGGGCCGCTGCCGCTGCTGCATGTACTGGTACGCGAGGGTCAGGACGACGACGTCCGCACCTGGGTGTTCGCGGCCGACGACCCGGAGGGCCTCCGGCCGATCCTGTACTTCCACTCGCTGCACGCCTTCAAGGGCAGGGACGGGGACGGCCGCGACGCGGACGACGGCCCCGCGGCCGTCGTCGAAGTCGGCAAGGTCGCGGAGATCCTCCGGGGCGAGGACCCTCCCCCGCCGCTGCGGGAGGCCGTCCTGTACGGCGTCCCCTACGCCGGTGCCGAAGTCGCCTTCGTCTCGCGCGACGACGCGGACGACCCCGAGGTGTCGGTGGAGTGCAGCGTCACCGCGGTGAAGCCGGCCGTCCCGGGGTGGGTGGAGCGCGGGCCGCGACGCCGCGGGCGCAAGAACCCGCGGCGGCCCGTCGACGAGATCGCCGCCGGCATGACGCCCACGACGGGCCCGCGGGTGTGGGCCGCGCACGGCTTCTCGCGCGCGGTGGGCCTCTGCCTGCTGCCGGTGCAGGGCGGCGGCATCTGGGCCATGCTCGACGAGGGACCGTCGTGGACCTGGCTGTGGCTGGCCGTGGGTCTGCCGTGGCTGGTGACGGCCGTGGCGACGGCGCTCACCTGGCGGATCACCGCCGACCGGGACGGGCTGTGGGTGACCGGGGCGTGGTGCGTGCGGCGGGTTCCGTGGAACGTGATCACGTCCGTGCGGCACTCCGACGACGGCATCCGCGTCGGCCGGGCCGAGGACTCCTCCGTCGAACTCTCCCCCACCGGCTGGGCGTGGCTGGAGCGCCGCCTGGGCTGCGCGCCGCATGCGGAGCGCGTCGCCGAGGAGGTGCGGGCGCTGCTGCTCCGCCCGGAGCTGCGGCCGCTGCAGGAGGCACCGGCGGGGCGGCAGGGCGTACCGGTCGGGCCGCCGCTGGTGGCCCTGTCGGTGCTGTGGGGAGCGGCGGTACTGCTCCTGCTGTGACGGACCGCCGGCGGGATACTGACGCCCGCGCGTTTCGTCCGCCGGCAAGGACGATACGGCTTCCCCTCCTGAGCCCCGCCGACCGCGTCGGACTACCGGCATGACGACGGCCCCTGCGACACGAGGAAGGGGGACGATCAGCTTCTTCGAGATCCCGTACGCGCACGGCTCGAGCGCCGACGACGGCTCGGCCTTCGCCGGCCCGAACGCGGACACGCACTGGTTCACACCATGAGCGGGCTCGCGCTGCTGCTCGGCCGACCTGGATCGTCGTTCCGTCGCTGTCCGAGGCCGTGGTGCCTGCGTCGACAGTGCGTCTCACCGGTCCAGCTCCGCGAACATCTCCACCGCCCGGGTCCTGCCCGTGACGATGATGACGTCGCCGGGATGGACGACCGTCTCGGCGGTGGCGTGGGTGAAGTCGGCGCCGGGGCGTTTGATGCCGACGACGGTGACGCCGTACGTACTGCGCACCCGGCTCTCGCCCAGCGGGATCCCGCCGACGACCTTCGGGGCGAGCGTCTTGATCAGCGCGTAGTCGCTGTCGAAGGCGATGAAGTCCAGCATCCGGCCGGTGACCAGGTGGGCCACGCGCTCGCCCATGTCGTGCTCGGGCAGGACGATGTGGTGGGCACCGATGCGTTCCAGGATCTGGCCGTGCTGCCGGGTGGTGGCCCGGACCCAGATGGCGGCCACGCCGGCGTCGACGAGGTTGGAGGTGGTCAGGATGCTGGCCTCCAGGTCGGTGCCGATACCGACCACCACGCGGGAGAACTCGCCGACGCCGAGCTGCGCCAGCGCAGCGGGGTCGGTGCAGTCCGCGGCGGCGACCTGGGTCAGCTCTTCGCCGACCTTCTGGACGACGCCGACGTCGGCGTCGACGCCGAGCACGTCCCAGCCACGCCGCATCAGCTCCGCCGCCACGGACTGTCCGAAACGGCCGAGACCGATCACCGCCACTCTGGAATCGCGGGCCGGGCGACGGTCGGCGGAACTCCGACGTCGGTGTGGACGCAGTGACTTGAAGTGGTCAGCCAATGACGGGTCGCTCCTCGGGCAGGGTGTACCGGCGGTCGCGCTGACGCAGTGCGAGCGCGCTGGCGAGAGTGATCGGGCCGACGCGTCCGACGAACATCATGACGATGACGGTGAGTTGGCCCACTGCGGGTAGGTTCCCGGTGATGCCGGTGCTCAGGCCGACCGTGCCGAAAGCAGAGACGGCCTCGAACAGGATCGCCAGGACCGCGTCGGCTCTTTCCCCGGTGACGGCGAGCAGCACCAGCGTGCCCGCCATGACGAGACCCACACCCAGCAGCGCCACGGTGAGGGCCTGGCGCAGCGTGGCCGCGGAGATCCGGCGGCCCATGATGTCCGCGTGGGTGCGCCCGCGGATCTCGGCCAGGATCGCCGCTCCCAGAACCGCGAACGTGGTGACCTTGATGCCGCCCGCGGTACCCGCGCTGCCGCCTCCGATGAACATCAGCACGCAGAGGCCCAGGAGGGTGGCCGGTTCCATGGCACCGGTGTCGATGGTGTTGAAACCCGCGGTACGCGAGCTGGCAGCGGTGAAGAACCCGTCCAGCAGCTTGTCCCCCCATTCCAGGGATCCGAGGGTCCTCGGGTTGCTCCACTCCAGCGCGCAGGTCATGACGGTGCCGACGGCGAGCAGGACCGCGGAGGTGAGGAGGGTGATCCGGGTGTGCAGGGACCAGCGGTGCCGGGCGCCGCCGCGGGCGCCCGGGCGGCTGCGCAGCAGTTCGAACAGTACGGGGAAGCCGAGGGCACCGAGCACACAGGCGGCGGCGATCGGCAGGACGATCCAGGGATCGTGCGCATAGCCGACGAGGTTGTCGTCGCGCAGCCCGAACCCGGCGTTGCTGAAGGCGGAGATCCCGTAGAAGATCCCGTGGTAGACGGCGTTTCCGGCCGTCAGGCCATGGCCGATGTGGAAACGGACCGTGAGCACGGCGGCCGTGGCCAGTTCGATGGCCAGCGTGATGCCCGCGACTCCCAGGACCACCCGACGGATGCCGCCGACGCTGAGGCTCATCTCCGCCTGCGTGGCGAGCTGTGTCCCCAGTCGCAGCCGACCGGAGACGAGCAGTGCCAGCAGCGACGCGAGCGTCATGATGCCGAACCCGCCGATCTGGATCAGAGCCAGGACCACGCCCTCGCCGAACGCGCTCCAGTGGCTGCCGGTCCCCACGAGGGGCAACCCGCCGCTGACCGCCCCCGTGGAGGTGAACAGGGCAGTCAGTACGTCGGTGTCCCTGCCGGGCTCGGTGGCGGCCGGCAGCATCAGCAGGGCCGCACCCAGCACGGCGACGATCGCGAAGGCCAGGACGACGCCACGGGCGGGATAGGCGGCCAGCCAGGACCACCGGGCCCGAGTCGTACCCACGGCCACCAGCAACCTCCGATGCCCCTCCGCCACGTTTCCTCCTCGTGCCCCGTCGCACGAGGAGGCCGGTGAACGCGGCCACCTGCCCACAGCATCCCTCCCGGAGCGGGCGTACGGAACGCGCCACGGCGTCAAGGAGACGTGGGAACCGGCTGATGGCGGTGCGCCGTGTGCGGGGCACCGTGTGGCGTCACGGGTTCCGCGGGAGCTCGTGCGCCGGTGCGGGGACCGGCCGTGCGCGGTTCGGTCCGGGGCGTCGCCGTCGATCCCGGCTGCACCGCGACCGGTCTCGACGGCCACACCGGCACCCGGACCGTGACCGAGGGAACCGTCGCCCTCGTGACGCGGCCACCGAGGACCCCAGCGCCGGAACCGGCCGGATCATCGGCCGCTACGGCCCCCTCCCGTGGTGAGGCGGAACGGACGACACACACCTTCCTCGCCGATTCCACCGGCGCTTCCAGCGCATACGGAGCGGGCTGCGACCGTCGTACCGGCCTGACCTGTGGAAACCGTTCATCCTGGCGCAGGATGGCCTGCGTCCCCCTCGGCGCCGCCACGGACCGCGCCGGCGCCACCTTCTCGGTGGGCTCCTGACAGGGCGGACAAGCCCGCGAGGAAGGCGGGAAGGCTCCCTGCGGAAAAGTGATGTGCGGCGGTGGAACGACGGCCACCCGGGAATTGAGCACCGTTTCGGAGAGCGGCTCCTTTTCGCCCTGTGCGTGGCGGGAATCCGACGTCATGCACGTCTGAGATCCATTTCCGTACGCGCGCGGAAATCCCGGACGAGAACCCCGGCCGTCGGGCGGGCGCCCGCCCGCTCGCCGGTCAGCCGGGCCGGTTCCGGCGCCTCCCGTCGTGCGTACGCCGCCCGGTCCACGATCTGCACCGCCGCACCGGCGGCTTCCCTGCCCCGGCCGTGCACGAGGGGTCGGCACGCGGCGAGGACCTCACCTACGACACCTACGACGAGTGCGCGGAGATCTCCGTCCTGGTGGCCGTGGCCGAAGCCGCCGCCACCAGGGCCGCGCAGGAGTCCACCACCCGCGTCCTCGGCGTCGTCGGCGCCCGCTCCGCCTCCTCGCGGCTGGGCTTCGACCGCTTCTGGCGCAATGCCCGGACCCACTTTGTACGAGCCCGTCACCCACCGGCTCCGCGATGTCGGGGACTACTTCCTCAACGGCGCCCACCCTCCGTTCAGCTTTCCCGCCTGACCCCGGGCTCCACCGCCCGGCCCCGCAGGAGGGAGCCGTCGTGCGGTGCCGGCCGACGGGGGGCGGCGTCCTCGCGGCTCACCTCGTGGTGGCGGCCGTCGGGGCGGGGAAGGGGCTTGAGGGCGACTTCGATGCGGTGCGTGGAGTCATGGCTCACCGAGCCGCCCAGACGCGCCTCGACCACGCCCAGGCGCAGGCCCGCCCCGCCCTCGCCGGCCCGGTGGAACTGCACCGAGAACTCCAGGCTGACCTGCTCCACGGTGAACCGCCAGTCGCTCTCCGCCCCTTCAGCCTGGGCCCGCGCCAGCTCCGCACGGACCGAGCCGATGGCCTCCGCAAGACCGATCGGTTCCACGTCTCTCATGCCAACGCACCCCCGTTTTCCGTTGGTTGACCGATCCACTCTGCTCACAAGTCTAGGGACGCACCATGCTGTGCGCGTAGTGTGAGACAGCATGGGGGAATTGCGTGCGGACTGGAGACTCAGGCTGCGACGCGAGGACGCGCACGGCCCCGTCTGTGGCGCCGGCGTGCTCGTCGACCAGCATACGGCACTGACCTGCGCACACGTCGTGCGCCGCCCGGACGCCGTCATGTGGCTGGAGTTCGCCGAGAACAGCGGGCTCGAACCGGTCTCCGCCCGCGTCCTGCCCGGCGGCTGGCTGCCGGAGCGCGAGAACGGCGAGGACGTCGCCGTGCTGCGCCTGGACAGCCCCCGCCCGCAGGCGCGTCGCGCCCTGCTGGAGACCGGGCTGTGGGGCGGGATGGAGGTGTACGCGACCGGTTACGCGGAGGGCTTCGACGACGGCATGAGCCTGTGGGGGCGGATCGGCGGCGCCAGCGGTGAGCGGGTGCAGCTCGACGCCGTCACCAAGTCGGAGGTGGTGCGCGCCGGCTTCAGCGGCGCGGCCGTGTGCACCCGGCCGCAGGAAGGCCGTCCCGCCCGGGTGGTCGGCCTCGTCGTCAGCTGGCGCGGCGATCTGGGCGAACTGCTGCCCGAGGACAACCGGATCTCCTTCTCGTATCTGATCCCCATGAACCGTATCGCCGAACTCTCGCCGATCATCAGGGAGTTGATCAGTCCGCGGGCTTGGGATCACGGCTTCGAGGAGCGGCTGACCCGGTGGTTCGACGACCCGGACGAGGACCCGGTGAAGATCACCGTGGTGCCTCCGGGCAGCGGAAAGGACCGCTCGCTGCGCCATCTGCTGCACCGCGCCCACGTGGTCCACCGCGGCGGCGCCAGCAGGCCGGACCTCGTCGACCACGCCTTGGACCAGGTCACCTTCCCGGCCGGCGAGTACCTGGCGTACTGGGACTGGCTGCGCGGCGCCAAGCCCGCGCCCGCGCAGGCGGCCGACCGCGCGCCGGTCCGGCCGGTCACGGTCCTCGTCGACGGTCTCGACGAGGAGCCCCGGCCGGACCCCCTGATCGAACTTCTGGCCCGGCTGCGGGTGTTCGGCTTCCGGTTGCTGCTCGTCTTCCGCCACGAGGGCGGCCCCGGCTGGACCGCGGCCCGCGACCGGCTCCTGCGGCCCGCGCTGCTCCACCACGCGGACACCTTGCTCGCCCGTCTGCAGAACGCGGAGTTCAGCCGGGCGATCCTCCGCGACATCGTTGACAGCGCCTCCCTCGAGTCCGTGACCGAGACGGCCGACCGGCACTGGGCCGCGCGCCGCCTGGTCGATGGGGAGCGGGACCCGCAGCGGCAACTCACCCGACTGCGCGCACTGGTCAGGGCTCTGCGCGCCGACCTGAGCCACCACGGAGACCGGTGATGCGGTGCCCCGCCCGCCCCGGACGGGGGAGGAGGACCACGCGAAGATGACGACCTGCCCGCACCGGCGCTTCACCGGAGCCCCCTGCGGCGGCACCGTGCTGCCCACCGGCCACTGCGCCGCGTGCGGCCGCGCGGAGAACGGCCCCCCACTGCCCGCCCTTCCCGAGGACCACCGGGAACGCGGCCCCCGCGAACTCCTCTCCCTCCCCGCGCGGGAACCACGCCCCGCCGAGGAACGCCTCGTCCGCCCCGAAGCGCCCCTGCGCATCCGCATGGACTGCTCGTCCCCCGGGTGCGGCATCTCCTTCGTCCCGCCCTACACCGAGGGCCCGGTGCCGATCAAGGGATTCTGCCCGGTCTGCGGCGAGCGCTACTCGTACCGGCCCGAACTCGCCGAGGGCGACATGCTGCGCGACCAGTACAGGATCATGGGCCCCATCGCGCACGGCGGGCAGGGCTGGGTCTACCTCGCCGAGGACACCCATCTCGGTGACGTCGTCGCCGTCAAGGGACTGCTCAACCGGTACGAGCACGACGGCGCTCGGCTCGCCGACGTCGAACGCCGCAACCTCGTCGCCATCCGCCACCCCCGCATCGTGCAGATCCGCGACTTCGTCGCCCGCAGCGACGACACCGGCCGGATCACCGGCGGCTACATCGTCATGGACGACGTCGGCGACGGCACCCTCGCGAAAGTCGTCGAGGACGTCCGGCGCGGTGCGTCCGTCCTCGACATCGAGCACGTCGCGGCGTACGGCTGCCAGATCCTCGAAGCCTTCGTCCACCTGCATGCCGACGGCGAACGGGTCTTCGTGTACGGGGACATGAAGCCCTCCAACGTCGTGCACCACCGGGACGGCGTCAAGGTCATCGATCTCGGCGGCATGCGCGAACAGGGCCAGAGCCAGCCGCCCGCCCATGTCACGGCCGGCTACACGGCGCCCGAGACCGAGACGTCGGCCGTGCCCACCGTCGCCCACGACCTGCACACCGTCGGCGCCACCCTGCGGGAGCTCGCCCGCTGGGCCGTCGCCGAGGTGCCCGGCCTCGGCGCCGCCTCCTTCCACCGGGTCGTCGACCGCGCCGTCCGGCCCTCCCCGTACCGGCGCTTCACCGACGCCCGCGAGATGGGCGGCCAACTGCGCGGCGCCCTGCGGGAGATCCGCGCGCTGCGCGGCAAGAGCGACCCGCCCGAGCCCTCCGACTACTTCCGGCCGTCCACCCGGCTGCTCGGCGCCCGGCTCGGCACGGTGCCGGGCATCGAGCACTGGCTGGACCGCCCCCGCCGCGACCGGTACGAGCCGCCCGTGGCACCGGCCCTGGACCTCGGCGCCCCCACACCCACCGAGATCGCCGCCTGTCTGCCGGTGCCGAGACCGTATCCGGGCGATCCGCAGACCGCGCGGTTCGAGGTGAGCAGCGGCTACGACCCGGGCCAGCTCCTCGAGCAGGAGGACGAGAAGCCTCGCTCGGTGGAGATCCACCTGCACAACGTGCGCGTTCTGCTGGACCGGAACACCGGAGAGGACCTGGATCGGGCCCAGGAGGAGCTCGACACGGCCGACTCGATTCCCGGGCCGCCCGCCGTGCGCCGGTGGCGGCTGGAGTGGCATCGCGCCCTGCTCGCGCTGCGCAGCGCCGACCTCGACGACGACCCGCGGCAGGTCGTCGAGGCCAGGAGGCACTTCACGCGGGTCCACCTCGAACTGCCCGGTGAGTACGCGCCCAAACTGGCCCTCGCCTACTGCGCGGAACGGCTCGGCGACGACACGGCCGAGCCCACGGCCAGGGAGCTGTACGAGGTGGTGTTCGCCCGCAACCCCGCGCATGGCGGCGCCGCCCTCGGCCTGGCCAGGCTCGCGCTCCGCGCACGTGACCGCCGGGCGGCCGTCGAGGTGCTCGGCCGGGTCCGGCAGGGCACCCTGGACCACACCGTCGCCCGGATCGCCTCCCTGCGCATCCGCGCGGCCCGGCTGCCCGGCGACGGCGATCCACTGCCCTCGCCCGCCGAGGTCGACGCGGCGCTGGCCGAACTGCGCGGTCTCGAGGGCGGCAGTCCGGGCGCCGGGGAGCCCCGCCTGTCGGAGGACGAGGCGCTGCGCCTGGGCACCGAACTCCACGAATGGAAACTGGACGCGGTGCACAGCCTCAGCGACCGGCCCGGTGCGCCGGGAGGGGGTGCCGGACGTCTCGACGCCCGCACGCTGAGACGTCTGAGCACGCCGGAGCGCGAGGCGCGCAAGCAACTGGAGGCGCACTACCGGCGACTGGCGGCCCGCCACCACGAACCGGCCGCCCATGAAGACCTCGTGGACCTCATGCACGCGGTACGGCCCCAGAGCGTGTTCTGACCGCACGGCACGACAGACCGATTCGGCACCCGGCACCCGGTGTGCCGCGGCGACGAAGGCGAAGGAGCGGTGACGTACGACATGAGCAGCCCCACCCGGCCGCCGCAGCCGGGCATCCGACTCCACGTCGACCTCGGCGGCGATCCGCACCCGCACCGGAGCGCGAAGATAGAAGCCCATCTGAGGGTGGACGTGGCCGCCGACGGCGCGCCCACCGACCTGCCCGCGGTCCAGCTCGCCGTGATCATCGCGGTGGACGTCGCCGAGTCCCACCGGGCGGCCGTCCGGCACGCCCTGCCGTCGGCGCTGCGTGCCCTGCCCGACCGTATCTCCTTCGCCGTGCTCGGCAGCGGCCCCGAACCGGTCCGCTGCTATCCGCGGGGCGCCGACGAGTGGGCCGTCGCCGACCGGGAGGAGAGACGCCGGGCCGCCTTCGTCGCGGGATCGCTCCCGCTGCACCGGGAGGGGCCGCGCCCCGCCGGATACGCCGCCTGGGTGGCCAAAGCGCGTGCCCTGCTCTTCGGACGGCCGGTGTCCGTACGCCATCTGGTGCTGATCACCGATGGCAGCAGCGCCGTCGGGGAGACCCGTCTGGAAGAAGAACTGGACTCCTGCGCAGGGCAGTTCACCTGTGACGTGTTCGCCGTGGGCGCGAACTGGGTTCCCGACCCCCTGCTGACCCTCGCCGAACGGCTGCACGGCACGGCCGAGTTCGTGGACGACGGACTCGGCGGTGCGATCACCGCCGCCATCCAGCGGCTTCGCCGGGTGCACACTCCCCGGCTGCCGATCGAAGTGACCGTGCGGCCCTCGGTCCGCCAGGTCTCGCTCAGCGAGAAGACGCCCCGGCCGCACCGCCTCGGCGGGCTGCCCCAGCCCGGCCGACCGCACCGCTGGAGATTCCCGACCTACCAGTGGGAGCAGGGCAGACGCGACTACCTGCTCACCCTGGTAGCCGACTCCGACGCCGACCCGTTGGAGACCGAGCTGCAGTTCGCCATGGTCTCCATCGGTGAGGTCCACGCGCCCGTCGTCGCCCGCTGGCACCTCCCCGAGCAGTCCGCGCCCCACGCCCCGACGGGCACCGACAGCGTGCGGGACCTCAACGCCACCGTCAGGATGCGGAGGCTTCTCCGCCAGGGCCTCACCGCTCTCCAGGAACACCGGCCGGACATCGCCGAGGACCGACTGGGACAGGCCGCCCGGCTGGCGGCACGGTTGGGCACGGACTGGGTGCTGGACGAGATCCGCACGGTCGCCGACATCGAGGACGCGGCCGCGGGGCTGGTCCGGCTGCGCGCCGTCGACGCCGGTGCCCTCGGCCCGATGATCCTGCGCGCCGGGTCCCGTCCCGGCGGGCCCCTGGCCGACGCCGTCGGGGCGCGACCGGGCCCGCGCTGCGGCGCCTGCGGCACTCCGGCCGGGAGCGAGGCCCGCTACTGCATCGCATGCGGGGAGAAGCTGCTGTGACGGCCGGACGCGCCGCCTCCTGGTACCGGTTCTCCCCCGCCGCTTTCTGGCGCCGACGCCTGAGCCCCTGGCGGACCCGCCGGCTGCTGGAGGTGCATCTGCTGGTTCTGTTCCTGCTCACGGTCGTGGCGTCGACCGCCCTGTTCCTCTCCTGCCGTCAGGTCCAGCACAGCGCCGAAGCGCTCGCTTCCCGCGAGGCACCGGCCGTGCAGGGGCTCGCCGCCACCCGGCTCGCGGCCCTGCGGGCCGACCAGGAGGCCCGCAGTCTGGTGAAAATGGACCTCACCGGCGTCACGGGCTCGGGCGAGGCCTACCGGTCCCAGCTCTCGGCCGCCGACCAGGGCCTGTCCGGGATCGCCGACCGCACGGACCAGGACCTCGGCACGGTCAAGGGCCTGCTCGACACCTACAGCAACTCACTCGGCCTCGGCACGTCCCTTTACCGTGACCAGCCCCTCATGCGGAAGCAGAAGCTCAAAGAAGCGAAATCGCTGCTCACCCGCGATTCGGTGGGACTCGTGCCCCGCCTGGAGGCGCTGCAGGGGGTCCAGTTGGAGCACGCCGAAGCCACAGCCACCATGGGGCAGTGGCAGCGCGGCGGGTGGTGGCTCGCCGAAGTCACCCTGGCCCTGGTGGGGCTGACCCTGCTCTCGGCGCTGTTCGTGCTGCGCGACCGCTGCGGCCGTGACTGGAATCCGTACCTGCTCGCGGCCTTCGTCCTCACCGTGCTGCTCGCGGTGGTCCCGCTGACGGCGATGTCCTCCACCCAGGAGGGCCTCGACGGGGCGGTCAAGGATCTGCGGCAGATCACCCACGTGCCCCGGGAAAGCGACACGAAGCCGGCCGACGCACAGCAGTACGTCACGAAGATGTCGGAGGAGGTCCGGCAGAAGACGGCCGAGGACGCCTGGACCGCCCCGGTGTACCAGGGCACTTTCGTCGGCAGCCTGCTGGCCATCGTCCTACCCGCGCTGGGGCTCGGTCTTCGGCTCGACAACGACTACTGGAGGCGACGGTGACCCGGCGGTTCAAGATGCTGGTCTTCGTCATGGTCATGCTGCTTATTACCGCCTGCGGCATGGTGGTGGTCTGGGCGCAGCACGACGAGGAGCCGGTGACCATCCTCGGAACGTGGACGGCCAAGCAGGCGAAGCAGTTCGAGACCGTGCTGCGCGGCTTCGGCATCCCCTTCCGCTACCAGGGCACCGCGGCCCAACGGGACGTACTGCTTTCCAAGGTGCAGTCGGGGGAGCCCCCGGACATCGTGATCATGCCGGGCCTCGGCGAACTCGCCGAATACGCCGAGCAGGGCCTCCTCAAACCGCTGAACCGGCTCTACGAGCCGCAGGAGTACGGCGCCCCCTGGAAGCCGACCGGCTCACCCTCCGAAGACGTCTACTGGGTCCCGGTCAAGGCGGACCTGAAGAGCATCGTCTGGTACCGCCGGGGTCACGAGCCCGTCCAGGAGCCTGCCCCACTGGAAAGTTGGTGCATCGGCATGGGGGACGACGGCGCCTCCGGCTGGCCCGGCACCGACTGGATCGAGGACCTCGTGCTGCAACGCGCGGGCCCGGACGTCTACGAGAAGTGGGCACTGGGCACGGGCGAGGTGGAGTGGTGGCGCAGTGATCCGGTGCACACGGCCTGGAAGGCGTGGGCCGAGCTGCTCCAGGAGAACAGGGGCGCGGCCAAGCGTGCTCTGCTCACCGACCACCGCGGCGCCCCGAAGGGCAACGGGCTGCTGTTCGACAGCCGGGGCGGGTGCACCCTGGAGCACCAGGGCTCCTTCGCGCTCTCCTTCTACAAGGACGACGCGCGGCACGCGGACCTGATGGACTCCGCTCCGCTCCTGCCCGGAGGCGGCGGCGAGGTCCGGGCCCACGAGGTGACCGGCGACTTCGCCGCGCTGTTCAGCGACCGCCCCCAGGCCCGTGAACTGATCCGCCGGCTGGCCTCCAGGGAGGGCCAGCAGAAGTGGGTCGATCTGGCGGACGTCTTCTCGGCGAACCGTCGGGTGAAGCAGGAGAAACCACAGGACGAAACAGTCAAACACAAGATCGCACAACAGCTCCTTGAAGGACCCCGCTGCCTGGACGCCTCTGACGTGATGGCCCCTGCCGTACGGGGCGCCTTCTACGAGGCAGTCCTGCTGACCATCGCAAGGGTCGCCGACCATCAGGACCCCGACATCAAGGGTGTCCTCCGCGATGTGCAGAGGATGCAGGACGCGCAGTCCGCACAAGGCACCGACAACAGAGCGGCGCCGAAGACGGTGTGCAGTAAGCAGTGAGCGAGGGGGCGGCGCCCGTGCCGGCCTCGGGACCTCCCCGTCGGCGCCCCGCCACTCCTGCCGACCGTCAACGGGCCACGGCCGCCCAGGGTATGGGCCGAGCGCCGTTCCCCCGGCGCCCGGTCCCCCACCAGCCACGAGCCGCTCCGGAAGCGTGCGCCGCCGTTCGTCCGGACCGGAGGCGTGCCCCGCTGCGGCAAGTACGGACACGCATGCCGATACGGGATGAAGGCCCTGGCCGGAACCGGGGTCAGGACCCGGCTTCCGGGGCCGGGCGAGGCACCGGTACGGGTCGGGGTTCACCAGCCGTCGGCGTCGGCCTCGAAGGGACGCCGATCCGGTGTTCGGTACTGCTCCGGCGGGGCGGCCTGTTGCGCCCGAGGCGTTCGTGGGCGTCGGCGAAGTGCCCGGCAACGGCCGCGGAGACCGTCGAGAGGTCCAGGGCCAGGGCGAAGCCGGCGATGATCTCCGCCAGCCGGACGGCGCTTCCCCGGCCGGTGCACCCCATCGCTTCCAGGAGCTCGTGCTGCGTGGGCAGGTGGGTGCCGCCCCCGACCGTGCCGACCGCCAGGCCGGGCAGGGTCATACTCGCGTAGACGCCGTCCCGCGTGCGTTCGAGGATGAACTGCCCCACGCTCGACTCGTGAACGCAGGCGATGTCCTGGCCCGTCGCCGTGAAGATCGCCGCCACGATGTTGGCGGTGTTCGCGTTGGAGCCCAGGACCCCGCTGTGCACTGCTCCGGCCGTGATGTGCTGATACCCCGTGACCAGCTCGTCGGGGGTGGTTCTCAGGACCCGCTGGACGACCCCCGCCGGCAGAAGGCAGTCGGCGGCCACCCTGATTCCGCGGCCTTCCGCCACGGCCTGGGCCGACGCCTTCTTGTCCCCGGAGGTGTTCCCCTCGATGAGGAAGGACTCGAGCTCCTCGTCCGCGACCAGGTGCGGCTGGCGCAGGATCCACTGGCACGCGTGCCAGGTGCAGGCGGTCGTCATGTTCTGCCCTGCCGCGTCCCCGGTGGTGTATCTGAACCTCAGGTGGACGGCCCTGCCCAGGACCACGGGCTCGATCGAGAGGAGCGCGGCGTGCTGGGACACCTGCCGGATGATCGTGCGGAGGTCGTCGAGGTGCCGGAGGACCGCCGAGGCGAAGCGGGCGGCGCCGGCCAGTCGGGAGAACGCGAAGACAGGGGCACGCGTCATCGCCTGCAGGGTGGCGCGTGTGCTGACGCCGCCCGCCATGGTGACGGCCAGGGCTCCCCGCGTCGCCGACGAGACCAGGGCGCCTTCCGTCGTGGCCATGGGTGCGTAGACCTCACCCTGGACGTTCGCCCCGCAGAACAGCAGGGGACCGGCCACGCCGACCGGGATCTCGACGGTGCCGACGAGCCCCTCGATGTTGCCGGTCAGCCTGCCGGCGTCGAGCCGGGTGTGCTGCAGGGAGTCCAGCCCCGACCGGGTCCTGGAGCGGAGCCAGTCCAGCCGCTGGAGCCGCGCCGCCTCCGTGTAGAGCCCCCGGGCAGGCACGTACCGCCCCGAGGACCGTGACGGACGGGGCAGACCCGGGTTTTCTCCAGAGCTCATACGGCATCGCTTTCCTCTGTGGCGGGCGTCGGCCCGTTGTTCGCAGGTGTCGTCGCGGTGGGCGGGGACACCGGTTCGACGTGATCACCGGCTCCTGACGCTCGGCGCACGTGGCCCCGCGGCCGGACCCGGCGGACGATGCGCCGAGCCGGGCCTTCGATGACGGCCCCTGCCCGGCGCCTTGTCCTGGCCACGCCCGAACTCCCCCTCGTCCCCACCCCGACGCCGGTGGCAGCCCCGGCACCGGCTCAACGACACCTCGACCCCCTGGTTACGCACCCGAAACGGCGCCGGGGCGCCCCGGTCCCCGTCGAGTCACCCCGTTCCGAGCCGAGCCTCCGGCCACGTCGCGCCGGCCCTCTCGGGCCGGGAGCCGACAGAACCCGGATCCGGAAGAGACGTTTGTTCGGGCTCGATCGGTACAGACGATGAACTGACACAGCCTTTACCCGACGGAGCGGAGACACACCATGGGCATCATCGCGTGGATCATCATCGGTCTGCTCGCCGGCGCCATCGCCAAGGCACTGATGCCGGGCAAGGACCCGGGCGGAATCATCATCACCATGCTCATCGGCATCGCCGGCGGTCTGCTCGGCGGCTGGCTCGGCAAGGTCATCTTCGGCGTCGACTCCATCGACGGGTTCTTCGAACTCTCCACCTGGATCGCCGCGATCGTCGGCTCCCTCATCCTGCTCGCCCTCTACCGGCTCATCACCGGCAACCGGCGCTCGCACCGTCACGCATGATCCGTCGAAGGCATACCGCCTCCGAACCCACCTGGACGGCTCCCGCTCCTGTCCGCAGGAGCGGGAGCCGTCGGGGTGTGCGGGGCGGCGGGGCCGAGTCCCCGGCGCCCCGGCGCCAACCGGCATTCGTACGTGCACAGGCTCACCGCCTCCCCCCTCCGGCCGGGCCCACCGCCGGAACCACGCCGCCGGCCCCGCCTCGCCCCGCGTGAGATGCCGGGCTGCCTTCCGCAGCGCCCCCGTGTTGCCCGGGGCTTCCTCCGCCCGCTCCACGAACGCCTCGTCCGGCATCCGGCGACCCGACTCCACCGACTCCACGGTGTGCTCGGAGTACTGGACCCGGGCACCGAGGCCGACCCGGCTGACCCCCGCATGCCGCGCAGCGCCTGGACGACCGCCCCGAACGTCCGCAGGCTGTCCGACGGATACGGCTCCCGCTCCCCCGCCGGAACAACCCGTGCGCCGGCGCCTCCGGCGTGACGGAAAACCGGACACACCGTCCCCTCTTCGTGTCCGCACTCCGGCTCTGCGCACGGGGTGCCGCGCTCGCCCCCACCCCGTCCGACCACGACGTCGGCGTACGGGCGCCTGGCAGACTCCTGCGGCGGATCGGACCCAAGAGGCGCGCCGGTCGGCCGGCCGCGTCGCCACGCTCGACGAGGCAGGTCAGGTGTCCTGGGCCGCCGTGGTCGTGGCCGTGCTCGGCGTGACCTCTGTGGTCGGCGGGCTTGTCCACGGCGCGCTGTCCCGGCCGCTGCCCGCGTGGTTGCTGCTCGGCTTGCTCGGGCTCGTGACGATTCCCGCGGATCATGGGACGAGGCAAAGCCGGACCGGGGCGAGGGCCGGCCAGTGCCCTGACCGTGTTGACCGCCCCCGGCAGGCAGTGCTGGAGTCGGCACGTGGACAGCATCCCCGCCAACCGGCGGTTCTGGAACCGGATCAGCAGCGCCTACCAGCACGAGCACGACCCGCAAATCGGCGCCACACCCCGGCTGTGGGGCATGTACTCCATCCCCGACGCGCACCTGCACGCCCTGGGCGATGTCACCGGCAAGCGCGTCCTCGAACTCGGCTGCGGCGCCGGCCAGTGGTCCAGGGCGCTCGCCGCCGAGGGCGCCACCGTGGTCGGGCTCGACCTGTCCGAAGCCCAACTCGCCGCAGCAGCCCGCGCGATGGGAGCGGCCCGCTACCCGCTGGTGCAAGGCGCCGCCGAACGACTCCCCTTCGCCGCCGACAGCTTCGACCTGGTGTTCTGCGACTTCGGTGGACTCAGCTGGGCGCCCCCGCACCTGGCCGTCCCGCAGGCCGCACGCGTCTTGGGCCGAGGCGGGCGCCTGGTGTTCAACGTCGCCAGCCCATGGTTCGAAGCTTGCTACGACGAAGCCGCCAGCCGCGTGACCACGACGCTGCAGAAGGACTACTTCGGGCTGAACACCATCGCCGAAGACGACGGCGCGACCAGCTACCAGCTCACCTACGGCGACTGGGTCAAGGTCCTGCGCGGCGCGGGTCTCATCATCGACGACCTCATCGAGCCGCGGCCCGAACCCGGAACACCCAACGGCTACAACGAAACCGACCCACCCGACTGGGCACACCGCTGGCCGGCGGAACTGCTCTGGGTGACCCACAAACCGTAAGTTCCGCCGCGCCGAGACGTGAAGGCATCCCCTCGCCGGAGGGGCCTAGCCCTGCAGCGGGTTGTTGTGCAGCTTGCGCCGTTCCCAGCGGTTGGGGTGGCGGATGACCACTCCCGCCATGCCGCCGGACCCGGTGAGCCGGATCAGCGGAGTTCCCGGAAGCCGGTCGGCAGTGGTCTTGTCCCTCAGGCCGCCGACGCCGGGATCCATGCCGCCGGTGTCCGCGGCCCAGCCGTCGGGGATGACGATCGTGACACCGGCCGTCTCCCCGTACGCCTCCACCGCGACCTCCGTGAGGCGGCACTCGGCCCGGCTGAAGTCGACCTTCACACCCCCCAGGCCTCCGTGCGCGATCACGTGCCCGGGAACCTCCCAGCGCCCGGGGCCCCGGGACGCGCCGTGCATGCCGCCCTTGAGCACCATGGGCGGCATGCTCTCGGCGGAGTCCGGCCTCGGCAGGTCGGCGGTCAGGACGGCCAACTCGGCGTGGGTCTTGGACGTCAGGGCCTGTTCCAGGCGCGAATCCAGCTCGTCGAGATCGATGCGCCCCTCGGCCGCCGCATCGCGCAGCTGCTCCACCACTGCCTCCCGCTCGTCGTGGGAGGCACGGAGCTCTCCTGAGGGAACAGGGTGCGGAGAGGGCTTTGGAGGCTGGGCAGTCATGGCCACAAGGATAAGCAGCCGGTGGACTGAGCGGACCGGGGCTGCACATCTCGAACACGACCCGGCCGAACGGGGTTGCTCCTTAGAACAGGGAGCGTGCCCCGGCCGCGTCGGCGCCCGTGCCGCGCCTGCCCGACGCGATGGACGTCTTCGGCATCCACGCCGACCTGGTCGACGAGTACGCGAGCTTCACCAAGAGCGGGACGGTGATCCGGGACGCCCGGATCGCCGGCTTCGTCGAGGACGACCTGGCGGCGAAGTCGCAGTGGCCCGACCCGTGGCTGTCGCTGAACCCGTTCTTCGCCGACGGCGGCCAGGTCACCGGCCTCGTGCGGGACGGGGTGCTGCACCCCGGGTGCGCGGAGATCTTCCAGGCCGGCAAGGAGGAGACGTCGCCCCGCCCGGCCGGCCGCTAACCTTCCACCTCCCCCAGCGGCAGGCGATCGAGGCCGCGCAGGCGGGCGACTCCTACGTCCTGACCACCGGTACCGGTTCCGGCAAGTCGCTGTCGTGCGTCGTGCCGATCGTCGACCGGGTGCTGGAGGAGCGTCAGGAAGCGGGACCGGACGCGGAGGGCCGGGTCCGCGCGCCTGGCCCGGCTGGCGGACGCCGCCGCCGGACGTCTGCACGCGGGTTCCGACATGTCGTACGGCTGCTACCTCGAACGCCCCTCGTACCTCTCCCTGGCCGTGGTGACGTGCTCCCCGAACCGCGTGATCCCCGACCTGGCCTGCCCGTGGACGAGCGCAGGGGCCGGGCGCCCGGCGTCGTCGGCGTCTCCCGCGCACTCGACCGTGCGACCGCCGGCCTCCCCATCAGGCCGAACGTCACTGGTCGCCGGAGCGGCACGGTGCTGTCATGGGGAGGGAGGACGGCGTGGACGAGCCGGCAAGGGCGCGGCCGCCCCGTCGCACAGCGGAGGAGGCCGATGCCCATGCTGTACCGCCGCACGGTCGGTGACGTGATGACCGAGGAGGTCGTCACCTTCCGCCCCACCACACCGCTCCAGGAGGTCGCCGCCCTGCTGGACGCGAACGACATCGTCGCGGCCCCGGTCGTCGACGAGGACGGCGCTCCCGTCGGCGTCGTGTCCGCGTCCGACGTGCTGCGGCACGAGACCGGCAGGCCCGATCCGCAGGGTCAGGACGGGACCGACGAGCGTTCCTGGGGCAAGGCCCGGGCCCGGACCGCGGGCGCGCTCATGAGCAGCCCCGCCTTCACCGCCCGCGCCGACTGGACGATCCCCCGGGCCGCGCGGGAACTCCGCAGGCGGCGCGTCAAGCAGCTGCCGGTGGTCGACGACGACGGGCTCCTCACCGGCATCGTCACCCGCAGCGACCTGCTCGACGCCTTCATCCGCTCCGACATGGAGATCCGCGGCGAGGTCGAGCAGGACGTCCTGGGGCGCCTCCTCGGCCTGGACGAGGGCACCGTCGCGGTCGAGGTCCGGGACGGGGTCGTCACCCTGCGGGGACACGTCCCGGAACCGCGGCTCGTTCCGGTGGTCGTGGGCCTCTGCCAGGGCGTCGACGGTGTCGCCGCCGTGGACGCCCACCTCGCCGCCACCCGGGCGGGCTGAGGCGACAGGTCGGCAATCCTCGGCGCAGAGTGCGGGTTTCGCGCTCGGATCCCCGATCGTCGGGGGGGGCGATCGCCGTCTCCGTGCCGGCGGGCGGCTTCGCGGCGGCCGGGCCGGCCGGCCTCGCCGCCGCGCTGACCGGATGCCTACTGTCCCGCCGCTGTCCGTCGCCTCGGCCGCCCACTCCGGCTCGTCGCGAGTCGGCGAGAAGAACAGAGGCACCTCATGTGCGGTGATCAGCCGCTTGAACCGCGGGGCACCGGGCCGAGCGGGTGACGGTCCCGGCCCTTCACGGCCTCGAAATCAACTCATTGCCTTCAGGACGGAAGACGAGAACCCTCGTTCCTCCGCCGGCCGGCTGCTCCCGCCCGCACAACCGTCCCGCTGCACAGCCCGCAACGACGAGCTACGCCGAGAGGGCTGCCGGCGCCGAAGACTGCCGCAGGGCACGGGAAGCAGTCGCGCAGTGTGGGGAGTCGAGCGCGCGTCCGACAGGTCCAGCGTGAGCAGCCGCTCCCTCAACGCTCCGTCCTGTTTTACGCCGACCGCTCGTCGAACGCTGCGTCAAATGTCCTCTTCTGCCGCTCACTTCGGTTGCCCGATCGGGCAGTGCAACCTTGTGAGCTGGTGGTGAGTCTTCTGATTGATCACTTTCGTGATCGGACCCACGAGGAGACCATCATCAGCGCCATACGCAAGACCCTCACCGCGACCGCCGTCGTCGGTGCCGTACTCGCGGGCTCCGCTGCCTGCGGAACGGCGGAGCAGCTTTCCGCCGGCCAGAAGCTCGACCAGGCCTTCGAGCAGCTCGGCAAGAAGAAGACGCTCTCCCTCGAGCTCGACCTGGACACCGACATCACGTCTCTGAAGGCGCTGGACGCCAAGTCCGACCCCGCGCTCGGCGACGAGATCCCGGATGAGGCCGCCGAGCTGATGAGCGACACGACGATCACGGTTACCGTGCAGTCGAAGAAGCCGCTCGACGAGTCCGGCGAGAAGGATCTCGTCGGCATGGCCATGAAGATCAGCAATCCGGAGGGCGATCTCGCCGAGTACCGGATGATCGGCGACTACATCTACGTCCGTGCCGACGTCGACACCATCGGCAAGATGATGGGCAGCCCTGTACCGGCCGCTGAAGACCTGCCTCCGCAGGCTCAGTCCTTCAAGAACGTCCTTGAGGGCAAGTGGGTGAAGTTCAACGCCAAGAAGATGAAGGAGATCGCCGCCGAGGGCCAGGAGGACCAGGGCGGTCCCGCGCCCGCCCCGTCCCTCGACGCCAAGACGCAGAAGAAGCTCATGGGAGCCCTCCGGACGGTCGTCGCCCGTGAGGTGAGCTTCAAGACGGCCGGCGGAGAGAACGGCACTGAGCACGTCACCGCCACGGCTCCCTTCCGCACGCTGGTCACCGAGCTGCTCGGCGAGATCCGCCCGCTGGCGAAGGACCTGCCGCCGGGCATGGAGCTGCCGACGGACAAGGACCTCAAGGACGCGCCCGACACCAAGGTGACGGCGGACTTCACGCTGAAGAACGACGAGCTGACCGAGGTCAATGTGGACCTCGCCGCGTTGGCCGAGGACGCCAAGGTCAAGAAGCTCGGCCTGACCGTGCGGATGAGCGACGGCACCAAGCCCACCGCTCCCGCCGGTGCCACCGAGCTGGATCTGCAGGAACTCATGGAGGGGTTCTTCCTCGGCCCGGCGATGGACGACGCCGAGTGGGACGAAGGCGACTACGCCGACCCGGACTTCCCGGAGGACGAGTTCTGATCGCGCCGAGCGTTGACGAGGCCGGAGTCCGGGTGCCGCACTCGCACGGTGAGTGACCGCACGGGTGCTTTCTGTCCGCCCGTGGCTCCCGGGTTCCGTGCCCTGGCGGCATGCGCGTGCGCCCCACGGTGAGCCAGCCCCCTACCGAGGACCTGCCGCCGGGCACCACGGATCCGGAGCCGGTCGACGATGTGCTGAGCACCGGCAGTGTGCTGGTGCTCAGCGGGGCGGGCATCTCCACGGAGTCGGGCATCCCCGGCTACCGGGGCGGGAACCTGAGCCGGCACACCCCGATGACCTACCGGGACTTCACCGCCGGCGCCCGGGCTCGGCGCCTCCTCCGCACGCTCCACGAACGCCTCGCCCGGCATCCGGCGCCCCGAAGATGTTCACCCGGAGCATGGACTCCGTGCCGCGGGTGGTCCGTCCCGACGGGCGCGAGCCGTTCATCCTCCTGGTCGAGGCGCAGACCGGCGTCGAGACGAAGAAGGAGACCTCGTGGCCGTACTACATCGCCTACTTGCGTGACCGGTACAAACTCGAGGTCGTCCTGCTGGTCCTGTGCGTGGACACGGCGACGGCGGCATGGGCGGCCAGACCCCTGCGTACCGGTCTGGGACGCCCCACCCAGGTGACAGTGCCTCATGTACTGGGGCCTTCCAACGTTCCGCGTGTGAGCCGGATCCAGGACGCCTCGACCGACCTGGACTTCGCCGCGTTCTGCCTGTGGATCCACAGCAACGACCCGGACATCGAGGGCATACTGACGGTAATGGGCGAGGCGTTGGCCCAGGACACGGACCGCGAAGCGCGGGACGACCTGGCGGGACTGATCGAGGACGGCTTGGGCAGCGAACACGCCCGGAAAATCTGGAGGAACCTGATGGAAACCCTCTTCACCCCCAGGCGAGGCACCATCGTGGGCGATGCCCGCCTCGCAGGACAGGAAGAAGGACGTGAGGAAGGACTCGAGGAAGGACGCGTGGCCGGAAAATCCGAGCAACTGCTGCGTCTGATGGAGCGCCGTGGCTTCTCGATGACGGAAGAGATCCGGCAGCGCGTCACCACCTGCACGGACATGCCGGTCCTGGATCTCTGGTTCGACCGCGCCATCGACGCCACCACCCTCGACGAGGTCTTCGCCTCCCCCTCCGTCACGGACCGCGTACCCGCCCCCGCCCAGAGCCCGGAGCAGACCACAGCCCTCAGCCAGGGCCTGAGCACCCCCGATACCTCGACCGACTGACAACAAAGACGCACACACGGACGGCCGGGTGATACCGCACCGGCCAATAGGCCTCCCCTCTCAGGGGCAATGCCCGCCGTCCGTGAGCGGAGGATGGCCGCCCGGGCTGCTCCAAGCGTGCCGGCCTGCCTGCGTGACGATGGACTGCAGGAACAGCACGACAGCCGCCGGCACTGTCATCAGCACCGTGTCGGGTCGGGCTCTCACCGTGCGTGAATCCCTGAGTCGGCGGTGAGCGTCTTCAGCTCGCGGATCTTCGCCAGAGAGGCCACTCGGTCAGCGTCATGCCTGCGCGCCGCGCTGCACGGCGTACCGCCGCGATGCGCTGGAGCCCGGCCCGGAGGCCTTCGGCCCGCACCCCCGTTCCGGGGGCGGGCCGAAGGCCGTGCGGAGGACCGGCCCGCCTGTCGCCGGTCGGCATCAGCGCGGCCTCGGTCCACGAGGTGAACCGACGGCGCGCGGTGGCCGGCGAGGCACCGAACGACTCCGGCAGAGACCGCCACACCCTCGCTCGTCAGCACGTCCACCTCGACCGTGAACACCACCCGCTCGCCCCGCACCACGCAAGCGCCGCCTTGGCTTCGCGCTCGTAGCGTCGGTGGAGGCGGGCGTGCGGGCGTGTCCGACCTGGTCGATCAGGTCTTGGCGGCCGGGGCGTCGGGGTCGCAGGAGAGGCGGGCCGCTGCGAGGGCCGGTGCCCCCTCCTTCACGTTCTTGATCGGTGTGGAGCATTCCAGGAGGCCTGAGCCGTCGTTGACCCAGCCGATCGCCCGGCCCGTCACCGGCTTGCCGTCCCCGCAGGTGTACCGGAAGTCGGCGGTGACCTGTTTCGTCCAGGCGTACTGCACGATGGTTCCGACACCGTCGATGGTGATGCTGCCATCGTTGAGGTCCGGTGCGGACCTGTGGACATCGGTGAATGCGGTGCTCACGCCGTCGTCATCGGCGTTCGTTTCTCCGATGAGGACGGCCAGCGAGCGGAGGGCGGCCTCCGCGTCGCCCGCCCTGGATCCCTTCTCGAAGGTGACGGCGGTACGCGGTGTGTGAAGTGGTGTCAGCTTGTGCGTGAGCCTGGCGCCTTTCCTGCTGATCTCCTCCTTCTCGGCGACACCCGTCAGGACGTCCCGCTTGTCCACGTTGAACCATGAGTAGGTGCCGTCCTCGCAAGGGATGTCGGCCGTGGCCTTGGCGGTCGGCCTGTCGCCGTCCGTGGTACAGGCAGCCGTGCCCGCCAGCACCACGGCAACAGCACACGCTGCCAGAAACGTCTCTTTGATCTTCATGTTCTTGTCCCCCGGAACCACTGGTCAGATGGTTCGGTCGATCCTGCCCGGCAAGTCACCTGCCGAGCAAAGCACTTGAGCCATCTCTGAGCTCGGGCTCGCGCTCGGGCTCGCGCTCGGGGCAGGCGACGCCGGTGCCACCCCTTGCTGACCACCGTCAGAAGGGACTGCCGACAGGGCTGGTGCCGTGACCGCATAGGCACCTCAGGGCTTTGACTCGTCAAGCTTCGGCGCTCAGGCCGCCATGCAAGGCTTGTCCCGTAAACAATCCTGCTGCGCGGTGATCTCAGGTCGCGGCCGGCATGGTCACGGCATCGAAGCCCTCCTGGGGTCCAGTCTCACCGGGCGCCTTGGGCAACCGGTTCACCCCGATCCGAGAGGTCAGCCGGTGAAGGACTCGGGACCGAAGCGGCCCCATGCGACGAACGCGGCCAGCGCGAGGTAGATCAGGTCGCCCGTGATCGTCATTCTCTCGCCGCGGCGGAGGCGGGTCGTGACCGCGCCGACGAACAGCAGCACCAGACCGGTGGCGGCCAGCGGCACCAGAACCGGTGCGATGTCGAGCACGGCGGGCAGGACCAGGCCCACCGCGGCCAGGAGCTCAAGGACACCGATGGCCTTGAGGGCGCCAGGACTGAAGTCCTCGACCCATTGGGTGGCGGTGCCCCCCATGCCGGCCATCTTCTCCTTGGGCACGAACATCTTCGCGCTGCCGGCCAGAGAGACGATGGCCAGCAGCCCGGCAGTGATCCACAGTGCGAGGTTCATCATCAGCTCCTTGATCGAGGTTTGCCCGCACCCCGAGACGAGACAGCACCCCGGCCTGTGACATCTCCGAACTGCTCGCAACAGGGAGACGTGCATCACACGCTTTCATGTCACACGGTGTCAGGCCACCTCGTCTCGGGGGGTGTAGCCACTGACGACCGCGGAGGAGCACACGATGGACGCGCGCCTGAACTACTTCGCCGACCCGACCGCCGGCAAGGCCCTCAAGCACTTCGGGGGGTGTAGCCACTGACGACCGCGGAGGAGCACACGATGGACGCGCGCCTGAACTACTTCGCCGACCCGACCGCCGGCAAGGCCCTCAAGC
>NZ_JBSGHG010000027.1:0-1764 GCF_053604275.1 Streptomyces sp. NPDC004051 | reverse complement strand
GCACTTCATGGCGGTGGGCAGGGCACTCAAGGAGTCGCCGCTGCCGGCCGCGACGCAGGAGCTGGTGGCGCTGCGGGTGAGCCAGATCAACGGCTGCGCCGTCTGCATCGACATGCACACCAAGGAGGCTGCGGCGGCGGGAGAGACGGCGGAGCGGCTGAACGTGGTGACGGCGTGGCGGGAGACGACGGTCTTCACCGAGGCCGAGCGTGCCGCGCTGGAGCTGGCGGAGCAGGGCACCCGGATCGCGGACGCGGCCGGCGGGGTCACCGACGAGGCATGGGCGCGTGCTGCCGAGCACCACGACGAGGAGCAGCTCACCGCCCTGGTGATGCTGGTGTCCTTCATGAACACGGCGAACCGGCTGAACGTCATCACCCGGCAGCCGGCCGGCGACTACGTGGCCGGGCAGTTCCACTGAGTGGTGATTGCTCGTTCCCGGGCCGGTGGCGGACCACGGCCGCCGGGCCGGGCCACCGGCCGAGCAGATGGCCTTCAGAAGAGGCCCGCGTCGCCGAGAGCGGCCGGGCGGGAGAACGCGAGGGGACCAGACGTGAGCAAGGTCGAGGAGTTCGAGGAACTGCGGCCGCTGCTGTTCTCGATCGCCTACCGGATTCTGGGCAGCGTGGGCGAGGCCGAGGACGCGGTGCAGGAGACGTGGCTGCGCTTCGACGGCTCGGCGACCCGGCCCACGTCGACCAAGGCGTTTCTGTCCGCCACGGTGACCCGTATCTCGATCGACGTGCTGCGCTCCGCCCGGGTGAAGAGGGAGATGTACGTCGGACCGTGGTTCCCCGAGCCGCTGCTCACCGACCCCTACGACGATCCGGCACGTTCGGCGGAGCTGGCCGACTCGGTGTCGATGGCGGCGCTGCTCCTCCTGGAGCGGCTCAGCCCGCTGGAGCGGTCGGTGTTCGTGCTGCGCGAGGTGTTCGCCTTCGGGTTCGACGAGATCTCCGCGGCGGTGGGACGATCGGAGGCGGCGTGCCGACAGTTGCTGGTGCGGGCACGGCGGCACATGCAGGCCGGGCCACCACGGTTCGAAGCGGACCGTCGGGAAAGGCGGGAACTGGCGACGCGTTTCTTCGACGCGCTGAAGAACGGCGACGTCGACGGACTGCAGAATCTGCTGTCCGCCGACGTCCGACTGATGGGGGACGGCGGCGGCAAGGCCCCGCAACTGGCCAGGGCCGTCATCGGCGCCGAGAACGTGGCCCGACTGCTCGCCGCCGTCTACCCGCTGATGCCCCGGATCGACGTGACGTTCGAGCCGCACGAGATCAACGGCCAGCCTGGCGCGGTCTTCCACGACCGGGACGGCAAGGTCCTCCAAACCCTGGCCCTCGACATACTCGACGGGCAGATCCAGACCATCCGCTCGGTGATCAACCCCGACAAGCTCGGTCACCTCGGGCCGGTGGCCGACGCGTGGGCCATCGACCGCAAGGTGAAGCAGACGCGCCGGCAGATGCGGTGACCTCGGCACCGGCCTGGGCCGACCTGCTCACCGGCAGCTCATGTCAGCAGTCACGGTGAGGCCGGTTCGCTCATCCGGCGAGATTGAGGTTGTGCAGGCGGGCTATGCCGCGCATCGCGTGGTGCATGACATCGCGCGGAGCCGACGATACGGTGCCTGCTGTTGCGCGCGACATCTCCTTCCAGCGCACTAAGAAGTCATCTCATTTGGCTCGATAGGCTACTGGGCATGGCAGGGATCGTTGAGCGGCTGGTGCCGGATGAGTTGTGGGAGCTGTTCCAGCGCGT
>NZ_JBSGHG010000026.1:0-100468 GCF_053604275.1 Streptomyces sp. NPDC004051 | reverse complement strand
GAACAGCACCCACAACTCATCCGGTACCAGCCGCTCAACGAGATCCGTCATGCACGGTCCAACGAACGATCACGCCATAAGAAACGACGTCTAAGCCCTGGAAGGAGTCCCCGGCCCGGACCGCGACGCCAAGCTGGATCGCATCGAGCAGGTGCTGGAATGCTTCCCGGACCGGGTCTTCGCCTTCGACGAGTTCGGGCCGCTCGGCATCCGTCCACCGCCGGCTCCTGCCGGGCGAAGCAGTGCATGCCCGACCGGCTCCCGGCGACCTACCACCGCACCCACGGCGTCACCTGCTTCCACGGCTGCCACTCCGTCGGTGACGACCGGCTGTGGGGCGTCAACCGCCGCCGCAAGGATCACGCCCGCCACCCCGACATCCTGGCCGTCCAACGCGAGGAACGCGCCCGCATCCGCGGCGAGAAGGGCATCCGCCGGGACGGACGCCCCCTCGGCAGTGTGGCTCGAGCAGTCCGCTCGACGTTCCGCGTGGTCACACACTCATGCCGTAGCCCAGTTCCTCAGCCCCGATGTGCCAGAAGGAGTTCTCGTCGGCAACGGCCTCGGCGTCGAGCATCTCGAATCGTTCCAGCAGCGCTTCGGTGAGCGCGTCGGCGGCCTGCTCGGCCAGGTCCACGGCCTCGTCGTCGCCCGGACCGTCACCGGGCCCCTCGTATGCAGCGGCCTCAGCAGCGGCCTGCTCATAAGCGCGGTTGAAGGCGACGAACGCCTCGATGTCGGAGTTCACCAGTCGGGGAGCACCGCCTTCCGGCAGGCACCACAGCGAGCCGTCATCACGCCGCAGAGCGAACGCGCTCAGCCCTGGGTCGACCGCGACCAGGGCGTACCGCGCGCCTCCGACCGTGCGTTCCGCGAAAGGGGAGGCCTGCCACGCCCCGGGGTACGGGCAGCGGGAACATCCGGCCAGGAGCGAGGCGACTTCCGCGTCGATCATGCCGAGAACATAGCCCGCCCAGCCGACGCCTCACCAACCCGGTGAAGCTACAGGGACCGGAAGGCGGTGCCGTACCGACGCTGCTCGCTCACGCCGGTCGGTGGGTCGCAGACGACCAGGTCCACCTCGAGGGCCGGTCGGTGCCGTCCGGGACAACGGGACGCGCGGTGCTCGACCGGCCCCTCGGCGGCCTCGGCGGCATCCCGGGGGTCACGAGCCTTCAATGCCGCTGTCCGCCGGTCGCCGAGGCCCACGCTCCGACTCGGACTCACCTGACGAAGACCGCCCGCGCGAACCCGTCGGGGGCAGAGCTCGCTTCCGCAACCGGTTCCCCGTCGGCGGACCAGATGCCCGAGCGGCCGGACGTGCGGTCGAAACCGCCACCGGTCGGCCCCGCGAAGGCCGCCATGGCGACCCACACCCCTTGGTCGGCCGCGATCCTGCGGGCGCGCTCGCCGTGGACCTCGGCCTCGTGGTCGGCGTGGACGACCCCGGCCACATACCCGTCGATGCCCAGCGCTGCCGTCCTCTCGGCATGTTCGGGAACACCCGTGTCACGGCAGATGCCGAGCCCCAGCCGCCACCCGTCCACTTCGATCACGGCGGGCCTCCCCGGCACGAAGCCGACGGCCTCGCTGCCGTGCAGGTGGACCTTCCCGTAGGCCACGCGCGCACCGTCTCCGTCCACAGCCAGGATGCCGATGTGCGGACCGGGCACGGGCGCGCCGACCAGGGCGAGCGTTCCGGTATCGGCGCACGCGGCGACGATCGGAGCCAGTCGTTCGTCGTCCGGGGAGACCGGCGCCGCGTCCAGCTCGTATCCCGTCAACGACATCTCGGGGAAGACCACCACCCGCGCGCCCACCGCCCGGACGGCCTCCGCGTGAGCCACCGCGTTGGCCGTCACGTCGCAAGCCGTGCACCTCGGCTGCGCCACCGCGATGCTCAACGGCTGTTCCACCCCGCACTCCCCTCGCCGCATCGCACGATCATCCCAGAGAACGGCCGCACAACGAGCCGTTGCACACCAGCCGCGGAAGCCGACCGTCGTTCCACCGGCACATCACCGCCTGCCCGGACGCGACGCTCGCCGGCCTCGTCCCCCGAAGTCGCTGTTCGAGGCCGCCGTCCGGGGCCGACGGCAAGGTCGGCCGGTTCGCGGGACGCTACGCGGGCGCCCTGGGTTCCAGGAGGTCCAGTGCCTCCGTCCAGCGGAATCCGTCGGTGCCTCCCCCGGCCTTCGGTCGGTGCGGTTCGTACGAGCGGCCGATCAGGACGCCCATCCCGGTCAGCCGTTCCAGGCTCTGCCGGTAGGCCGGGTGGGCGGCCTGGGCCGCGTTGAGGTACGGCAGGACGGCGATGGGGACGCCCGTGCCGTACGCCTCGCACAGGATGCCCAGGGCCAGGGTGTCGGAGATGCCGGCGGCCCACTTGTTGACCGTGTTGAACGTGGCCGGGGCCACGGCGATCGCGTCCGCGGGAGGAAGGGGGCGGGCCTCGCCGGGCCTGCGCCAGGCGGAGCGGATCGGATAGCCGGTCTGCGCCTCGATCGCTTCCACGTCGAGGAAGCCCAGTGCCTGCGGGGTGGCCACGACCCCGATGTCCCAACCCCGTTGCCGCGCGGCGGTGATCAGCGTGCCGACCTCACCGGCGATCCCGCTCGCGCAGACGACGACGTACAGGAAGGGCTTCTTGTCCGAGGCGGACGGGACGGACGGGGCGGGCGGGGTGGTCGGTTCGGTCACGCGGGGACTCCCGGTCGGCGGCTGTGGTGGCGCGGTCCGGGCAGGATACGGCGGCGGTCGCGGGCGGTGGGGCCGTTGGTGGATCTGTGATGAGCACCCGAGGGCCAGAGGGTCCGGCAGGCCCCCGGACAGCGCAGGCCCGGGGGTCCGGGGGTGCCGGGGCCGTCAGTCGACTTCGAGGGGCAGGGCCGGGTCGGCGGCCCACTCGGTGAGGGAGCCGTCGTAGATCGCTACGTCGGGACGGCCGAGGAGGGCCAGATGGAAGGCCAGACCGGTGGCGGCGATGCCGCTGCCGCAGTACGTGATGACCTTCTTGGACTCGTCCAGGGCACCGGCCTCCTCGAAGAGCCCGCGGACCTCGTCCGGACCGCGGAAGCGGCCGTCGGATTCGGCGAGTTCGGGGAACGGAACGTTCGTGCTGGAGGGGATGCGGCCCGGGCGGGCATAGGTCTGGCGGGTGCCGGCGAAGGTCGGCCGGTCGAGGGAGTTCACCAGCCGGGTGCCGGGGTCCTCGATCGCGGCGAGCACGGCGTCCTTGTCGGCGTACAGCTCGGGACGGCGGTTCGCGGTGAACACGGCGGGCCCGTTGGACTCCACGCCGCTCTTGACCTCGTGGCCCGCCCGGATCCAGGCGGGGAGGCCGCCGTTCAGCACCGAGACGTCGTCGAAGCCCTCGTAGCGCAGGTTCCACCACAGTCGGGTGGCCCAGATGTTCGGGCCCTGGTCGTAGACGACCACGTGCGTGCCGGGGCCGACGCCGAGAGCGCCGAGCCGGGCGGCGAACGTCTCGCTGTCGAGCGCGGTGAACGTGGTGTCCGCGTCGGGGTCGGCGAGGTCGTTCAGCAGGTCGGCGAAGACGGCGCCGGGTATGTGGGCCTTCTCGTACGCCTGGCGGCCCGACTCGACGTCGTAGTAGCCGTCGCCCTCGGGCTGGGTGAGGAAGGTGGTCGCGTCGAGGATCCGGATCGCGGGGTCCCCGAGGCGCTCGTGCAGCCAGGCCGGGTCCACCAGCAGGGGGTGAGACATACGTGTTTCCTTTCCTCGCATTTCCTACGGCTCCCGACGGAACGCCGGGGCGCCCTACAAACGTACCCGTTTGAGAAATATGTCTCATTAGGTGGACATCCGGGTGCTCCGAGGGCCTCTCGGACCGAGGCATCGACGGCGGCCCTCACTCGACCGGGCCAGTTCGCGGTGCCGTGCCGACCGGTGGAACGCAGTGTCGCCGTGCAGTCGTTTCCCTCGGCGAAAGAGTGGTCATGAAGCACATACGACGCGCCGCCCGGCGGGCACTCCACCTGGCCGTCCTCCTCCCCGCCGCGGCCCTGGCAGCCGCCGGCCCGGCCCTGGCCTCCCGGAGCGGCGGTGGCGCCGGACCACCTGCGGGCGCCAAGCCGACCATCGTGCTGGTGCACGGCGCCTGGGCGGACGCCTCGGGCTGGAACGAGGTCGTCCGGAGCCTCCAGGCCCAGGGCTATCCGGTGGTCGCCACCGCGAACCCGCTGCGCGGCCTCTCCGACGACTCCGAGTACCTCGCCGCCCGGCTCAAGACGATCAAGGGCCCCGTCGTCCTCGCCGCCCACTCCTACGGCGGCGCCGTCATCACCGACGCGACGGCGGGCAACCCGAACGTCACGTCCCTCGTCCACATCGCCGGATTCGCCCCGGACAAGGGCGAGAGCACCCTGCAACTGGCGGCCAAGTACCCCGGCAGCCGCGTGACGGACGACCCCGAGGCGCCCGTCCCCACCGCCCTGGACGCCGTGCCGTTCGGCGACGGCCCCACCGACGTCGACCTCTACCTCAAGCCGGACAAGTTCAGCGAGGTCTTCCTGAGCGACCGGCTCGAGGCCAGCCGGGCCAGGGCTCTCGCCGCCTCGCAGCGGCCGGCGGCCCTCGCCACCGGCAGCGAACCGACCACCGCGGTCGCGTGGAGGACGATCCCCTCCTGGTTCCTCGTGGCCACCGACGACCGCACCATCGGTACCGAGAACCTGCGGTTCATGGCGAAGCGGGCGGGTTCGACCACCGTCGAGGTCGACGCCCCGCACGCCGTACTGGAGGCCGACCCGGGCGAGGTCACCGACCTGATCCTGCGGGCCGCGCACGACTCGCGCACCGCTCTCGCCCGGACCGGCGCGGGTGAGCAGGCCGCGCTCCTCGGCGGTGCGGCGGTCCTCGCGGTCGCCGGGGGCACGGCCCTGATCCTGTGGTCCCGCCGCACCTGAGGCAGAGGACGTACCCCCGTACGACTGCGCCGACAGCCTGTCCCCCTCACGGGCGCCGACGGAGGGCGAGACATCTGCCGAAACCACGGGCCGTCTCCGGCAAACCGACCGATGAGATCCCCGCCGAACTGACCGTGCCGGTGGGCTTCGACCAGGTCCTCGCGGCTCAGTACTCCGGCCGTAGAGCGTGATCTCGCGTGGCGTCGCCGGGTGCCTCGGTCGGCGCGGGCTGGTGCTCGACCTCGGCCCGGTCGGGGTGGGGATCGGCGCACCGCCCGGTAGGCCCTACTCGTTCCCGTCGTGCTCGGGTGGCCAGCCGATGACGCCTTCCGTTCGAACGTTGCGTAGGGTCGCTCCCTCGAACCGGGCCCCGGTGACGTCGGTCAGCCCGAGCGGGGGCATACCGGTGTTCACGCTTCCGATTCCGGCGCCGGTCAGATCGGTGTCGCGCAGGTCGGCACCCCGTAGATCGCATCCGGCCAGGCTGACCTCGCGCAGTGAGGCCCCGCGCAGGTCTGCGCCCCTGAGGTCGCAGAACTTGAACCAGCACCCGTCCAGGGTGGCGTGGCGCAGATCTGCCCCGATGAACAGGCAGCGGGTGAACCACAGCCGTGACGTGCGAGTGGAAGCAAGGTTCTGGCCGGTGAAGTCCTCACGGTGCACGGCCGCATGGCTGTGCAGCGCGGCAAGTCGTCGTCTCGCGGTCGGTGACGTGGTCATGTGCGCCAGAGTGTCAGCCGGGCCGGTGGCCGTCGCCCGGATTTCCGACGATTCGCCGCCCGGTCGAGCCTCACCCGCAGCCGGAACCGTTTCAACTGCCGTCCGAACACCCTCAAAATGCCTGTCCCGGGCTCCGGGGACGGCCCCGGCTCTCCTTACTCGGCCGTCGCTTCCGGCTCCCGCACCAGTTCGCTCACAGCCCGTTCATCTCCGTCGCCCATCGGTCGGTCCGCCCAACTCCCCCACCCCGCCGAGGGACACGGCCCGCCCCGCCCACAAGCACCGCAGGGACGCGTACAGCGCCCCCGATTGGCTTCTCACCCGGCGCCAACGCTGAAACCCCAGAACGCCGGCGGGCCGATGAAGGACTCGAAGATCTCGTCGACCGGCTCGCCGGCCTGCATCGCCCGGCGGAGGTCGGCACGGGCCTGCTCGTCGGCGGCGGAACGGGGCCGGTCACCGCACTCGGCGGCGTCGATGGTGGCCACCGCGTAACCGCGCGCCGCGGTGTACCGGGCCCGGGCCACCAGCCGGGGTTCCGCCTTGGGCAGGCCGTTGTCGTGGGCCCTCAGGATCAGCGGGGCCGGTTCGGATCCGGGCGTCCACAGGGTGCCGGGCATCTCACCCAGGGTGAATTCGCGTTCGAGGACGTCGTCGTCGAGGCGCTGCTCGGAAGTGAACTGCATGGTCGTATCTTTCGGGGGTGCGCTGGAACGGCGCTCCCGGACGACCTGTCGCCCGACCACGACCCCGGAGGGGAGCACCCATGTCGATACTGCGTTCCCGGGTACCACCTCCTCGTTCTCTCGCACGGCCTCCGGGAGATCAGCAACGGTCGCCATGGTCCGCCAACGGGTTTGCGCAAAGGCTCCGTAGCCGGATGCCACGGAGCCGGAACACTACGCGGAGCCACTTGGGGCTTCATCGCGGCTTCCCGAGGTGAGGCCCTGCGACGGCGGGGCGCGCTGGGGCGCTGTCGTTTCTCAGGTCCTGGCTCAACTTCGGTGATGTCTCCGGTCACGCCGGGTTCAGGGCCATGCCGTGCCAGGCGTCCCGCAGGTCAGGCAGGCGGTCAGGAGACGGCCTTGTCGAGGATGTCGGCGAGTTCGGTGGGCGCGGACAGCATCGGCCAGTGCCCGGTGGGCAGGTCGAAGCGCCGCCACGGCGGCTGGTTCAGGTAGGCCAGCATCGGCACCCCGGCATCCAGCAGCCCCGTGAAGTCATGACACGCGACCAGGACACGGTCCACACCGGGACCGGGCTCGGCCGGGCCGGTAAGACGCTGGGCGTAGGTGCCGAACGGCTGGGGGGTGGCACGCGAGCGCAGAGCGTCCCGCCGGCCCTCATCGAGCCCGTCGAGGCTGCTGGACAAGCCCAGGACCTCGAACGGCGGCATCGGCAGCCGCCACCCGTCACCGGAAGCGGAGACCTGGTGACGCAGCTGGTCCGCCGCCCGCGGTGGCATGAGGTCCAGCATGCACATGCCCGCGGCGAAGGGGGCGCTGTCCACATGGACCACGCGCTCCAGCCGGTCGTCGAGACGTCCGGCTGCCCCGGTCACCGGAGCAGCCGCATAGCTGTGGGCGACCAGCGTGACGTCGCGCAGATCGTTCCGCTCGACGAAGCCGGTGATGTCCGCGATGTGCGTGTCCAGGTCCGTCTCGGGTCCGCCCTGGTCCGCGTGCTCGGCCAGGCCCGTCAGTGACAGCGGCAGCGCCGCGTGGCCGCGCTCGCGCAGAGCGCGGGCGGTGTCTTCCCAGGCCCACGCCCCGAGCCAGGCACCGGGAACGAGTACGAAGGTGGCCATGTGATCTCCCAGAAGTAGGTGCTGCGGGGAGCGTAAGGTCGATACAGGACAGAATCCGCCCTGAAATGCCGAGTGATCCATGTCGCATCCCCTCACCCGCGTGCTGACCCTGCTGGAGCTCCTCCAGTCCCACGTCCGGCTCACCGGGGCGGAGCTGGCAGACCGCCTGGACACCGACGTCCGCACCGTGCGCCGCTACACGGCCCACCTTCGCGACCTGGGCATCCCCGTGGAGGCCGAACGCGGCCGCTACGGCGGCTACCGACTGGCCCGCGGCTACCGCATGCCACCTCTGGTCCTCACCAATGACGAGGCCCTCGCCGTCGTTCTCGGCCTGCTCGCGGCAGAACGTCTGGGCATGGGCACTGCCGCGCCGGCCAGTGCCGGTGCCTTGGCCAAGATCGAGCGGGTGCTCCCGCACGCCCTGCGCGAACCGCTCGCCGCCATGCGGGAGACCCTGTCCTTCACCGCCGACGCCGTGATCGGGCAGGCGCCCGGAACCGGCGTTCTGCTGGCACTGGCCCAGGCCTCCCGCGCCCACACGACCGTCGGCATCAGCCACCGGTCCTGGCGCCGGGAACACACCGAACGCGACATCGACCCGTACGGCGTGGTCTTCCACACCGGCCGCTGGTACGTCGTCGGCCACGACCACCTCCGCGACAGCCTGCGGACCTTCCGCATCGACCGCATCGCCTCCGTCACCCCCCGAGCCGACAGCTTCACCACACCCGACGGCTTCGACCCCGTGGCCCACCTGACCTCGACCCTCGCTCAGGGGCCCTACCACTGGCAGGTCGAGGTGACGATCCATGGCCCCCTCGATGAGATCGCCCGCCGGCTGCCCCGCTCAGCGGCGACCCTCACCGCCCGGCCCACCGGCGTCCTCATGCACGCACGGGCAGAACGGCTGGACGGCATGGCCCACATGCTCGCCTCCCTGGAGTGGCCCTTCACCATCCACCATCCCGACGAACTACGGCAGGCGCTCAAGAATCTGGCCGCCCAGCTCACCGCAGCCGCCCAGCGGAGACCGGAAGAACTACCGCAGTAAATGCCGGATTTACTGCGGCAGTTCCTGAAGGGCGGGACGGACGTGGCGATCGAACCGGTGACCGAACTCGGGAGCGGAGGCGCGCTCCGCCTGCCGCGCGCCCGGGTGGTGCCGCTGTCCGCCCCGCCGTCGTCGTACACCGCGGCGGTCGAGCGGTACCTCACCGGCGCGGGCATCGCGAAGTCCTCGGCGCGGATCTACCGGATCTCGCTGACGACGTGGGGGGATGCTCGCCGGCGAGCCTGCGCCGACGGGGCCCGCCCGCCGGGGCGCGAAGCCGCCCCAGTTCCCTGTCGCCGCGATCGACGACCCGGCGCTTCCGGAGGTGCTGGCCGAACTGGCGGCGGCGCGGGCGGACGAGATGGACGCCGACACCGTCAACCGCGAACTGTCCATCGCGCGCAAGGCGATCGGCTGGTGGCAGCGCCAGGGCTGGATCGGCGGCGACCCGACGATCGGCATCGAGCGGCGGCCGGCACCGCCCGACCGCACCAAGGCCCTGGCCGAGAACCTTCCGAGCCGGCCGACCGGCTCGGGGGTGTCAGCAAACGGTGGTGCACTCGAGCGATCGACGCGTCACCGCCGTTCAGGAGCTGAGCACAGAGCTCTGACGCGCTGCGGTAGCCGTGCGCCCCGGTGTGGCCGGGATGGATCTCAAGGGGTCGGCTTCGGTGCCGCGGCGGTGTCGGGTCGGTCTTCCGGACTGCGGGGAGCCGGGCCGTTCCCGGTCGGGCCCGGCTTGGACAGCCTGAGTCCGGCGATGCATCCGATGACGCCGGCCAGGAACAGCACTTTGAGCACGCTCGCCTCCTCGGTGCCGGTGGCCATGGCCCAGGTGACGGTGAGTGCGGCGCCGGTGCCGGTCCACACGGCGTAGGCGACGCCGATGGGGATGTGCTTCGCGGCGCGCGCCAAGCCGACCATGCTCAGGACCACCGCGACGAAGAACACCACGCTCGCGACGGGCTCGGACAAACCGTCGCTGGCGCCGAGCGCGGTGGCCCAGACGGCCTCCAGCACCGCGCTGACGAAGAGAATCACCCAGGGCATTCAGCTCACCGCCTTCAGTCCGACGACGCAGCCGATCAGGCCGGCCAGCAGGGCCGCGCGGAGGGGGGTCAGCCTCTCCTGGCCCCGCGCGGCGGCGACCACGACGGTCAGGACGGCGCCGATGCCGACCCACACCGCGTAGGCGGTGCCGGTGGGCAGCGAGGTCATCGCGTAGGCCAGGCCCACCATGCTCAGCGTCATGGCGAGGGCGAAGACGGCGGTCGGCGCGAGCCGCCGGAATCCCTGGGACATCCCCAGGGCGGTGGCCCAGACGGCCTCCAGCACAGCGGAGGCGATCAAGACGGTCCAGGCCATGTGCACGTTCCTCTCCACGCGTTCGTACGACTGTACCAAAACGACGGTAACACGTAGTCGTACAGTCGTGCGACAATGGTGTCATGCCTCGTGTGATCGACACCGATGAACGCAACCGCCGGATCGCGGAAGCGGCGTGGAGAGTTCTGGTGCGTGACGGCATCCCGGCGCTGTCGGTGCGCAAGGTCGCTGCCGAGGCGGGGCTGCCGCCGAGCTCGCTGCGCTACAGCTTCCCGACCCAGGCCAGCTTGCGGATCAGGGCGTACGACATGGTGGTCGAGCGCTTGGCCGACCGGGTCGCCGCCATCGCGCCGGGTGACGACTGGGCACGGGCGGTACTGCTGGAACTGCTGCCCCTGGATGAGTCACGGCGCCTGGAGATGGAGATCACCGTGGTCCTCGGCACGGCCGCGATGACGGACGACGACCTGCGCGCGACGCACCACAGGGCGCACCGGGCCATCAGGGACCTGTGCGAACGGGTGGTGCGCGTACGGGGCGTGGCCCCGGAGGAGGTCCGGGTCGAGACGGAGCGTCTGCACGCGCTGGTGGACGGACTTGCTCTGCACATGATCCGACAGGGCGAGGACGAGGACACGGACTGGGCAGTCCGGGTGGTGGACACCCACCTGGCGAAGCTGGAACGAGCCCCGTCGCCTCAGGCGCTGCGACCGTAGCCCGGTCGCCGGCGAGGCGGAAACGACGAGGTCGTTCGGAGCCTCCGGAGCGCGCACGGCTCGCCCGCCCCGGTCCCGCCCGGACCGGGGCGGGTGAGCAGGCCGTACTCCTCGGCGGACCGGCGGATCGGCGGACCGGCGGATCGGCAGCCCTCGCGGTGGCCGGGGCACGGCCCTGGTCATACCGGCCCCGCCGTGCCCGGGGCGGCCGCTGAAGTTCTTCCCGGAGCGCGCAAGCGTGCGACGGCCTGCCCGCGGTGCGCGGGCAGGCCGTCGGGGCCTGGTCGGGCGGGCCGTCGGCCCGGGGGGTCAGGCCTCGGCGGGGAGCAGGGGGACGTCGAGGCGGTCGGCGAGTTCGTCCAGGGTGGTGCCGAAGGTCTGGATGACCCTGAGGCCCTGGGGGGTGACGTCGAACACCGCCTGGTCCGTGTAGACGCGGTCGACGCAGCGCAGCCCGGTGAGCGGGTAGGTGCACTCGGGCACCAGTTTGGCGGCGCCGGTCTTCGTGAAGAGCGTCATCATCACGTAGACCTTCTTGGCGCCGATCGCCAGGTCCATGGCCCCGCCGACGGCGGGGATGGCGTCGGGCGCCCCCGTGTGCCAGTTAGCCAGGTCGCCGGCGGCCGAGACCTGGAACGCGCCCATGACGCAGATGTCCAGGTGGCCGCCGCGCATCATCGCGAACGAGTCGGCGTGGTGGAAGTAGGCGGCTCCCGGCAGTTCGGTCACCGGGATCTTGCCCGCGTTCGTCAGGTCGGGGTCGATCTCTCCCTCCTTCGCCGCGGGCCCCATGTTGAGCATGCCGTTCTCGGTGTGCAGGACCACTCCGGAGTCGGCGGGCAGGTGGTCGGCGACGAGGGTCGGCTGCCCGATGCCCAGGTTGACGAAGGCGCCCTGGGGGATGTCGCGCGCCACGAGGGCGGCCATCTCGTTCTTGCTCAGCGGGCCCCGGTCGTTCAGCGGGGCCCGGTCGTTCTCGGCTGGGCTGGTCGCGTTCATGCGGTGGCTGCCTCCTTGACCACGCGGTCGACGTAGATGCCGGGGGTCACGACGGTTTCGGGGTCGATCTCGCCGGTCTCGACGATCTCGCGGACCTGCGCGATCACCGTGGTCGCGGCGGTGGCCATGACCGGGCCGAAGTTGCGGGCGGTCTTGCGGTAGACGAGGTTGCCCGTGCGGTCGGCGCGGTGGGCGCCGATCAGCGCGACGTCGCCCCTGATCGGGTACTCCAGCACGTAGGTGCGGCCGTCGATCTCGCGGGTCTCCTTGCCCTCCGTGAGGAGCGTGCCGACTCCGGTGGGGCAGAAGAAGGCGCCGATGCCGGCCCCGGCCGCCCTCATCCGTTCCGCGAGGTTGCCCTGGGGGACGACCTCCAGTTCGATCCGGCCCGCCCGGTAGAGCTCGTCGAACACCCAGGAGTCCGCCTGGCGCGGGAAGGAGCAGATCACCTTGCGGACCCGCCCCTTGGCCAGCAGCGCGGCCAGTCCGGTGTCGCCGTTGCCGGCGTTGTTGGACACGACGGTGAGGTCCTTGGCGCCCTGGCGTATGAGGGCGTCGATCAGGTCGACCGGCATGCCGGCCATGCCGAACCCTCCGACGAGCACGGTCGAGCCGTCCTCGATCCCGGCCACCGCCTCGTCGGCGTGGTCGCACAGTCGTGTTTTCATCGGTTGCCTCCCGAGACGTTCTCCAGGACCACGGCGAGCGCCTGGCCGACTCCGATACAGATGGCGGCGACGCCCCAGCGCTGCCCCGACTCCTTCAGCCGGTGGGCCAGGGTCCCCAGGAGCCTGCCTCCGGAGGCGCCCAGGGGGTGGCCGAGCGCGATCGCGCCGCCCTTGGCGTTGACGATCTCCGGGTCGACACCCCAGGCGTCCACGCAGGCCAGCGACTGGACGGCGAAGGCCTCGTTGAGTTCGACGGCGGCGACGTCGGACCAGGTGATCCCGGCGCCCTTCAGCGCCCGGTTCGCCGCCTCCACGGGGGCGTACCCGAACAGCTGCGGGTCCAGCGCGGACACGCCCCGGCCGGCGATGCGGGCGAGGGGGTCGGCTCCGATGCGGGCGGCGGCCTCGCCCGAGCCGAGCAGGACCGCGGAGGCGCCGTCGCTCAGCGGGGAGGCGTTGCCCGCGGTGATGACGCCGTCGGGGCGGAAGACGGGTTTGAGCCCGGCGAGCTTCTCGGCGCTCGAGCCGGGGCGGATCCCCTCGTCCCGGGTGACGGTCGTGCCCTTGCGGTCCGTGACGACGGGCACCACCAGGTCGTCGTAGAAGCCCGCGTTCCAGGCGTCGTCGGCGAGGTTGTGGGAGCGGGCGGCGAACTCGTCCTGCCGTTCGCGGGCGATGGTGAAGCGGTCGCCCAGCTGCTCGTTCGCCTCGCCCAGGGAGACGGTCCACTCCTTGGGCATGCGCTGGTTGACCAGCCGCCAGCCGAGCGTGGTGGACACGGCCGTCACGTCCCCGGCGGGGAACGCGCGCGAGGGCTTGGGCAGGACCCAGGGCGCCCTGGTCATCGACTCGACGCCGCCGGTGAGCACGATGTCCACGTCACCGGTCTCGATGGCCCGGGAGGCGATGATGGCGGCGTCCAGGGAGGAGCCGCACAGTCGGTTGACGGTCGTGGCGGGGACCGAGGTGGGCAGTCCCGCGAGCAGGACGGCCATCCTGCCGACGTTGCGGTTGTCCTCGCCGGCGCCGTTGGCGTTGCCCCAGACGACGTCGCCGATCTCGGCCGGGTCGAGTGCGGGGGTCTTGGCCAGGGCCCCGGTGACAGCCACCGCGGCAAGGTCGTCGGGCCGGACCTCGGCGAGGGCTCCCGAGAATTTACCGAAAGGCGTTCTCGCTGCTGCGTAAAGGTAACTGTCGCTCACGCCCCCACCGTACGAGGACCCCTTTCATCATGTCCAAGACCTAGTCCGCATGGATTCATAAGCGGTGCTTATAAACTGTGAGCATGGAACTCCGTCAGCTCCGTTCCTTCCTCGTCCTGGCCGAGGAGTGCCACTTCGGGCGTGCGGCCGCCCGTCTGCACGTGGCACAGCCGGCCCTGTCCCAGCAGGTCAAGCAGTTGGAGCGGGAGCTGGGCGTCACCCTGTTCAACCGGTCCACCCGGCGCGTCGAGCTGACCGAGGCCGGCCGTCACCTCACCGACTACGCGCGCACCATCGTCACGGAGGAGGAGCGCGCACGGATCCACCTGCGGGAACTCGCCACCGGTCACGCGGGCCGGGTCTCGGTCGGTTTCATCGGCACGGCCACCTACGACGTCCTGCCGAGGGTCGCCCGCACCGTACGGGCGAAGCTGCCGGGCATCACCCTGGACCTGCGGGGGGAGGTCCTCACCCCACGGCTCGTCGAGGGCCTGCTCTCCGGCACGTTCGACCTCGCCGTCCTGCGGGGCGCGGTCTCGGAGGAGGACATCCGCACCACGCCGCTGCGGTCCGAGCCGCTGGTGGCCGTGCTCCCGGCCCACCACCGGCTGGCGGACCGGCCGGACATCCCGCTGGAGGCCCTGGCCGGCGAGCCGTTCGTCATCCACCCCTCGCAGTCCCGGTCCTCGATGTACGACCGGGTGCTGGCCGCCTGCCAGCGGGCCGGTTTCCGGCCCGACCCGCTCATCGAGATCGCCGAGACGGCCACCCTGGTCGTCCTCGTCGCGGCGGGGCACGGCGTGGCCCTGGTACCGCAGTCGGTGCAGAGGCTGAGCCTCGAGGGCGTGACCTACGTGCCGCTCACCGGCTCCGAGTCCGTGGAGCTGATGCTGGCCCGGCGCACGCACCGCGTCTCGGCCGCGACCGAGCAGGTCGCCTCGGTGATCGAGGAGTGCGTCCGCGGCTGAGGCACGGTGCGTGGGGTCGCCCGCCGGGCGGGGCTACCGGAGGATGAAGCGGCTCCGGGCCCGGAGCTTGTCGACGAGCGCGGCGGGGGCCTTTCGGGGGGAGCCCGCGTCGTAGGGCGGCTGGGGGTCGTACTCGGTCCCGAGCTGGACGGCCTGCGCGTGTGCGTCACCGGCGATCCTGCCGACCAGGGTGAGGGCCATGTCGATCCCGGAGGAGACTCCGGCCGCGGTGACGAACTTGCCGTCCGTCACGACGCGCTCCCCGGTCGGTTCGGCGCCGAACGCGGCGAGGCTGTCGAGCGCCAGCCAGTGCGAGGTGGCCCGGCGGCCTTCGAGCAGACCGGCCGCCGCGAGCAGCAGCGAGCCCGTGCACACCGAGGTCGTCCAGGTGCTGGCGGCGTCGGCGGCGCGCAGCCAGTCCAGGAGCGTCCCGTTCTCCATCTGCGCGGTCTGCCCGGGACCGCCGGGCACCACGACGACGTCGGGAGCCGGCACGTCGTCGAGGCCGTGGTCCGCGACGAGTGCGAGGTCGCCGCGGTCGTTGCGCACGGGGCCCGGCCGCTGCGCGACGAAGACCGTCTCGGCGCCGGGCAGTCGACAGAGCATCTCGTACGGGCCGACCGCGTCCAGCGCGGTGAAGCGGCCGAAGAGGACGATCGCGATCTGCATCTCATCTGCCTTTCAGCGGGCGGTTCAGGCGGGCTCGGACGGTTGGAGCGGTTCGGACGGTTGGAACGGTTGGAGCGGTGTGGACGGGCGGAAGCGTCGGCGGTACTCGGCCGGAGCGGTGCCCAGGGCTTTCACGAAGGCGCGGCGCATCGCCTCGGGTGTGCCGTAGCCGCTGGCGCGGGAGACCTGCCCGACGCCGTCGGCCGTGTCCTCGAGGAGGCGCCGGGCGTGCTCCAGGCGGACGCGCTCGACGTACCGGCCGGGTGTCGTACCGGTCTCCGAGTGGAAGGTGCGGGCGAAGTGCCGGGGGGAGAGGTTGGCGCGCTCCGCCAGGCTCTCGACGGAGAGGTCCCCGTCCGGGTGCTCGGTGATCCACTGCTGGACCCTCCGCAGTGGTTCGCGCCGCGCGGTCTGGGCGGCGAGCTGGGCGCTGAACTGCGCCTGGCCGCCCGGACGCCGGAGGAAGACGACGAGGTGGCGAGCGACGGCGAGCGCGGTGTCCCTGCCGTGGTCCTCCTCGACCAGGGCGAGCGCGAGGTCGATGCCCGCGGTGACTCCGGCCGAGGTGGCGATCCGGCCGTCACGTACGAAGATCGGATCGGGGTCGACGTCCACGGCCGGATAGGTCCTGGCCATGTGGTCGCAGACCGACCAGTGGGTCGTCGCCCGCCGGCCGTCGAGCAGGCCGGCCTCGGCCAGCAGCAGCGCGCCGCTGCACACGGAGACGATGCGCTCGGCGTGCCGGGCGTGCTCCCGGAGCCGGTCGATCAGCCGGGGAGCCGGGCGACGGGTTCCGTCGCCCCCGGGGACGAGCAGGGTGTGCGGCGCCCCGGCCTCGTCCAGCGCCTGGTCCGGGACGACGGTGAGACCGCTCGAGGTGCGGACCGGAGCGCCGTCGAGCGAGGCGGTGCGGATCTCGTACGGGTGCCCGCTGTGGCGCCCCGCCCCCGTGAACACCTCCAGGGGGCCGGTCACGTCGAGACTCTGCACGTCGTCGAAGACGACCACCAGCACCGATCTGCTCGTCATGGCGTTCATCCTCGGCGGGGAGCCGGGTGGCCGCAATGACGAGCAGCCCACCTTTCCTGCCGTCCCGGGGCCGCTGCCGGGAGCCGTGGAAGCGGGGCCGGGCTTGTCTTCGTTTCCGCTCAGCGGAAGGATGCCGGGCATGGCAGGCAACTCCTCGACGCCCGGGCGTTCCGTGACCAGTCGCGCGCTGGCGCTTCTGGGCGCCTTCGACGGCCGGCACCGGCGGCTCGGTCTCACCGAGCTCGCCGCCCGCGCCGGCCTCCCGGTCCCGACCGCGCACCGGCTGGTCGGCGAGCTCGTCGCGTGGGGCGCGCTGAGCCGTACCGCGTCGGGGGAGTACGTCGTCGGGCGCCGGCTGTGGGACATCGGCCTGCTCGCGCCCGTGCACACCGGGCTGCAGCAGATCGCCTCCCCGTACCTGCACGACCTCTACGGCGCGACCCTCGCCACCGTGCACCTCGCGGTGCGCGACGGACTGCGGGCGCTGTACGTCGACCGGCTCTCCGGGCACGCCTCGGTGCCGGTGGTCAGCGCGATCGGCTCCCGTCTGCCGCTGCACGCGACGGGGGTCGGCAAGGTGCTGCTCGCGCACGCCCCGGCCGCCGTCCAGGAGGAGGTGCTCGCCGACCTCCCCCGGATCACCCCCTACACGGTGTGCCGGCCGGAACTGCTGCGCGGCCAGCTCGAGAAGGTGCGCGAGGACGACTACGCCACGACGGTGGAGGAGATGAGCCTGGGCGCGTGCACGGTGGCCGTGCCGATCCGCTCGGACGGCGCGGTGGTGGCGGCGCTCGGCATCGTCGCCCCCAGCCTCAGACGCGACCGGGCACGGCTGGTCAGCGCCCTGCAGGTGGCGGCCCGGGGCATCGGACGGAGCCTCACCGGGCGGGTCGCCGACTGAGCCCGCCGCCGCGGGGCCGGCCCGCCTCCCCCCTCCGGGGCCGGGCCTCTGCGTCGGAGGCCCCTGTCCCAGAGGCCCTCTGTGTCAGAGGCCCTCTGTCCGCGTCAGAGGCTCCCGAGGGCGTCCCGGCGGGCCGTCTCGGCCTTGCGGTTGAGCCGTTCGGTCATCCGCACGGCGGTGACGGTGAACGCGATGCCGCCGCCGACGAGCAGGACCTGGGTGACGACGCCGACGACGCGGATGTCCTGGGTGGCGAGGGCGGCGGCCAGCATGACGGAACCGCCGGACGCCCAGGCGAACCAGATCCGCGCCTTCTCGACTCTGACCGCTGCCTGGAACTTTCGATGGCCGGCCATGGCCCTCCCCCTCTGCGCTGGTGTCGCTCCCGAGCCGCATTGTGGCGCGTGACGTCCGCTGCGCGCAGCGGTTCCGCAACCGGACCGGGAATGAGCGGGTACCGTTGAGTCGTTCACGGGGAATGCGAGGAATGTCCGGGGCAAGGGTCCCGGTCTCCGCTCGCCGGACACGACGCCGCGGAGGCCGCGCACCGCTGTTCCTCCCCACCGCCCGACCGGCGGACGGGTGGCCGTGGACGGCCGGGCCGCCACTGCCGAGGAGGCGAACGATGCAGTGACCGCACATCCCCGTCGCCCTCCCCTCACCTCGCCCCGCCTGTTCGGCGGCCGGACCGCTCGCACCGGATCGGCCCGGCGGCGGGACCGGCGCGGCGAGGGCTCCCGGCCGGTGCGACCCCCCGGACAGCTGCGGTCCCTGCTCCGGGCCCGCAGCGTGGCCGGCCAGGTGTTCCTGCTCCAGGTCCTGGTCGTGACCCTGATCATCACCGCCGCACTGGTCGCCCTCGTCTTCCAGGCCCGACGCGACAGCACCCACGAGGCCCGGAGCCGTTCCCTGGCCATCGCCACGACGTTCGCGGACTCCCCGCAGACGCTGGCGGCGATGACCGGCCCCAACCCCAGCAAGGTCCTGCAGCCGCTCTCCGAGCGGATCCAGCGGGCGACCGACGTGGACCTCGTCGTCGTGTACTCGAAGGACGGCGTCCGCTACACGCACCCCGACCCCTCGCTGATCGGGAAGGCCGTCGTCGGCCAGGCCGAGCCGTCGGCCTCCTCCCGGACGCAGACCATCGAGACGTCCAAGGGGCGCTCGGTGGTCGGGTACGCCCCGGTCACCGAGCCCGACGGGACGGTGGCCGGCTCGGTCGGGGTCGGGATCACGGTCCAGAAGGTGGCGGGCATGGCGGCCCAGCAGTTCCCGGTGATCCTGGGGGCCGCGGGCGTGGCCCTGGCCATCTGCGCGGGCGGCACCGCCCTGGTGAGCCGGCGGCTGCTGCGCCAGACCCACGGTCTCGGTCCGGTGGAGATGACCCGGATGTACGACCACCACGACGCGGTGCTGCACGCGGTGCGGGAGGGCGTGCTGATCGTACGGGGCGACGGGCAGCTGGTCCTGGCCAACGACGAGGCGCGGCGGCTGCTGGATCTGCCGCCGGACGCGGAGGGGCGTAAGGTCACCGACCTGGAGCTGAGCCCGGACATCGGCGAACTGCTGGTCTCGGAGCGGACGGCCACCGACGAGGTGCTCCTCTCGGGTGACCGGCTGCTGGCGGTCAACAAGCGGCGCACAGCGCCCGAGACCGGAGGCGCCGGGAGCGTGGTGACGCTCCGGGACACCACGGAGCTGCGGGCCCTGTCCGGTCACGCCGAGGCCTCCCGGGAGCGCCTGAGCCTGCTCTACGACGCGGGGGCGCGGATCGGCTCCTCCCTGAACGTGGAGCGCACCGCCCACGAACTGGCCGGGGTGGCGGTTCCGCGCTTCGCCGACCTGGTCACCGTCGACCTGGCCGAGGAGGTGCTGCGCGGCGAGGAGCCGACCGGGCGGCACACCGTCATGCGGCGGGCCGGGCTGAGCACCATTCACGACGGCCTGCCGCTGATGGCGGTGGGCGAAACGGTTCGCTTCCCCGACGCCACGCCGCAGGCACGGTGTGTGAAGAGCGGCCACGCGGTCCTGGAGTCGGATCTGGGCGCCGCCGAGGGATGGCGGACGCTGGCCCCCGAGCGCGCGGAGGAGTTCCTGGATCACGGTTTCCACTCCCTGATCGCGGTACCGCTGCGGGCCCGCGGCACGGTGCTGGGCTCGGTGGACTTCTGGCGCTCGGAGCGGGCGGAGCCGTACGACGAGAGCGATGTGCTGTTCGCCGAGGAGCTGTCCGCCTGGGCCGCCGTGGCGCTCGACAACGCCCGCCGGTACACCCGCGAGCACGCGATGGCGGTCACCCTGCAGCGCAGTCTGCTCCCCCGCGACCTGCCGGACCTGAGCGCGCTGGAGGCGGCCCACCGCTACCTGCCGGCCCAGTCCGGGGTGGGCGGGGACTGGTTCGACGTCATCGAACTGTCCGGCGCCCGGGTGGCACTGGTGGTCGGGGACGTGGTCGGGCACGGTCTGCACGCGGCGGCCACCATGGGGCGGCTGCGTACCGCGGTGCACAACTTCGCCACCCTCGACCTCCCGCCGGACGAACTGCTGGCCCGGGTGGACGACCTGGTGGCGCGGCTCGACCGGGAACGGGCGGACCGGGGCGACGACGAGGGAGTCATCGGGGCCACCTGTCTGTACGTCGTCTACGACCCGGCCTCCGGCACGTGCAGCGCGGCCCGGGCCGGCCACCCGCCGCCCGCCCTGGTCGGTCCGGACGGCACCGTCACCTTCCCGGACCTGCCCGCCGGTCCGCTGCTGGGCCTGGGCGACCTGCCCTTCGAGAGCACGGAGTTCGAGGTGCCCGGGGGAAGCCTGCTCGTCCTCTACACCGACGGGCTCGTCGAGACCCGCGACCGGGACATCGACGTCGGTCTGGAGATCCTGCGCGACGCGCTGTCCCACTCCGGCCGGACCCCCGAGCAGACCTGCGACGCGGTGCTCGAGGCCCTCCTTCCGAACCGCGGGAACGACGACGTCGCCCTGCTGGTCGCGCGCACCCGGGTGCTCGACCCCGGGCAGGTCGCCGGCTGGGACGTGCCCCCTGAGGCCTCCGCCGTGTCCGGCGTCCGCGCCGACGTCACCCGGCAGCTGGCGGAATGGGACCTGACGGAGGCGGGCTTCACCACCGAACTCATCCTCAGCGAACTGGTCACCAACGCCATCCGCCACGGCACCGTCCCCATCCACGTCCGCCTGTTGCGTGACCGCCGTCTGATCTGCGAGGTCTCCGACGGCAGCAGCACCTCACCCCACCTGCGCCAGGCGACGGCCACGGACGAGGGCGGACGCGGCCTGTTCCTCGTCGCCCGCTACGCCGAACGCTGGGGCACCCGCTACACCCCCACCGGCAAGGTGATCTGGGCCGAGCAGCAACTGGACGGCGGGGCGGGCGACCCCGACGCCGCCCTGACGGGCGACGACGTCCTCGACCAGTGGTCCGACGCGGTCCTGTGACCCCGGCACCGCCTGTCCGCCGGCATGGTCGACACTTCGGGCGCTCGTGTCCTCACCGTTCTCGGACGAGCGGGGTGTGAACACTTTCCGGGAGTGCGCTCACGCCCCGCAAGGGGCCGGGGGACGGCGCCGGCCGCCCGACGGCGGTACGGACCACCACCAGCCCACCACCGGGCCTCCAGCGGGTGAGACGTCGTCGAGCACGTCGAAGGGGATGCGGAAGACGCGGAAGACACGGCCGGGCGCCATGAGCCACGAGCCACGAGCCGGGCGCACCCCGGTGCTCCACCGTCCGGTGGATGCCCGGCTGCTGTACCACACGGCTGGGAGAAGATCTGATCGTGAGCTCCCCGCTGGCGGAGGCCGTCTCCGTCGTTCTGCTCCTGGCGGTGCTGGCGTGCGCCGTCGTCCGTCCGTTCGGCTGGCCGGAGGCGGTCGTCGCCGTCCCGGCCGCGGGCGTGGTGATCGCCACCGGAGCGATCTCGCTGGACCACGCCCGCGAGGAGGCCGCGCGGCTCGGACCGGTGATCGGTTTCCTCGCCGCCGTCCTGGTCCTGGCCCAGCTCTGCGACGACGAGGGCCTGTTCCACGCGTGCGGAGCGTGGATGGCCCGTACCGCGGCGGGCCGCCCGCGCCGTCTGCTGGTCCAGGTGTTCGCAGCCGCGTCGGTGATCACCGCGGTGCTCAGCCTGGACGCCACCGTCGTGCTGCTCACCCCGGTGGTCTTCGCCACCGCCGCCCGGCTCGGCGCCCGGCCCGCACCGCACGTCTACGCCTGCACCCACCTGTCGAACACCGCCTCGCTGCTGCTGCCGGTCTCCAACCTCACGAACCTGCTCGCGTTCGCCGCCAGCGGACTGAGTTTCACCCGTTTCGCCGCCCTGATGGCCCTGCCCTGGCTGGTCGCCGTCACCACCGAGTACGTGGTCTTCCGCCGGTTCTTCGCCACCGACCTGGACGCCGGAGCCCAGGCTCCCCCCACCACCGAACCCCGCGAGCTGCCGGTTTTCGCCCTGGCCACCGTGGTCTGCACCCTGGCCGGGTTCGTCCTGACCTCCGCCCTCGGGGTCAACCCCGCCTGGGCGGCCCTCGCCGGAGCCGTCGTGCTGGCCGTGCGCGCTGTGACGCAGCGCCGCACCGGGCCCACCGCCCTCGTGCGCGCCGCCGCGCTCCCGTTCCTCGCCTTCGTCCTGGCCCTGGGCATCGTGGTCCGCGCGGTCGTCGACAACGGCCTCGCCACCGGCCTGGGCCGTCTCGTCCCGGACGGAACCGGCTTCGCGGCCCTGCTCGCCGTCGCGGCGCTGGCCGCGGTGCTGGCGAACCTCATCAACAACCTGCCCGCCGTGCTGGTGCTGCTGCCGCTGACCGTGCCGTCCGGGCCCGGCGCCGTCCTCGCGATGCTGCTCGGGGTGAACATCGGCCCCAACCTCACCTACGCCGGCTCCCTGGCCACCCTGTTGTGGCGGCGCATCGTGCGCGCACACGACAGTGACGTCGAGCTCGGTGAGTTCACCCGGCTCGGCCTGTGCACCGTGCCCGCCGCCCTGCTGCTCGCGGTGGTGGCCCTGTGGGCCTCACTCACCGTCATCGGAGGCTGATCATCGTGAGAGTCGTCGCCTGGATCACCGAGGGCACCTGGCCCTCCTGCGTCGACGCCGCCCGCAACCACGCCCCCGAGGCCGCCGAGATCGTGCTGCTGCACGTCACCGGCCCCGAAGCCCCCGGCGCGGCACACGGCGCCTTCGCCGGGCTGCTCGGCCGGGGCGGCCCTCCCGAACGCGACCCCGGCACGGCGGTCGAGCACCTGGCCACCGCCTCCGCCGAACGGCTCCTCGCCGAAGCCGCGCAGCGCCTGGCGCGTCCCTGTGCCCGCGTCGAGCGCACCGGCCGCGTCGAGCGGGAGGTCGTGGCCGCCGCCGAGGGCGCCGACCTGCTCGTCCTCGCCCGCGACGGCGACCGCACCCATCTCGGACCTCGCAGTCTCGGCCCCGCCGGCCGCTTCGTCGTCGACCACGCCCCCTGTCCCGTGCTGCTCGTCTGGCCCGAGACCGCCCCCGGCGTCGCCACGATCCCGCCGCCCCCGCCGCCCCACCCATCCCACCCGCCCCACCCGCCCCACCCACCCCGCCCGCCCCATCACCGTTAGCCGCAAGCACTCGGCGCCGGCCCGCTCGCCGCGCCGAAGGGGCATCCGCGGCGACACGGGGCGGCCACCCCGGCGCGATGCCGCTCACCCGGCCCGCTGCCGGCCCCTGTGACTCAGGGGCGTTGATGGTGTCGCCCGCTGCCGGTCGGGCCGGGCCGGGTCTGCGAGCGAAAGGTGCGGCGGTAGGTGTCGGGAGGCACGCCGACCGTGCGGCTGAAGTGTCGGCGCAGCGTGGTGGCGGTGCCCATGCCGGTGGCCGCCGCGATGGCGTCGACGCTGTGGTCGGTGGTCTCCAGCAACTCCTGGGCGTGGCGTATCCGCTGAGCGAGCAGCCACTGCAGCGGGGTGGTGCCGGTCACCGACCTGAAGTGGCGACCCAGGTGGCGTGAGCTCATCCGCGCCCGGCGGGCCAGGTCCTCCACGGTCAGCGGCTGGTCCAGCCGTTCGATCACCCAGGGGAACAGTTCGGCGAGCGGGTGGTTGTCCGGGGCGGGCGCCGGGGTGGCGATGAACTGGGCCTGGCCGCCGTCCCGGTGCGGCGGCACGACCAGGCGGCGGGCGGCGGCGTTGGTGACCGCCGAGCCGTGGTCGAGGCGGACGAGATGCAGGCACAGGTCCATGGCGGCGGCCTTGCCGGCGGAGGTGAGCACGCTGCCCTCGTCCACGTAGAGGACGTCCGGGTCCACCGTCACCCGGGGGTGGCGGGCGGCCAGGGCCCGGGTGTGCGCCCAGTGCGTGGTCGCGCGCCGCCCGTCCAGCAGGCCGGCGGCGGCCAGCACGAACGCGCCCGTGCAGAGGGAGGCCACGCGCGCGCCCGCCTCGTGGGCCGCGCGCACCGCGTCGACCAGCTCAGCGGGTGGCTCCTCGTCGACGTCGGCCCAGCCCGGGACGATCACGGTGTCGGCGTGCGGGAGCCGGTCGAGCCCGAGGTCGGGCTCCAGCATGAACCGGCCGGCCCGCACGGCGCCCGGCCCGCAGACCACCAGGTCGTACCAGGGGCCCGGCACGCCGGCCGGGGCGGCGGCGAAGACCTCGTACGCGAGGGACAGCTCGAAGTGCAGCATCCCGTCGGTGACGGCCAGCGCAACAGTGGTCACGTCCGGAATTGTACGGGTCCTGTCGTTCCGGACACTCGTGCGGGACGCCCGCCCTCGACAGGATGTCCATGTCAGATCGCAACAGATCAATCGCAGCGGATCAATCTGCAGCAGATCATTCGAGTGCGGGGAGAACCCATGGGACCGGGACTCAAGGTGGCGGTGTTCGGCGCGTACGGGCACACCGGGCGCTTCGTGGTGGCGGAGCTGCTGGAGCGCGGGCTCGTCCCGGTCCTCTCCGGGCGCGACGCCGACAGGCTGAAGGTACTGGCGGAGTCCGCACCCGGACTGGACGCCCGCCCCGCGTCGGCCGACGACCCGACCTCGCTCGACCGCGCACTGGACGGCACGGCGGCCGTGATCAACTGTGCCGGCCCCTTCGCCACGACGGCTGCCCTCGTGATCGAGGCGGCGCTGCGCGCAGGGATCCCGTATGTGGACGTGGCGGCCGAGATCGAGGCCAACGCCGACACGTTCGCACACTTCACGGACCGCGCCCGGGCCTCGGGAGCGGTGATCGTCCCCGCGATGGCCTTCTACGGCGGCTTCGGCGACCTGCTGGCCACCGCCGCGATGGGCGACTGGACGACGGCCGACGAGGCGCACATCGCGTACGGGCTGAGCGGTTGGCACCCCACCGCCGGGACGCGTGCCGCGGGCGCGGTCTCCCACCGGCGGCGGGACGGCCGACGCGTCCGCCACCGGAACGGGCGCCTGGAGTACCACCGGGACGACCTGCCGACCCTGGAGTGGCCCTTCCCCGAGCCGCTGGGCCCCCGGGCCGTCATCGGGGAATTCACGATGGCCGACGTCGTCACCCTTCCCAGCCACCTGGCCATCCCCGAGGTGCGCACCTACATGTCCCTCGAGGCGGCCGGGGACATGGCGGCCCCGGACACACCGGAACCCGCCGCGGTCGACGAGCGGGGACGGTCCGCGCAGACCTTCCTCGTCGACGTCGTCGTGCGCTCCGGCGGCAGCGAACGGCGCGCCGTGGCAAGGGGACAGGACATCTACGCCGTCACCGCGCCGCTCGTCGTGGAAGCGGTCGACCGCATCCTCACCGGACGGACCAGGACGACCGGGGTGGCCTCCGCCGGCGCGCTCTTCGACGCACCCGACTTCCTCCGTGCCCTGTCCTCCCACATCTCCCTGGAACTGCACCGTTCCTAGCCGGTGAGCAGGAGTGAGCCTTGTACCCATGCCTGGTCGCTGCGGACACCCCGAACGGTTTCGGGTGCCCTGGTCGCCCGCGTGCTCGCCGCGTCCGGCGGCACGGATCGTGCCTGCCCGTGGTCCGGGAGTGCGGGGATCGCCCTGTCGCCCATCCAGCGCCGCGACGAAGGCGACTTCATCGGCTACCGCGGGCTGATCATCGGCCGCTCCTGGCGGGTGAGATGCGCCCCGTTTCCGGGTGACCGGGCCGCCCTGCTTCGGGCCGCCTGATCACGGACTTTCCGTCACCTGCTTCAGCTGGCGCCTTCGGTGGTGACGACGTAGCAGCTGGCGCGGCCTCCGTCCTGTTCCCATTCATCCCGAGTCGGCCACATGTACCAGTAGTTTCCGGCCCGGCCCGCCTCGGAGACCCATGGCCCGGGGGCGGTGTCATAGGCGGTACGGCAGGCGGCTTCGGCCTTCTCCCGGGCGGCCGTGCTGCCCGGGTAGGGGCCCGTGCCCAGTGTTCTCTGGGCGAAGATCCTGCCGTCGTGCGCGCCCGAGCACGGCACGTCCACGACGGTGTCCACGACCCGCTGGCCCGTGCTGAAGTCGACGCAGCCGCCGGGCTTCACCGAGTCGACCGACCGGACCGCCTCGTGGGCCAGCCGGACGGGTCCGTCGGGCTTCGTGGCGGGCTTCGACCCACCGTGTCGGGAGAGCCGGAGGTCGATGGTCAGGGAGGTCATGTCCTCGAACGCGCTGCCCTTCTTCCCCAGGGCCGTCGAGAGGTCGGCTCGCACGTGGGTGACGCGTCCCTGGCCGTCCACGGACACGGTCGCCGGCAGCGGGGCGCTCCTGCTGGAGGATCCGGTGGGGAAGAGGGCGGACAGCTCGCGCCTGAGGTCCTCGGGGAACAGTTGCCAGGCGGCGCTGTTGGGCATCTCCGCCTCATAGGTGCGCCGGGAGCCGTCGGTCCGCCGGGATGTCGCCTCCGTGGCGCCGAGTCCCTCGAGGAGGGTGCCGCCCACCGGCCCTTCGGATCCGCGCAGGTGGTCGATGCGGTCGATGCCGAGGTCCGCACCGGTGTCGCCCGTCGTGTACCGGAGCCAGTACGCCGCCGACCCGGCGCGGTAATGGATGTGCTGGCGTCCGACGAGGACGCGCGCCGAGGGGTCGGCGTTGCCCTTGCCCGGGGTGACGCCCAGGAGCGTGTCCTTCGTTTCCCGGGGGAGCTGCTTCGGCAGTCGCCACTCCGTGGTCGCCTCGCCCGTTCGCTTCGCGAAGTCCATCCGCCCGCTGACGGTCTGCACCGCCCGGCCCTTCTTCGATGCGAAGGTCATGGTCTGGACGAAGTCGGCACCGCCCGCCTTCTGCGTCTGGCGCAGGGCGAGGTAGACCTGGAGGCCGAGCTTCTGGTCGAAGACGGGGTGTTCGGCGGGAGGCTCGGCGGGGCGCCCGGCGGGGGCGTCCTGGTCGCCGGAGCAGGCGGTCAGGAGCAGGGACGCGATGGTGAGCACCGCACCTGTACGGGCAAGGCGTCTGATCATGCCCGTAAGACCCGGCCGGGTCGTCGAGGGTTGCCCCCGCACGGGTCACGGCTTGACCGCCCTCGACGGGACGGGTGTCGAGGACCGCCGCTGGACGCCGTGCTTCGGCTGTGCGGGCACGGCCGTACACGTCGGCCCGACCGGGAGGAAGCCGCTGCCCCCGACGGTCGGGGACGCGGCACCGACGCCGAGCGGCAATGCACCCTCGGCCTCCGAAGAGCTCAGCTCGTCGATCGCTTCACCGACGAGTCGGCCTCCAGCTCATCGAAATAACGGTCGATGACATCGCTGTTGTCGGCGAAATCATCGAGAGGTTCACCAACGATCCGGCTCGCCAGTTCGACTGCGAGCCGACGCACACTCTCGTTGAGCGCGGCGGCTGCCAAGGCCCGGTCGGCTTCGAGCTGAACGTGCGCCGCTGCGACGAGGGCATCACGCTGACGAGCGCCCTCTTCGCGGGTGGCCGCAATGATCTGGGCGCCTTGTTCCTTTGCCTCCTGCCGGACATGAGCGAGTTCCCGGTAGGCTTCGGCGAGCTCTTTTTTGTACTCCTCATGGATACGCCCGGCTTCGATCCGAGCTGCTTCGGCTCGCTCGGCGTTGCCCTCGATGGCATCCTCGCGCTCTTCCAGCGTCTTGCGGATACGCGGAAGGACGACCTTCGCAAGAATGCCGAAGACTAAGGAGAAACAAACAACTGCGACAACAAGTTCGATTACCTCTGGTTCGAGCGGTCCAAGTTCCATGGTCCGCAGGGTACTGGTCAACTTGATTGAGTGAAGCCGGGCCATCGACCTGACAGTTGAGTTTCGGACCCAGTAGTTCTGGCCGGGTGACAGTGCTGACACCCCTGATCTCTCATCTCATGACAGGGACAACACCTGCGGCAAGACTGATTCCCGGGATCGGTGCCGTCGCAGCGCTCCGGCACGAGGGTCCGCTCTTGCCGAACCCCTGCCCGAGCCACTGATACTCCAGCAGGACTTTACTGTCTGACCTGCTGGTTTCACCGGCCTCCGGCCGCTCACGGCCCAGGCCCGGGCGGTCAGCGCGATGGAACCGTCCGGCCTCCTGGGAACAGCGGCGCCGAACGCGTCCCGTACCCGGTCACGGTCGGCCGGCGCGAGAGAGGCCACGTAGCCGGGCGCCGGGCCCTGCCCCGCCAGGAAGGGCTCCCACAGGTCGGCGAAGTCGGCGAAGACCGTGGGCACCTCGATCGGGACGGTGGCCACGTCGACGAGCCCTGCGGCAGCCCACACCTCGGCCAGCCGATCCGAACGGCACACGGGGAACCGACGGCCCTCGTCCAGCGCAACCGCGGACGGGTCCACCGCTATGGCCGCGTCCCAGAAGCGGCGCAGGAAACCCATGCCCTCGGCGTAGTCCCACACATACGCCGCAACCAGGCCGCCCGCCCGGACCACCCGGGCCGTCTCGGCCACGGCCGCGGTGGGCTCGGGAAGGAAGTTCAGTGTCAGACCGCTGACCGCGACGTCCCACGTCCCATCGCGTGCCGGAAGCGCCATCGCGTCCGCCACGAGGCAGTGCGTCGAGAGGGGAACCGCTGCCCGGGCTGAGCCCACGAACTCCTCGGACCGGTCGATGCCCACCGTCATTCGGGGCCGGCACCGGGCGCTCACCACCGCCGACAGCACACCCGTGCCGCATCCCACGTCCAGCCACCGCAGATCACCGGCACAGTCGAGCCACGCCACGAACTCCTCCGCCGCGAGACGACTCCACCGACCCATGTACCGCTCGTAGGCGGCCCCGGCCGCCCACACGTCGAACCGCTGCTCTTCCATGCCACCACGGTCCCCCATCAGCGCCTCACGAGCAGCGTGATCAGCAGCCGTGCGAAACCGGCCGGGACGGCGCGTGAGCGTCAGGAACTCATGGCGGCCCGGTCGGATTCGCTGCGCAGAACGCAGAACTCGTTGCCTTCGGGGTCGGCGAGGACCGCCCAACCGGAGCCGTCGGGATTCCGGTGATCGGCGACAAAGGTGGCGCCGAGGCCCAGCAGCCGTTCCACCTCCTGCTCGCGCGAGGTCTCGGGGCGCAGACACAGATGGATCCGGTTCTTGACCGTCTTGGCCTCGGGCACCTGGTTGAAGTGCAGCACCGGGCCCTCCGCCAGCAGCACCTGGACCTCCGGGTCGCCCGGTCCGTCCTCCGGATCCAGTGGGCGGCCGGTCACCCCGCTCCAGAACCGGGCCAACTCGTAGGCATCCGCACAGTCGATCGCCACGTTCTGCACCATCGAAACCATGCGCGCAAGCCTTCCCGACTTCCCCTCCGGACGCCACCGAGTTGTGCTCCCCCTTCACGCACACAGCTCAGCGACCTCGGGGACCGAGCGACCGGTTGGGCCGCCCCGCCCTCGTGACCCGGCGCGAACGGCCGGACTCCTCCCACCGTCTGCCCGGTCCCTCCGGTCCTTAATTTCCTTTCGTGCCCTGCCGAGCGGGAGCTAGTGTTCGCGCAGCGAGTGACTCACAAGGAGCGAAGAGATGGTCGGTCGTCCGAGCACGCGTTGACGTCCGAGGCCGTGAGCGGCCCGTCATCGCGTGCTGCTCTCACAGCGCGGCACAGCGAGCCTTCCCTTCCCGCTGCCTGAAACCGTCGGTGCGCCTGGCGTGTGCCGCCGGCCGGCGGCTCTCGTCTTCGGTCATCCGAGGGGTCTCTGTGTTGTCCTCTTCCTCCGCCGGTTCCGGTTCCGGCCGCCCTGTTCCGTCAAGCCTGTGGCGGGACGGCGACTTCCGCCGGCTCTGGGTGGGCCAGACCGCCTCCCAACTGGGCGAGCACGCGTGTCTGGTGGTCCTGCCGCTCTTCGCCGTCCTGACGCTCGACGCCGGTGCCGGCCAGTTGGGCGCCCTGCGCGCGGTGGGGCAGGCGCCGATCCTGCTGCTCTCGCTCTTCGTCGGCGCGTGGGTGGACAGGTGGCGGACCCGCACGGTGATGGTGCTGACGGACGTCGGCCGGGCCCTGGCGCTGGGCGCCGCCGCCGTGGCCGGCCTCCTCGGCCTGCTCGGCCTGCCGGCGCTGCTCGCGGTCGCCTTCGCCGTCGGGGCTCTGTCCGTCTTCTTCGACGTGGCCTACCAGGCCTCCTTGGTGCGGCTGGTGAAACGCGATCAGCTGGTGCGGGCCAACAGCGCGCTCGAGGGCAGTCGGTCCGCCGCTCAGATCGGCGGCCCCGCCCTCGGTGGTGCGTTGGTGTCCTTGCTGTCGGCGCCGATCGCCGCCGCCTCCAGCGCGCTGTTCTTCGCGCTGTCGTTCCTGTCGATCCGGCGGATCGGTCGCCACGAATCCGTCCCGGAGCGCTCGGAACGTCCTCCCCGGGTCTGGCGGCGGATCCAGGAGGGCCTCCGCTTCGTCGCCGGCGACACCTCGCTGCGGGCCGTGTGTCTCGCATCGGCCGTCTTCCAGTTCTTCTTCGCCGCCGTGATGACCGTCTACCTGCTGTTCCTGCCACGGGACCTGCACCTGTCGGGCGCCGCCGTCGGACTGGTGCTCGCGGCGACGGGGCCGGGCGCGCTCCTGGGCTCACTGCTGGCCGCCCGTCTGCCGAGCCGGTTCGGGCACGGCGCCGTGCTCGTCTCCGCGGCGGCACTCGGCGACGGCGTGTTCCTGCTCGTCCCCGCCCTGCACGGCTCCTCCACGGTGACGGTTCCCGCGCTCCTCGCGATCAGCTTCCTGTTCGGAGCCTTCGGCCAGCTGGTGAACGTCACGCTCATGGCCGTCCGGCAGACCCTCACTCCGGACGGGATGCAGGGCCGCGCGGCCGCGACGATCAACTTCGTCGGCATGGGGCTGACCCCGCTCGGTTCGCTGCTCGGCGGCTTCCTCGCGGAAGGGTGGGGGACGCGCACCAGCCTCCTGGTGACGGCCGCGGGCATGCTGCTGTCACCGGCGCTGATGGCCCTGTCCCCACTCGCCCGCCTGGGGCGGACGCTCCCCGCCCCACCGGAGGCCTCGGCCCCGTCTGTGTGACGGCCCTTGACACCGCGAACAGTTGGCATGGCTTCGTTCACTTTCAGCAGGATCATGCACAAACTCCGTGAGCAAGTGGCACTTCGGGTTCTTCCGATCGGCGGACCGAAGCCATGCAGGCAGGAAACGTCGAACGTCGCCGGGGCTCAAGCTGTCCGGCTCGGGGCGACAGTGGGGGCGGTCGCCGACATGGAGCCGAGAGAGCGCACCTTTCCGGCATGGTTCGGGGAGCTTCCGTGCAACACTCCTGCGGGCGCTGTGACCAGGCGCCCACCGTGCCGGTCGTCCCCGACACGAACAAAACCAGAGGGGGAACTCGTGGAAGCTCTTTTCTACGTCATACCTGTCATCATGATCGTCTGCGTGTCCGCCATGGCCGCCAGGACCATCAGCCGCAGCAGGCAGGTCAGCAGCGCCTGGAACCACGGCCTCACGGCCGAGGGGAGATGTCTGCGGACCTACACCAGGACCAGAGGTGGCACGGGGGACACCGACCTGCGCACCACCCTGCACCACGTCTACGAGTTCACGACCCGAGAGGGGCGCGTCGTCCGCTTCGACGAGGTGAACGGACCGTCGACGGTCGTCGAGGGCGACCACGTCACCGTGTACTACCTCGCCGACAGCCCGGAGCGTGCCACTGCGCACGCCCCGGCCCACGGGAAGCTCGCCGCGGGGACGGGGGTGGTGCTCGCCTTCCTCGGTGCGGCCATCGCCGTGTGCGTGGTCTTCATGGTGCTCGCCCACACCGTGTTCACGGAGACGGACGGCCTCCTGCCGTAGGACTCTTCCCGCACGACTGCGCTGCCGCGCTCGGAATGGCACGCATTCCGTGAGCGGTCGCAGCCGCCGGGCAGGTGCAGTCACCACCGCGCAGTCGGCCGGCCCGGCCGACTGCGCCGCCCGGCTCTACGCGGGTACTGCGCGCCAGCCGGTGCGCCCGCCCTTCTCACCGTGTGAGCACGTACCACTCGGGCGCGTCCATGTCTCCGAGCCGGTAGTTCAACTTGGGGCGGCCGGCCGTGCCGCCCAGTGTCCACTCCCCCGACCAGCAATCACCGACATCGACGGTGACGCTCTGGAGCCAGGGGTCGCCGTCTGGTGCGAACCTCCACGTGCCCGAGCCCTCACATCGCCCGTCCGGCGAGTCCACTCCGCCCCCGCTCCAGGTGCCGGTGGCCACCGCACGCCCTTCCACGTCCAACCGCAGCGTGCCGCCATGACCGTCGTTCCACGTGCCGACCAGGTCCGAGGCGCGGGCAATGACAGTTGCCCGTGCACGGGGTGCCGGCCGTGTCCGTCGTCGAGCTGGGCGGCGCAGTCGGCAGGGCGTGCTGTGCATGGGTGAGGTGGCGTACGCGCACGCGGCGCCGGGGCACGCCGCCCTGGGGTGCGACGGGTGGCGGGTGGTGGCCCGCGTTGTCATGGGGCGGAGTCCCTTCGGCGCGTGGTTGAACGTCGACAGGGGTGACGCCGGGACGCGCGTCCACGCCCCGGGGAGGACACACCGTCCCGAAGTCGTGAGCACTTCGGCCGCTACTGTCCTGCTGCCGCTCGTTCGAGCGCTCAAGTGACACATACCCGTCGACTGCTCACGGTTCTCGACAAGGCATCCGTCTCCGGCCCCGCAGCACCGGACCTCGGAGGCCCCACACACCACCCGGCGGGACACCGTCCTCAATCTGGTGCACCTGCTCCCCACATCTGCGGGGGTGGCCCCGGTTCCGACTGGAGGGCGTCGCCCACGTGGTGGGCAGACTGTCGCATGCGCAGCAGGAAGAGTTCCTCGACCTGCTCGGCACCATGGCCGCCGAAGAGGCCGATGCCTCGCGGCGGGCGTTCCTGGAGGAGTTTCCGGACAGCTTCGGGCTCGTCGAGGACGCGGCCTGACAGGATCTTCGGGTGAACCGCTGAGTTGCATGGCAGCAGTGGCGCGTGGGCGGGGTGGTGGTCAGGCGGCGCGGATCGCGGAGACGTCGAACTCCAGCTTCACCTTCTCGCCGACCAGCACGCCGCCGGTCTCCAGCACGCTGTTCCAGGTCAGGCCCCAGTCGGTGCGGTCGACCGTGGCGGAGCCCTCGAAACCGGCACGCTCGTTGCCGAAGGGATCGGTCGCCGTGCCGGTGTGGGTCAGCTCCAGGACGACCGGGCGGGTGACGCCCTTGATGCTCAGGTCGCCGGTCAGGTGGTAGGTGTCCGCGGAGAGCTGCTGCACCAAGGTGCTGCGGAAGGACAACGTGGGATGGGCCTCGACGTGGAAGAAGTCCGCGCTGCGCAGGTGCTGGTCGCGCTGTTTCTGGCGGGTGTTGAGGCCGGCGGCCCTGAGGGTCACGTCGGCGGTGGAGCGCCCGGGCCGCTCGCCGTCCAGGTACAGGCGGCCGTCGAAGTCTTCGAAGGTGCCGCGGACCTTGGTGATCATGGCATACCGGGCGACGAAGGCGATGCTGCTGTGCGCGGGGTCGATGGTCCAGACACCGGTCAACCGGGCGGTGTCCGGCACGGAGGCCGAGTCGGCGGCCGGGATGGAAGCGGTGGCGCGGCGACGGTTGAGCAGGCCCATGGGGTCGTCCTTCAGGGAGGGGAGGTCTTCCACCCTCTACAACATGTTGCATCTTGAATCAATTCCGGGTGATTTCCGCATTCCCGACGGTCCGGCAGCCTGAGCACAGCAGCCGTGAGAATCCGCCGACACCACGGCCGGGAAGGTCGCCGACACGGTTGCCGTGCCGGAGGAGGCGGGACGCCGCTCCTGGGCGGTCCGGTGGAAGCCCGCACGCGCTGCGCGCTTCCGCCGGCCGGCCTTCGACCCTGGGGCGGGGATCCGCTGAACCGGCCGCGCCGCGGAAGCTTCCGTCAGGTTTTGCCTTGCGCTCAAGCGGGCACTGCGATGTGCCGGGTTCGCGTCAGTGGAGTGGCCGGCAGTCGTCGTCGAACGCTGTCAGCCGTTTTCCTGCCGACCGCGGTGGCGCACGTGGCGGTCCGCCGCTGACACCGGGATGGCACGGGCACCGGATTTCACCGTCATGAGGCGGTGCGTCCCCGGATGGTTCGCTGACATGAAGCCGAGAGGTCGCAGGCGACCTCGTCCGCTTCCGTATCAGATCAGAGGAACCGACGAGCCCCGTGAGACCAAGAACAAGCGAGTCACCGGACACCCTGATCCCGGGGCCCTGCTCGACGGGTGGTGGCGGGATGGCGCGCCGGCTTGGGGCAGGGATTGCACCAGATCGATGCTTCGCGGAAGGGCGTCGAGCGAGAACGGCTGCGCGGCGAGGGCACCCTCGTGCAGCACGAGGAACTGGGTGGCGAGGAGGTCCTGGCAATGGATGTGCCCGAGTCCATGCGCGCGGTGCGCATCACAGGACACGGAGGGCCGGAGGTCCTGGAGCTGACGGAAGTGGCCGTGCCCGCCCCGCGGGCGGGCGAGGTACTGGCCCGGGTCGGCGCGGTGGCCCTGAACAACACCGACCTGTGGACCCGGGAGGGCGCCTACGGCCGCCCGGGAAACCCGAAAGCGCTGTCGGGCTGGCGGGGCCCGATCGACTTCCCGCGCATCCAGGGCGCCGACGTGGCCGGCCGGGTCGTGGCGGTCGGCCCCGACGTGGACGGAAGCCTCGTCGGGCGCCGAGTGGTCGTCGACCCCGCGATCTACGACATCGAAGGGCCGGACGCCAACCCGGTGGGCCTGATGGGGAGCGAACGCGACGGCGGATACGCCGAGTACGTGACCGCGCCGGCGGAACGTGTACACGACGTGACGGAATCCCCGCTCACGGACGACCAGCTCGCGACACTGCCGACCGCTTACGGCACGGCGCTGGGCATGATCGAGCGGGGTCGGCTGCGGGAGGGGGAAACCGCCCTGGTCTCGGGGGCGTCCGGCGGCGTCGGCCTCGCGCTGGTACAGATCGCCCGTGCGCGCGGCGCGAGGGTGCTCGCCATCAGCAGCGGACCCAAGACCGACGCGGTGCGCGGGGCGGGCGCGCACGAAGTCGTCGACCGCGCAGGAAACGTCGTCGAGCAGATCCGCGCTGCCGCCCCGGAGGGCATCGACGTCGCCCTCGACGTCGTGGCCGGCGAGCTGGTGAGTGAAGGGCTGCCACTGCTGCGCGAAGGAGGCCGGTGGGTCGTCGCCGGCGCACTCGGCGGATACGACGTGACCTTCGACGTGCGCCGCCTCTACCTGCACAACGCGCAGGTCATCGGCTCCGCGATGCACACGCCCACGCACTTCGGCCTCCTCATGGACCTGGCGCGACGAGCCGAGGTCCAGCCCGTCGTCGCCGCGACGTTTCCGCTGGAGCAGGCCGCTCGGGCGCAGGAGGAACTCGCCCGCAGGGGGCACGTGGGAAAGATCGTCATGCACCCCTGAGTTCCACCCGACGGATCACGGCCGGAGTCATAAAGGGAGTTCCGTTAACCCGCCTTGACCGCCGGCGCGCCGGATGCCGTCACCGTGTCCCAGTGGACCGTGCGGTCGCACCAGCGGTCGAGGAGGGTGCGGTCGTGGCCCATGGCGAGGAGGCCGGCGCCGGTTTCGGTGCGGTAGGCCTCGACCACCGCCACCAGGGCGGCCGTGATAGACGCGTCGAGCATCGCGCTCATCTCGTCGCAGATCAGCCAGCTGGGGCGCAGCACCAACGCGCTGGCCAGGCAGGCGCGTTGGAGTTGGCCATCGCCACCACCCCCTGAGTTGTGTTCAGTCTTCGCGCACAGCTCAGGCTCATGGCAGCACAGAGATCATCCCTGCGGGTGCGGGGAGCAGGCCGGCCCTCTCATCGCCGCCGTCATCATCGCGGGACCATCCCCGCGGGTGCGGGGAGCAGCCACCCGGGAGCCGGTGACATTCCAGCGCACGGGGACCATCCCCGCGGGTGCGGGGAGCAGGTCACGTTGACCTTGTCCGGGGCCGGCGCCTTGGGACCATCCCCGCGGGTGCGGGGAGCAGCCGTAGCGCTCGTAAGCCTTGGTGGCCATGGGGGGACCGTCCCCGCGGGTGCGGGGAGCAGTGCGTGGTGAGGAACAGCTCGTCGGCGTCGTAGGGACCATCCCCGCGGGTGCGGGGAACAGGGTCGATCGGCGTGATGCGGACGACCTCCGTGGGGACCATCCCCGCGGGTGCGGGGAACAGACCCTGCGGCGGCTGGTCCTGGCCGGCGTGGAAGGACCATCCCCGCGGGTGCGGGGAACAGCATCTCGTCGGCCTTGCCGCCAACCTTGCCGAGGGACCATCCCCGCGGGTGCGGGGAGCAGTTCCCGGCGTTCAGGATGCCCTTGAAGTCGACGGGACCATCCCCGCGGGTGCGGGGAGCAGCCGACGAACTTCGTGATCCCGCCGATCACCTTGGGACCATCCCCGCGGGTGCGGGGAGCAGCGCTGGTCGTGCCCGTCGGAGATGAGGACCGCGGGACCATCCCCGCGGGTGCGGGGAGCAGATCGTCTGCGCCAGCCCCTGGGACGGCACGCCGGGACCATCCCCGCGGGTGCGGGGAGCAGCTGTTCGTCTGGAACTCGGTCCTCAAACCCATGGGACCATCCCCGCGGGTGCGGGGAGCAGGCGTTCGCCGCTGCCACCGTCCCGGCCGCCGCGGGACCATCCCCGCGGGTGCGGGGAGCAGGACGTCGAGACGATCCAGCTCAGTGCCGGGGCGGGACCATCCCCGCGGGTGCGGGGAGCAGTTCACCATGCCGATGGATCCGAGGTAGGCGCCGGGACCATCCCCGCGGGTGCGGGGAGCAGCTGGTCACCGCGGCCGAGGCGGGGTTCCTCACGGGACCATCCCCGCGGGTGCGGGGAGCAGGCCGGTTCGAGCTTCCTGACGCGGTTGCTGGAGGGACCATCCCCGCGGGTGCGGGGAGCAGGACGGCGTCAGCACGGCGGTGCTCGCGTCGCTGGGACCATCCCCGCGGGTGCGGGGAGCAGCCCGCAACGAGAAGGGGCGGTTCACCACGGTCGGGACCATCCCCGCGGGTGCGGGGAGCAGACTGTGTGAGCTGCGGGTTTATCTGGGGCGGTGGCAGTTTTGGAGTACTTTCGTTGATTCCGGCAATTCCACCGAATAGTGCATAGCGCGCACTACGATCGCCCGAAGCGGCGGCGTTTGGATGCCTTGCTCCAGCCTCGTGGCGGAGCTGCCGTAGGGCCGGGCCCGTCAGTCTTGGGGTTGGGGCGGCGGATCAGGGTGATGCCCTCGTGGTCGATCGGGTGCCAGTTGTGTTCGTGGGTGCGGAAGGTGAAGCCCTGTTCGTTGTTCGTGGTGTGGGCGAGCAGGGCGCGGCCCTGGTCGGCGTATTGCTGGACCTCGTTCCACAGCACGTCGCGGATGCGCGCCGACGGGTTGCCGATGAAGACGCCGGCGGAGATTTCGAGGAGCCAGCGGGTGAGGAATCCGCGGAGGCCTGCCGGGCAGTTGGTCAGGACGATCACGGTCACCAGGTCATCTCCTCGCCCTCGTCCGGGCCTCCGTAGTTGCGTCCGGCAGCGACGTCGTGGCCGCCGTCGCTCTGGAGCGTGACGACGTCCCGGTCAGCGCCCGGTCCGGCAGAGGATGCGGCGTCCTGCAGGAGGAGGCGTTTGATGTCGTCGACGCAGCGGTCCAGCAGGGACGTCTCGTTGATGCGGTCCCGCAGTGCGCGGCGGGTGCGCGGGCCGACGTCCTCCTCGCCCTCCGCCGCGATGTCGAAGGCCAGCGGGATGCCGATCTCGGTCTTGTAGAGGTCGGCGACATCGAGGACGAAGGACAGTTCGTGGCCGGAGTGGACGAAGCCGAGTGCCGGGCTGCAGCCGAGGGATGCGACGACCGCGTGCGCGATGCCGTACATGCACTGGGCGGCGGCCGTGACCGCTTGGTTGACCGCGTCACCGCCAGCGAAGTCACCGGGGACGTACTTACGGCCGCGCCATGGTATGCCGGTGCGGGCGGCCTCGGCCTTGTAGCAGTCCTTGACGCGTCGGCCTTCGCGGCCGAGGAGTTCATGGCGGGTAAGGCCGGCGGTGTCCTCGTCGGGGAAGCGCAGCCGGTACATGGCGCGGGCGACGGCCAGGCGGCTGCGCGGGTTGGCCCACTGGCGGGCCTGTGCCTCCATGAGGGCGGAGGAACGGGTCAGGGCGCGGCCACCGGCGTAGTAGCGCACGCCTTGCTCCCCCACCCAGCACACGGCGGCACCGGTCTCCCCCAGCACGCTCATCGCCTGGTGGGTGATGCGGGTGCCGGGGCCGAGGAGCAGGGTGCCGATGGTCGCCGACGGGATGTGGGTGGTGCCGTCGGCGTCCTCGGCGGTGATTGCGTTAGCGTCCCGGTGCACCGTGCAGCGCTCCAGGTAGACGAAGGACAGCCGTTCGCCGGTTCGGGTCAGGTGGCGCGGGGTGAGCGCGGTGCGCCGGGAGACCGTGGTCACCGTCTCACCCGACCGGGTCGACCGGGCCGAGCGGAGCCAGGGTGATCAGGCCGCAGCCGTAGGCCTTGGCCTTGCCGAGCCCCTGTGTGAGGGTGCGGCGCAGGAGCACGGGGTCGGTGACCTCGAGCCGGCCGTCGAAGGTGACGGTGACCAGGCTGACGGGGGACGGCTTGCGGCTGCCGGGACCGGTGCTGCGGGACTTGTCGAAGGCGAGGGTGCGCTGGTCGCGGACGGCCAGTTCGTAGCGGTCGCCGTGGTGCGGCTGTCCGGTGTGGGTGGTGCCGCTGGGCAGCAGACGCTTCCCGTCAGGTTTCTCCAGGACGCGGAAGCCGCACGGTTCCTGCTTCTTGAGGAGCCAGCCCATCTGGTGCACCGCGGTCAGGTGTGCCGTGCGCTTGGTCGGCTCGCCGTCCTTGCGGCGGGCGTGGTGGACCGGGTTGGCGGTGAGCCGGAACGCCCACCGGTCACCTGCTGCCAGCCGGTCGAGGAACGGGCCGTAGGGCCTGCTCTGCCAGCCGGGTCGGTCCGGGTCCGCGGCAGCGGCCGCAGGCCAACCGGCCTGCTCCACGAGGTGGGTGAGGTCGGGCCGGTCGGGGCTGACCACGTACAGCATGACCTCGGCTCGTGCCGTCTGGTCCAAGCGCCACAGCACGCGCGGGGCATCGGGCGTGGGCGTGTCCGTGGGCAGCAGACCGGGAAAGGACGACATGACGGCGGCGTGCATGGCCTGTGGCGAGGAGAGGAGGCGGCGGGCGCCGGGGCGCGCGGTGTTCACGCGGAAGCGGGTGAGGAACATCAGGCGCTCTCCTCGTCCAGGGCATCGAACGGGTCGTGCCGGGGCAGGTGCCGGGCGGACGGGTTGGGGATGCGGACGCTGTCGCTGAGCTGGGTGCGCAGGGCGTGGCGGCGGTGTTCGGCGGCGAAGCTGAGTGGCTGGTCGCGCAGGACGTCGGCAGCGTGCTGCTCGTCCTCGTCCGCCTCGCGCAGCACGGTCAGTTCGATCTCGTCCCGGCCGCGGTACGGCCTGCGGTACCAGGCGGAGGCCTGCCACGGCACCTCGCGCAGCACGTCCATCAGAGTGCCCTCGTCATGGAAGCCGAGTTCGACCGGCAGGGCGGGCGGGCAGGAACGGCGGCCCAGGAACGGCGCGTACACGGGGGTGCGCAGTGCGGTGTGCAACTCGGCAAGGAGCGTGCGGTCGCCTTCGAGAGCGGCGACGAAGACGGCGTCGGCGAGGTAGAAGCGCTCGGACAGCGGCATGGACTTGCCGGTGACGCCGTGGTGGGCGGTGTGGAAGTCCCGTACTCGAGTCCCGGGTTGGTCGATCCGTACGCCGAACTTCAGCGCGGCCAGCGGTGCCAGCCTGCGGTCGTCGCCGCGTTCGATGCCGGCCGCGGCGGCGAGCATGCCGACGACGCCGCTCTTGGTGGGCGCGGACTCGGTGGTGCGTCGGGTGAAACGGGCAGAAGCCCCCCAGGACTGCAGGGGGCCCGCGAGCCGGAGGGTGAGCACGCTCATGCGGGCTTCTCCAGGCGCTCTGCGACGGCCTGGCCGACGGCGGCGACGAGTTCGCCGATGTTCTGCGACTCGGTACCGATTCCGGCGAGCTTCTGCGTGTTCGAGCCGACGCGCAGCACCCAGGTGAGGGTGGAGTCCTCGTCGCCGTACGCCCGCTCCATGTCGGGGACGTACTCGGCCAGGCGCTCGGACGCCTCGCGGACGTGGCCCCCCTGGTCGCCGCGCACCGGATCCTCGAAGGCGGCGACGAAGCTGACGGGCCGGGTGGTGCGCAGCTTGACGATCACCGCGTCCGGCAGCGTGTGGTGCCCGAAGGTATTGATCTTTCCGGTGGGCAGCGAGGCGACGAAGCCGTGCACGAAGGCCTCGACGGCCCGGCGGACGGGGTCGGTACGCGGCTCCTCCTCCCGCAGGCCCTGGCCGAGGGTGGCGGCGAGCTGGTGGACACCGAGGGCGGCGTAGCGGTAGAGGGTGGCGGAGTTGAAGTCGACGGTGCCGATCATGCCGGCGCCGGTCTCCGCGTCGGTGTTCTCGTCGTCGACGGCGGTGTAGTAGTCGGACTCGTTCTCGACGCGGTGGACGCTGATGGCGTGGGCGACCTGGACGGCGGCGTCGACGTTGATGTCGGCGGCGTCGGCGACCATGCGGCCGAAGAGGGCGATGTCGACGGAGTGGCGGGTGTCGGCGAGTTCCTTGGCCTTGTCCTTGTTCTTCTTGTCCTTGAAGAAGGCCGTGATGTCGGCGGCGCCGTCGACGGCGTGGCGGGCCAGGCCGTCGAGCTGGCGGGCGCTGAGGAATACGAGGTACTTCGCCTCGGGCGCCGGGTCCGGCTCGCCTTCCTTGGCGGAGTCGGCCTTGCGCTTGGGGATCTCGGTCTTCAAGCCGGTGGCCTTGACGGTCTCGTCCGCGATGCGCAGTGCGGTCTCACCGGTGAGCGAGGGGTCGAGGGCGGTGATCCGTTCGGCGACCGCCTCCACGATCTTCTTGGTCCGCACGCCGAGTTCGCTCGGGTCCAGAAGGTGCTCGTCCTTGAAGTAGGTGCGGGTGGCCCGCTTCCACGCCTGGCTGGAGACGCGGGCGCGCGGCACTCCCCCGTACACCGCCGTCTTCGGTGCCCCGGTGTCGTCGCGGTTGAGGTTGCTGGGCGGGACAGTCTGCAGGGCGTGCACGTCGAGGAAGATGCGGTTCACGAGGCGTCCTTGTCGGTGTCCGTGGTGCTGGTGGTGTCGGTCTCTGCGGTCACGCCGGCGGCAAGGGGCGGGCGTCCGCCCTTGGACTTGTCGTGCCAGGCGTGGAAGGAACGGCCCCATTCCCTGCGGACGGCGTCTGCTCCCCCGGGCCGCTGCCAGGTGTAGAGCTGTCCGGCGAGGAGCGCGTAGTCGAGTTCGAAACCCTCGCGGCGCAGCAGGACGACGATGTCGCGCAGCCGTTGGGCGAGGGTGGTCAGGTCGGGGGCGGTGCCGGCGCGGACCAGGCGCTTGTGCACGGGTTCGTCGATCTCACCGGGTTTCATCATCCGGCGTACGGCGGCTCCGAGGCCCCGGCGGCGGTCCGGCCGGTCGGCCTGGTGCATGCCGGTGGGACGGGACTGCTGGTGCAGCGCGTATAGGGTGAGCGCGACGTGCAGGGCGTCCTCGGCCCGGACCAGTTCGCTCTCGCTCATCGGCCGAGCGCCGTCCGGGGCGTGGTGCAGAGAGCCGGTGTCGATCAGAGCCCACAGGTCGGGCAGCTGCCCGGCATCCCGGCCGGCGCCGCGCCGGAGCCGGGCCAAGGCCGCGACGGCGCGGGACCGGTCGGCGAGGTACCCCCGCTGCAGGTCGTCGATGTGGTCGGCGGCGAGCCGGGCGACCCGTTCGCGCGGAGTGACGGGTGCGGTGACGGTGGTCATGCGGGTGCCTTCGCGGTGGTCTCGGGTGCCGACGCCGTGTCCGCGTCCGGCAGCGTGTCCGTGGAATCGGGGCGCCCCAGGCCCTTGTGCAGCGCGGCACGGAACCACTTGCCGGCGAGCGCGGAGTTGAGCCACTCGGTGCCGTGCTTGAGCTGCACGGTCCGGCCTTGCCAGGCCGCGTCCCCAGCCGCGGCCATCAGCCGGTCACCGAGCCCGCCGACGATCTCGTACACCTGCTGTTGCCAATCGGTGCGCTGCACGTACGGGTCATCGGTGTCGGCGAGACGGGCGAGCCACGTGCGGTACGGAGCCTCGAGGAGCCCGTAGGCGAGATCGCGTGCGGTGGAGCGGGGTCCGTCGCTCTCGGTACCGGCCGCGCGGGCCAGGTTGGTGGCCAGGTCACCCAGGGCGTTGACCGCGAGGTCGGCATCGGCGACGGCTGCGACGGCCTGCTCGGCGTAGCGCCGGTCCTGCTGGTGGAGCAGGACGACCGCCATGGAGACGTGGTCGTCGACGATCTCGTCGATCACGGACTGCTGCGTGCCGTAGCAGGCGCCGACGATCCGGGCCCGGACGAGGAAGCCTCGGGGCAGCTCTCCTTCCGTCACCAGGCGGGCCACCCACTCCAGAATCCCCGGCCGTAAGTAGGCGGCCGCTTCCGGCCCCTGTGCCTTGCCGACCTCGCCGACGACCAGTGAGCCGATCCCGCGCCAGGCGGAACGCTCGGGAGCGTGCTCGCGCGGCAGGTAGACGGGAGTCTTCTTAAGCTTCTTCTCCTGGGGCTTGCTGCGCCGCCAGGCGGTCATCGGCTCCCGGTGCTGACGGTCGCGTGCGGGGAGCGGATCGCCGTAGCCGAGGACGACGCCGTGCACGCCGGTCTCGTCGAAGTGCAGGCGCAGGCGCCGCGTCTGCCAGGTGTACAGGTCGCGTACGCCGGTCGGGGCGCGCTCCGCGCCGCCCGGGCCGCAGGGTTCCCTGCACCACGCGGGCGCGTCCTGATCGTCGATCTCCAGGTTGGAGGTGTCGGCGGCCACGAGGTTCAGCAGCAGCGTCTCGCGCAGGGTGCGGCCTTCGACGTAAACCCCGCCGAGGTTCCCGGCCCAGCCGACCCCGAGCGGGTAGACCTTGCCGCCCTTGGCGCGCTTGTCGCCTTCCACACCGGTCTTGATGCCGGAGGTGTCGTAGGCATGCGCGTGGACGACCCAGCGGGCCGCCTCGGCGAACGTGAGGCGTTCAACGGTGGGCATACGGGCGGTGAAGAAGGGCTCCCCATTGGGCACGTCGGCCACGATCCGGTTGAGGGAGAACACTTCATCCTTCGCCGTCCGGAGCCCCGCGGTCTGGAAGAACGGCGCGCCAGCGTCCAGCAGGTCGAACCGGCCGCGGTGCGCTTCGAGATACGTCCCGACCGGAGCGAAGCAGCCCTCCTCGGCCCACAGCTCCGACCACGCGTCGATGTCCTGCGGCCCCTCGAACGCGTCGTGCGCGACGGCGAGCAGCAGACGCACCAGGGCGAACTCCTGAGTGGGCAGGTCACCGACGACGCGCCGCAGGTCGTGCGCCTGCTCGAACACCTCACGCAGCGACAGCTTGTCCTGCGTACCGTCGCGTCTGAGCACCGGAATCCACGGCCGGACGGTGAGGTCGAACGACGGCACGCCGTCACCGCTACTCAAGTCGGTTTCAGACACGGGTCACCTCGAGGCCGTCGCTCTTGCTGTACCGGAGAGAGAAGCCTGCCAGCCGGGTCTGACAGTCCTCATCAAGCGGCAGGATCAGCTGGCCGGCCAGCCAGTGACTGACCTTCACCTGCCAAGCAGGCACATACAGTTCTTCAAGCTCCGTGATCGCTCGATCCATGACGTCTGCGTAGCTGAACTGGATCGGAAGCCGCAGTCCGCAACTCGCCGCGGTGCGCGCCGCCAGGGCGGCCGGCACCTGGTCGGTGGGCAGGTCCAGCCCGGCCAGCACACGCCCCTTGCGGTCAGGTTCCAGCCACGGCACCGTGGCCAGGGTTCCGTCGGCCCGCCGCTGCACGACGACGACCTCGAGACTCTCCCGGCTGTCGCGCACCTGAGCCTTGCCGGCCGCAGTGTCGTCCGCGTCGCCGACGCCTGCCGCGACCCAGCCGAACAGCGGCCTACCGGGCCTGGCCGCCGCGTCGAGCCGGAAGGTTGCAGCCCGCTCGGCCTGGTCCGCGCGGTGCTCCTCGTACCGTGCGCGAGCGGCTTCGAGCGCCTCGGTCCATCCGGCCGGGCCGTCGGCGCCGTCGGCGTACGCGCGCTGCACCAGCGGACTGATGTCGCTCGGCAGCCGTACCGCTCGCCGCGGGCCGTCGTTTCCGCCGTCGAGGTGCGGCAGCAGGGCGGCGGCGGAACGCAACAGCGCGTACGCCCCGTACACGGCGACCGAGCCGCTCACCGGAACGGGCACCTCCCCGATCCAGTCGACGCCGGTGACCAGGCAGCGCGCTGTGCGCAGCCGCTCGGGCCGGTCGGTCTGCTCCTCCCCGCCACGCAGGTGGCGGTGGAGACGCCCCATACGCTGCAACAGCAGGTCGACAGGTGCGAGATCGGTGACCAGAAGATCGAAGTCGACGTCGAGGGACTGCTCTGCGACCTGGCTGGCGACAACGATGTGCGCCCCCTCGGGCCGACCCTCGGCCTTGCCGGGCGGTCCGAAGCACCACAGCAGTTCTGCGTCCTTGGCGGCCCGGTCGACGTCGATGAAGCAGGAATGGGCGACAGTCACGTTCTCACTGCCGAATCTCTGCCGCAGCACGGCTGCCGTATCAAGGACCCGGCGGACGGTGTTGCGTACGACGAGGACGCATCCGCCGCCTGCGAGTTTGGTCTCCAGCCGGTCGGCCAGGGTGTCCAGGTCGTCCTCGAGGCGTTCCAGCTCGACATCGGTGGTGCGGCCGGAGGCTGCAGGGTGACGCATGACGGGTGCACCGCCGGGCGTGACGGCCGTCAGGAGCGGATAGCCGCCGGTCTCGGCGACGGCGTCGAACGCCGCCGCGGCGTCACCCGTCGCCCTGCCCGCGTACGCCTCTGCCAGCTCCCGCCGCCGACCGGAGGGCAGGGTCGCGGAGAGAACCACCACGGGTACGCGGTAGGCACCGAGCCACGACAGCACCCGGTTGAGGTAGACGCTCATGTAGGTGTCGTAGGCATGCGCCTCGTCGATGACGACGACCTTCCCGGCGACCGCCAGGTGACGTAACGCCAGGTGACGACTCTTCAGCCCCGCGAACAGCAACTGATCGATCGTGCCCGCGACGAACGAAGACAGCATGGCCTTCTTCCGGCCGCGCAACCATGCATGGGCGACAAGCTCGGCCGGGGCAGTGGCACGCGTGCCGTCCGACGGTCGTCGGGGGGCGGCGGCCTGCGGCGCGTCGACATCAACTGCGGCGACACGACCGCTGCTGCGTATGAGGTCGGCGAAGTCCTCGTTGAGGGCCGCCTTCGAATGGGCGAGGAGAACGGAGTGACGAGCCCCTTCCTCAGCGGGAAGACGCTCCAGCCAGTCCAGCAGACGGGGGAGCATCGCGCTGCCGGTGGCCATCGTCGGCAGCGCGAAGAACACACCGCCCGCGCCGGAGCGCGCCGCGAGGATCTCGGCTGCGGCCAGTGCCGCCTCGGTCTTCCCCTCCCCCATCGGCGCCTCGATCACCATCAGTCCCGGCTCATCCATCGTCCGCGCCATCTCGACGGCCGCCTCCTGCACCGGCCGGACCTTCGCTCCCGGCGGCAACGCGAAACGGGACGCGAACAACTCCTGCGTGTCCCCGGCCGGTTCCTCAGGGCGCCACGGCCCGGGCAGGTTCAACCCGCGCCAGGCCGCGGCGATGCGCTCCTCACTGGTCCGGGGGACGTCCTGCGGGAAGTACGGGAAAAGGTCCGGATTGCTGGCGATCCAGTCGGAGACGATGACCAGCGCGGTGAGCAACACCTGTACAGGCTGCGGGAGTTTCACCGTCTGCCAGTCACTGAGGCGTTCCCGTACGCCGAACTCCTCCGCGCACGCCTCGAGCAACTCCTCCTGCACCCGCCGCCACAGAGCCCGGCTCGGGCCAGGTGTCCGCAGGAGTTCGGGGTGACTGTCGAGTGCGTTGATCTGGCCGTGCTCGGGGGGCACTCCGTGGTGCCCGCCCAGCGCCACCGCGAACTGCCCGGTCTGCCTTGCCGGCCAGCCGTGCCGCTCCTCCAGCCACTCCGCCAACAACAGCTGTCCGGCCAACCCGTGCGGTGCGAGCCGCCGGTCCCCACCCATGGCCGACTGGGAGCGCATCTCGAGCCCGTGGTCCCGCATGGTCTGCGCCAACGACTCGACCTGGCAGGCGAAAGCCGGCGTCGCCTTACCGAGATCGTGCACACCCGCAAGCCACACCGCGAGCCGTCGGGCGTCCGCCTCCCCTCCCGGCAGCGCATCGGCAACCAACTTCCGTACGCCCACGGGCAGCCACTCATCCCACAGCCGCCCGGCAACAGCAGCACTGTCCTCCATGTGCCGCCACAGCGGCAGCCACCCTTCGGAGTCCCAGTCGTGCTTTGCCCACACGGTCAGCACCGGCCCGTCGAGCCTGGCTCGCAACCCCGTGCGGGCTCCCCCCTCGCCTGTCATGCCAGAGGTATACAAGACGCGGAGAACTCTCGGGGGAAACATGAAGAAAACGCGGAGGGCCCCCTCCCGGCCGAGCCATAATGCCGCGGCCACTCCGTCCAGCACATACGGTGGAGCTTTTACGCCACGACCGCTCCAGCTACACAAGAGTGAACCAAGAAGGACCAAATGCCCCACTTGCCGGTTTCTTTGAAAGTATGCGAAACCATGCCCCCGCCACGATAAAGTCCCAGGTCACGCAGTCTGCTCCCCGCACCCGCGGGGATGGTCCTCAAGCTCTGGCCGGGCATGAAGGTGGGCCAGCCTGCTCCCCGCACCCGCGGGGATGGTCCCAGCGGCGGCTGGAGGCAGGCTTGCCCGAGCCGCTGCTCCCCGCACCCGCGGGGATGGTCCCCACCGACGACGGCCCGTCGTCGGTGATGTGCACTGCTCCCCGCACCCGCGGGGATGGTCCCACCAAGACCCCGCCAGGGCAGAGCAAGTAGGACTGCTCCCCGCACCCGCGGGGATGGTCCCCCCGCCTCCTTCAGCGCCTGCTGCAGCGGCCTCTGCTCCCCGCACCCGCGGGGATGGTCCCAGTCCCACGCCCGCCGCCGAGGCGCAGCCGGCCTGCTCCCCGCACCCGCGGGGATGGTCCCGCTACGGCTTCCGGCATGGTCAGACTCCAGTTCTGCTCCCCGCACCCGCGGGGATGGTCCCGGAACGGAGCCAGCGGGGTGTCGGACGGGGACCTGCTCCCCGCACCCGCGGGGATGGTCCCGCGCCGCCGACCTCGGACCCATCGAGCGAGTCCTGCTCCCCGCACCCGCGGGGATGGTCCCGGGGTGGTCTTCAGTGCCATCGGGGGCCTCCTCTGCTCCCCGCACCCGCGGGGATGGCCCCTCGACCTGGACGCGCGGCTCGCCTTGGTGGGCCTGCTCCCCGCACCCGCGGGGATGGCCCCGGGTTGCGGCCCGACTCGGCCGAGGCCGTGGCCTGCTCCCCGCACCCGCGGGGATGGCCCCTCGGCAATGCTCGCGAACCCCATGTTTTGGATCTGCTCCCCGCACCCGCGGGGATGGTCCCGTCGTACACGTCGGGTCAGGCAGGTGGCCCTCAGCGCTGGCAGATGAGGATGCCGCCCAGGCACGTGACCTCGAAGGCCCCGTGCTGGGCGAGGTGATCGACAAGGATCGCGCGGGCCCGCTCGATCGTGGTCTCGAAGGGCACGTCGTGCTGGTCTGCCCACGCCCTGTAGGAGGCCATGTGCGCGATGACCGGCTCGGGATCGTGGACCGTGATGGTGCCGGGCAGTTCGATCGCCTCCACCCGGCCGAACTCATCCCCCAGGAAGGCCGGGGCCTTCTCCAGGGAGAAGCGGGCGCTGAGCGAGATACGGGCCGGGCCGCATCCGATGCCTAGGACGTCGCCTGCAGCCCGCTGCCACAGCTCGTCGAGCTCCATCTTGTCCCGGTCGCTGTTGGTGGAGACAATCACCAGCCCGTCACGGGCGACGACACGGGACAACTCCTTGACTGCCTGGGGGATGTCAGGGACGTGGTAGAGCATGTGCAGCGCCAAGGCGGCGTCGACACTCGCCGTGGCCAATGGCAGTCGGTGGGCGTCCGCCACGGTGACCGGCCCGGGAACGCCGATAAGGATGCCGGGGGCGATGTCCAGGCCGAGCAGGTCCAGATCGGGCCGGTCCTCGCGGAGCCGCTGGAGGAACTTGCCATTGCCGCAGCCGACATCGACCACGCGCCCGTGAACACCGCTGAGCCGCTGGGCGACGATGCCGGGCAGGTCATAGCGGGGCGTCTGCCACCGGTAGAGAGACTGGCGGGCAGCCAGGTCCCGGTCGCTGCTGTAGGCGCTTTCGGCGAGGCGAGCCCGGTCGGTGACGGCGGCTTCGTGTGCGGAGGACAGTTCGGTCACGTCGGCGGCTCCGATGGGTGGGCTGGGGGTACCGCCCACGCCTTTGAGGCAGTGGGGGAGAGTGAGGCCGCGAGGGCGGCCATGTACTGGAGTCGTTCGCTTAGGTGTGCGGCCTGCACTGCTCCACCGTACTGCGGCCCACTCAGCTCCCGGCTCAGAGCGGTGAGCCGGCGAACGATGCTGGCTGACATGCGCTCGGGCGGAGATTCAAGGACGAATCCGAGCATCGCCTCGGTGCCGTCCAGATCGCCCAAAAGCAGATGACTACGGGCGAGATCTACATGGGCGGCGAACAGGTCACCAACCGATTGGTCGTCGTCCTCGGCGCTGCGGTAGAGCCGGATCGCGGTGTTGGCACTGACGATGGCCTGCTGGACGTGCTCCCGCCTACCCAAGGCCAAGTGGCTCGTCCCGGCGTACGCGAACTGCTTGGCGGCCGGGAAGGCGAAGATGCCCGGCACCTCGTCGTGGTCGGCCATCGCCTCCCGGAAATGCTCGGCGTCCGCAAGAGCGGCCACCGCGCCCACCCTGTCTCCGGCTACGGCCAGCGCCCGCGCCTCCAGGCTTGCCAGTCGGGCCCCGATGCTGCCACGAGCCCGGTGGTGGCGGCCGGCCTGCGCCAGCCGCGCCGCCTGCTCGTACCGCCCGGTCCAATAAGCAATCAGGGACTCGACAGCCCGCACCCAGGCCAGCAGTCCTTCGTGACCGGCCGCCTCGGCACACGCCCGGGCGGTACGGGCGTGTGTGGCCGCGGAGTCGTAGTCGCCCAGGTCCAGACAGACGTGCGCGGACAGGCCGCACAACCGTGAAGCCGCTACGTACAGGTCAGCCGTCTGCCGGGGATGCTGACGCCCACGCAACAACTCGAACGCCCCGTCCCGCAACCGCTTGATCTCGACGTACAGCTCCAATAGCGGATGGCTCACGTAGGCGCGGGCGAACCGGGCAACATCGGCTTCCAACTGCTCCACCACGAACTCGTCGGCGTTGCGCTGCGCGATGAACCGGGCGAAGTCGGCTGACGTCAACGCGTCTGCCGATACGGCGCCCACGCCGAGGCGCGAAGGTACGGCAGGCAGCGCCGGCCGCTCCTTCGAACACCCTGAAAAGCTGTCCCCCTCGCCTCGGAAACTCTTGCTGACCGCCACAGCTCGGTCGAGTGCCGCGGTGTCGACACCGAACACCTGAGCCAGGTACTTGCGGGTGTAAGGAACCGGAATGCGCGCCTCACGCTCGTAACGTCCAATTTCCTTGCCGGTCTTGGCGGCACGCCCCTCCAGGGCGTTGTACTCGTCAGCCACTCGCTGCTGGGTCCAACCACGCGCAGTGCGCAGCCGAATGAGCAACGTGCCGATCCTCGTGTCGCTCATCCTTCTCCCCTACAGCAGGAACCCTGGCCCCCATAGTGGCCCCCTTCATGGCTCCCATGCTGGCTCCCGACTCGAACGAGCGAAGGAAGTTGACTGTTGGCCATGCCCAGCAGACTGCCCAACAAGCCGGACGCCCTCGCGCCGGAACAAGTGCTCGACGGCGCCGTCGAGAACGAAACAATGCTCTTTCACCGGTGCCGCACCACACCGAGCGCCGCTCGCTGCTTTGTCGCCAAGACCCTTACCCGGTGGGGTCAGACCGAACGCCTCGACGATATCCGGCTGTGCACCTCCGAGTTGGTCACCAACGCGGTCGTGCACGGAACCCCTGCGGGCGGTCGGATCTTCGTCCGCGTCGAACTGCACGCCACCGTGCTGCGCATCGAGGTACACGACGGTGGCGACGGCACACCCACCAGGCGGAAGGCAGGGGGCACCGCCGACGATGGCCGCGGCCTGCTACTGGTATCCGCCTTCGCAGACCACTGGGGCGTGGAGGAGCGTCAAGGCCCCGGCAAGTGCGTCTGGGCTGCCTTCCACCACAGAACAGTGCCCACCTGCTGACGGTCGACCCCGCACCAAGCCCTTCACACCGTCTGCAGGGCTGATCGCCTCCCTGGCCACCACATGGCTGGACGCCACCTCAACCTGCGCCATCTTGTCCGAGTGAGCCCCGACCCTCCCCAAGGGGACATCCCATGATGCGTCACCCCGTCTCACCGAACACCGTCCTGGCCAACACTCTTCACCACGCCGAAGACGTCCTGACGCCACGCATCCTGGCCACACCACACGAGCGGATCGTGCTGGTCGTCGGCACCCAGATCAACGGCGCCCCGCACATCGGCACCTCGCTGGTGCAGTCCCTGGCCTTCGCTATGGCCGTGCGTCTGCGCGACCGTTTCGGCATCCCCACAGAGGTCCTGTTCGGCGCCCTCGACAACGCCCCCTACGAGTTGGCCACCGACCCGGTCAGTGGCCACTACTACCAGCGCGCGTACGCCCAGATCCTCGGTAACAGGGCTCTGACCGACCTCGTCACCGCCCTCTACCAACCCCTGTTCACCACGCTGTCTCAGCGTCTGGGCATCCCTCACCGGGTCGAGACATACAGCCAGCAGCAGGCCGGCCAGCACTTCCGCCGCACCTGGCTGCGGATCCTGCCCCACCTCGACGCCGCCCGCTGGTGGCTCGCCCCCTCCACCGGCACCCCACACCTGCGCGTCCCCTGCCCGCGCCCCGGCTGTGGCTGGGCCGAGAAACACGCCGAGCGCACGCATGTCCGCCTCACCGACTGCGAGACCGCCCAAGTAGCCGCCGTCTGTCTTCACCACGGCGCCTACCGAGCCACCATCACCCCGGCCGGAGGCGCTTACCTCGACCTGGCCACCCTGTACCGCAACCTCGTCAAGGAGCTTGCCCTTTCCAGCCCCTGTGGCACGCTGCACGTCATGGTCAAGGGCGGTGACTGGGTGTTCGGCTCCCAACTGGTCGACGAGGCCCTCCAGGCCGTCGGCCTCACCCGCAGCCAGCTCCCGGCCCGTCTGTTCTGCCCCCAGGTCGTCACCGACACCGGCGCCAAGCTGTCCAAGTCGCTGATCCGCGAGGGCCGCGCTCCCCTGCCCGCCGGTGCCGCCGATTGGATGCTCGACACTCGTTTGTGGCCCGGCACCATTGCGGAGTATGCCGAGCAACTGCTGGCCATGACGGATATCTTGCTGTCCGCCCCCCGACACTTCTTCCGCTCGTACTCGGCAGCCGAGATCGGCCGCATGGTCACCGAACCAGCCACCAGGAGTGTTCCCGCCCCATGACCGACACCACCGCTCGCGTCCGCGAACTCCACCTCTACCGCCAATACTTCAACCTCGTCACCGCGGGCAACAAGACCATCGAGGTGCGGGTGAAATATCCGCATCTCGCCGACATCTCCGTCGACGACATCATTCGCTTCCGCATCAAGGGCACCGACGAGACCTGCGAGGTCCAGGTCAAGCGGGTCACCGAATACCCCGACTTCGAGGCCCTGCTCGACGGCGAGGGCGCCACCAACGTCAACCCGACCGCCACCCGCGACGAGCAGCTGGTCAACATCCGCACTATCTACCCACCCGAGAAGGAAACCCTCGGAGCCCTTGCCATCGAGATCGAACAGCTTCAGAGACGCATCTGAGCCAGAATGTCAGGTGGTCTGCCTGCTCTTTCTTCACTGGCGTTGTCACCGTGTCACGGTGGACCATGTGGTCGCACCAGCGGTTGAAGGATGGCGACTCTGACCCGCGCGACTGAGCCGTAACGCCGCAGTCGCTTCGTCCAGCACATAAAATTGCTCTCCTGCGCTCCGGCCACTCCAGCCGCGCAGAACGATCAGAAAAGAGCCAAATGACCTACTTGCCGGTTTCCGTGAAAGTGTGTGAAACTACGCCCCCTCCACGATAAACCCCCAGGTCACGCAGTCTGCTCCCCGCACCCGCGGGGATGGTCCCCAACCCTCCCCGCTCCCGTCGTCAGGGGCCATCTGCTCCCCGCACCCGCGGGGATGGTCCCGAACGTCCGCTCCTTGGGCAGTGCCCACACGGCTGCTCCCCGCACCCGCGGGGATGGTCCCACCTGTCCCGGCCGCCCTTAGTCTGATCGCAGCTGCTCCCCGCACCCGCGGGGATGGTCCCTCGGCAGCGTCCCCGCCGCCCTTGACGTAGGCCTGCTCCCCGCACCCGCGGGGATGGTCCTCCTGGGCCGGTCGGGCCGGTCCCCTTACGGCACTGCTCCCCGCACCCGCGGGGATGGTCCCCTGTCGACGCTCGCCCGGATGGCGCGCGCGGCCTGCTCCCCGCACCCGCGGGGATGGTCCCCCGCTGTGTGTGCTGTGCCGCCGGGAGCTGGACTGCTCCCCGCACCCGCGGGGATGGTCCCCAGGGCGGGCCCCGCAAGAATGGGGGAGGGGTCTGCTCCCCGCACCCGCGGGGATGGTCCCAAGGATCCGGCGGCGCAAACGATTCTGAGGTTCTGCTCCCCGCACCCGCGGGGATGGTCCCCCGTCCGCCGTCCTCACCACGAAGACGGGCGACTGCTCCCCGCACCCGCGGGGATGGTCCCTCGCGGGTCACCCGGGTCCGGAAGTGGGTTGTCTGCTCCCCGCACCCGCAGGGATCCGAGCGCAGGCGTGGTGCTGGGCAATGGTGGCCGAATCACGAATCTGCACGGCCACACCCGCCCCTCGCCCGTTCCGGACGGAAGGACCCCCATGCCCGCCGCACCACCCCACCCCCAAGCTCCAGGAAGCCACCGACGCCCGTGACGCCCTCGCCGCCGCTCTCACGCGGGCCGGTGTCCAGCTCCCCGCGATGGACGTCCGTACGCCCTGGGGAGACGTGCTGCCTGAGGACGCGGAGGAGCGGGCGGCGGACGCCGCCGAGGTGCACCGCGTTCCCGCCAGCGCCCGGTACGCCCTCGTGCACCTCGGTGTCTGCTCGGCGCCGGTTGCCCTGGCCCTCGCAGCCGTCATCGCCAGGGGCGCCGACCGGTGAGCGTGCCGAGCCCCGGGGTCCCCGAGTCCGCCCCTCCCCCGCCCGGCACCGCCGTCCGGGACACCGAGCGCGATCGTGTCGGCGTCGTCATGGGGCACGCGGGACCGTACCTCCGGCTCCGTCCGCTGTCCGGTGGGCGGGAGTGGGACGCCTCTCCGGAGCGCGTCCGGCCGCTCACCTCGGAGGAACTGCTCCGGGCCCGGCTGGCCGAGACGAACGCGCGCAGCCGGACAGGGCTCGGAGCCGGAAACCTCCCATCGGCCCCGCCCGTTGACGGGCGAGTTTCCGGCTAGGGGCGTGGGTCGGTAGGAAGGGGGACGCCGAGGCCTGTGCAGTCGTAGGAGCGGTTGCTGCACGGGCCGTCGGTCTCACGCCGTGTCCGTTTTCGGTGTTCGACGTCCTCGTCACCGACACACCGTTCCCGGTCGGGCTGCACACCGCTCTGAGCCGGGCCGGCACCGACGTCGTCACGGCCTGGTTCCGGGAGGCCCGGCGGGACGGTCCGTATGCCGTCGAAGGAGGGCCGCCGTCCTCAGAGGAGGTCCTCGATGGTGATCGGCAGCTTGCGCACCCGGCGCCCGGTGGCGTGGTGCACGGCGTTGGCGATCGCCGCCGCCACGCCGACCTGGCCGATCTCGCCGACGCCCTTCACACCCAGCGGGTTGACGATGGCGTCCTCGACCTCGATGAGCTCGACGTCCACGTCCGGAGCGTCCGCGTTGACGGCGACGAGGTACTCGGCGAGGCTCGAGTTGACCCAGCGGCCGGTGTCCGGCGCCATGTAATTGGCTTCCAGCAGCGCCTGTCCCAGCCCCCACAGCATGCCCCCCATCAGCTGACTGCGGGCCGTCTTGGCGTTGAGCACCCGGCCCGGCGCGAAGGCACCGGTCATGCGCCGCACCCGGGCCAGGCCCAGTTCCGCGTCCACCGCGACCTCGGCGAACTGGGCGCCGAAGGTCATCATCCCGTAGGGGATGTCGTGGGCGGGCGGGTTCCACTGGCCCAGGGCTTCGGCGTCCGGCTGGAAGTTGCGCCGCAGCAGATCGGTGTACGCCTCGAACGCGGTCCCGGCGGTCATGACGCCGTCCCGGACCACGACGTCGACCGGGTTCGCGCCGTGCAGAGGTGAACCGGCGTCGGCCACGGCCTTGTTGATGAGCTGACCGCGCAGGGCGGTGGCGGCGCTGTGCACGGCCGCGCTGATCATGCCGGCGCCCGCCGAGCCCACCGCGGCGGCGATGTTGGGCAGGTCGGTGTCCCCGTTCTCGAAGCGGCAGCGTTCCACGCTCATGCCGAGTCCGTCGGCGGCGACCTGGGTCATGGCCGTGGCGACGCCGGTGCCGAAGTCGGGGGTGGCGGCCTGGACGACCGCCGTCCCGTCGGCGTAGAGGCGTGCGCGGGCGCGCTGCGGGTTGGCGAGCGGGGCGACGGGATAGGTCGCGGTGGCCATGCCGGTGCCGATCAGCCAGTCGCCCTCACGGCGCGTGGCCGGCCGGGGATCGCGGCCGGACCAGCCGAACCGCCGGGCTCCCCGCTCGTAGCACTCCCGCAGCCCGCTGCTGGACCAGGGGAAGCCCGACATGGCGTCGACGTCGGTGTGGTTGCGCAGCCGCAGTTCGACGGGGTCCACGCCGAGTTCGTGGGCGAGTTCGTCCATCGCGCACTCGAGCGCGAACATACCGCTCGCTTCACCGGGCGCCCGCATGAACGTCGGGGTCATGGTGTTCGCCCGGAACAACCGGTAGACGCCCTCGTAGTGGGGGCACGCGTAGATCTGCGACGAGGTGCCGAGGGAGGGTTCGGCCCAGTCGTCGAAGGGGGAGGTCGGGGAGAGTTTGTGGTGCCGGACGGCGGTCAGTCGACCGTCGCGCGTCGCGCCGAGCGTCACGTGCTGCTCCTGCTCCTCCCGATGGCCGACGGAGGTGAACATCTGCTCCCGGGTGAGGGCGAGCTTGACGGGGCGGCCGACTTCCCGGGCCGCCATGGCGGCGAGCGTCGGGTGGGCGTGGATCATCGCCTTGCAGCCGAAGCTGCCACCGGCGTAGTGACCGATGACCCGGATCCTCGACATCGGAACGCCGAGCAGCCGTGACACGGTCATCTGCGTGGCGTTGACTCCCTGGGTGGAGTCGTACAGCAGCAGGGTGTCACCGTCCCAGTGGGCCGTGGTGCCGGCCGGCTCGATCGGGTTGTGGTGGTTCGCCGCGTAGGTGTACGTCGCCTCCACCCGCACGTCCGCGTCGCTCAGCCCGGCCTCCACGTCGCCGCGCTCGATGCGCCCCGGTATCCATCCTCCGAAGATCCTCTCGGGCACGTACGCCCGGTCCCGGCCCTGGTCGAGGGTGGTGATCGGGGCGGTCTCCTCGTACGAGACACGCAGCAGGTGCGCCGCGTGCTGGGCGCGTTCCCAGGTGTCGGCGACGACGAGCGCGATCTGCTGGCCGGCGTAGTGGACGATGTCGTCCTGCATCGGGAAGTACGTCTGTCCGGGCGCCGCCGTGCCGGCGAGCGAGGGCACGAGCGGTGGCTGCTCCGCGATCCTCGGCAGGTTCTCGTGGGTGAGGACCGCGAGTACGCCTTCCTCGGCCGTCGCGGCGCTCGTGTCGATCCCACAGACCCGTCCGGCGGCGATGCGGGAGCCGACGACGTAGGCGTACGCCATGTCCGGGAGGAGGATCTCGGTGGAGTAGTGCGCGCTCCCGGTGACCTTGGGACGGCCGTCGACGCGGTCGAGGGGCTGTCCGATGGCGGGCGGTGTCGTCGTGGGCATGGTGGGCATGGTGGTCATGACGGGCTCCCGGCCCCGGGTCCGGGTCCCGGCTCGGACCCGTCTCCCGTTCCGTCGCTGAGCAGGTCGAGGGTGCGGACGATCGCGCGCTGCGCGAGTTCGACCTTGAAGGCGTTCATGGGGGTCGGCCGGGCGTCGGCCATCTCGACGCGGGCGGCCATGACGAAGTCGTCCCGCCGGGCGCGCGCGCCGATCAGGAAGTCCTCGGCCCGCCTGGCCCGCCAGGGTTTGGTAGCCACCCCGCCCAGTGCCATCCGTACGTCGGCGATCACGCCGTCCACGACGGAGAGCGCGGCCGCGACCGAGACGAGCGCGAACTCGTACGAGGCACGGTCCCGGACCTTCAGGTAGTGGGAGTTCCGGGCGACGGGCGTGGCGGGCACCTCGATCCCGGTGATCAGTTCACCGTGCTCCAGGGGGTGCTCGCGGTGCGGGGAGTCGCCGGGGAGGAGGAAGAAGTCGTCGACGGCGTAGGTGCGTTCGCCGTGCGGGCCCGTCGTGCGCACCTGGGCGTCCAGCGCGACGAGCGCCACGGCCACGTCCGAGGGGTGCGTGGCGATGCAGTGCTCGCTGGTGCCGAGCACCGCGTGTCCCCGGCTGAAGCCCTCGACGGCCGAGCAACCGGTGCCGGGCTCGCGCTTGTTGCAGGGGGACTCCGCGTCGCGGAAGTACGAACAGCGCACGCGCTGCAGCAGGTTGCCTCCCATGGAGGCCATGTTGCGCAGCTGCGCGGACGCTCCCAGCTCAAGGGCTTGGGCGATCAGCGGGAAACGTTCACGGACGACGGGGTCGGCGGCGACGTCGCTCATCCGGGCCAGCGCTCCGATACGCACCCCTCCTTCCGGGGTGCCCTCGACATCGGTCAGTGGGAGATCGTTGATGTCGACGAGGCGGCGGGGGTTCAGCACGTTCTGGCGCAGCAGATCGACCTCGGTGGTGCCGCCGGCGAGGAAGTCGCTGGTGGGGTCGGTGCTCACGGCGGTGACGGCGCTCGCCGTGTCGGTCGCGCGGAGGTAGGTGATGGGGCGCACCGGGTGCCTCCCTGCATGCGGTCTGCACGCGGTCTACATGCGGTCGCGGGCTGCGCGTATCGCGGCCCGTATGTGGGGATAGGCGGCGCAGCGGCAGAGGTTGCCGCTCATCCACTCCTTGATCTCGTCGTCGTCCCCGGCATGCCCCTCGTGGACCAACGCCACGGCGGACATGATCTGGCCGGGAGTGCAATAGCCGCACTGGAAGGCGTCCTCGGCAATGAAGGCCTGTTGCATCTCGTGGAGTCCGCCGTCCTCGGCCAGCCCTTCCACGGTGGTGATCTCGTGGCCTTCGCAGGTCATGGCGAGGGTGAGGCAGGCCAGCACGCGCCGCCCGTCGACCCACACGGTGCACGCCCCGCAGGTTCCCTGGTCACACCCCTTCTTGGCACCCGTCAGGTGCAGGTGTTCACGCAGCGCGTCGAGCAGGCTGACGCGCGGCTCGATGTCCAGGGTGTGCCTGGTGCCGTTGACCGACAGTCCGACCCGGACCGGGCCCGGGCCTTGTTCCAGCAGTGCTGCGCCTCGCTCGGTGAGGGCCGGGCCGCGTACGGACATGCCACACCTCCCAAAGAGCCATCCCTTCATTCTCACGGACGCCCAAAAGCGTTGCAAACGTAAAATCCGGGACATGGAGCAGCGTGCAGCTGAAGGCCGAGAAGCGGTGACAGTGGTCTACACCTGGGAGGCGGTGCCCGGCAGGGAGACGGAATTCGAGCAGTGGGCCCACGGGGTCGAGACGGAGGCTGCCGCCTTCACCGGACACCAGGGTGTCACCTGGCTCCACTCCGAGGACGGCAGCCACCGTTACCACGCGGTCGTCCGCTTCGCGGACACCGAGAGCCTGGACCGCTGGATGACGTCACCCCAGCGAGCCGCATGGCAGGATCGCGTCAAACCCTACGGCCACCCGGCCCACCCGAAACTGACCACCACCGGCCTGGAGACGTGGTTCGACATCCCCAACGGCGCGGCCCGGCCGCCGGCGCGCTGGAAGATGGCACTGGTGACGATCCTCGCCGTCTATCCCTTCGCGCTGCTCTACGATGGCCTGTTCGCGGAGTTCTTCCACACCTGGCCCCTGGCGGCACGCACCCTCGTCTTCCCGATCGTCCTCGCGCCCCTCCTCACCTACGCGGTCATGCCGTTCATGAGCCGCCTGCTTCGACGGTGGCTGTACCCGGGACACCCGACATCCTGACCGGGACGCACCCGCACGTCGTCCTGGGTCAGGTGCCCGGCTCACCGCTGCTCACGACGGTCACTGGGCTCTTGCGAGGAGGCCCCGGCGTTCACACCGGGGTGGGGGTACCTCCCGCTTGCGGGGGAGAGTCGCATTCCGTGACAGCGGCGCGGGACGTCGAGGACATCCACCGCCGGATTCCCGAACGCGCGAGCACGCCGCCTCCGGCGGACCGAGGACGCCGGGCGCCGGAGCCCGTCGGTTCTGGTGGCCGGTCGCCCTCACGGAGCGCTGCCTTGTCCCGCGCGTCGTTCCCGGGCGTCGTTCTCGGGCGTGGGCTCCGGGACGATCCCTCGTCGTCGGCCTGCCCTCGAGATGAAATCCGCGCTTGAGAACAAGCGCTGCAGGTCGGCGTGAGCGGGGAGAGCCGTGGTGAACAAGAAAGCGCACAAGGGGGCGTGGTGCTGCGTGCCTGTCAGTTGCCGAAGCGATGGCGTGCGTCCTCGATGTGACCGAGGTACTGGTGGGTCCAGCCGCACATGGCGTCGACCGTGCTGCGCAGGGCCCGGCCCGGCTCGGTGAGGGTGTACTCGACCCGCGGCGGCACGGTGGGGTGCACCGTCCGCTCGGCCAGGCCGTTGCGCTCCAGCATGCGCAGGTTCTGGGTGAGCATCTTGTGGCTGATGCCCTCGACCTCGTTCCGCAGTTCGCTGAAGCGCAGGGTTCGCTCGCCGAGCGCCTCGATGATCAGGAGCGCCCATTTGTTGGCGACGTCCGAGAAGATCTCCCGCGCCAGGGAGTCCGCGCGCCTGAGGTCCGCGTCCTCGGGCAGGCCCTTGAGCAGTTGCTTGGTCACCATCAGGTTCCTCAGTCACCGAAAAGTGCGTTCTTCCAGGTCGGCCCCCACTCTCCTATGGTTCTTGAGTAACCACAAGAGAGTGAATCGGAAAGGTGAACACCCTTGGCTGCCCTCGATGTCTTCAACCACAACGTGCCGGCCGAAAGCGACTTCGGCTACTCGCAGGCGATCAAGTCCGGCGATCTGATCCACGTCTCCGGACAGCTCTCGCACGACAAGTCGGGCGAGCTCCTCCACGCGGACGATTTCGCCGCCCAGCTCAAGCAGACCCACGTCAACATGGACAAGGTCCTGGAGCACTACGGCGTCACCCGGAATCAGGTCGTCTCCCAGACCCTGTACATGGTGAACCTGCAGCGGAATGCCGCGGCGGCGATGGAGGGCAACCTGGCGTACTTCGGCGACCACCGCCCGGCCAGCACCGTCTTCGGCGTCACCGAACTGGCCTTCCCCGGCCAGGTCATCGAGATCAGCTTCGTCGTCGACACGAAGCTGCCCGCCTGAGTGGCTCTTTCCGACCTCCAGCCACTGGCCTGCTGCAACGGGTGCAGTTCGACCGTTTCAGGGAAGGCTACGGTGCGTGACGCTCTGCGCTGGTGCGGCCCTCGGCCGGTCCTGTAACGGGCTGTCCACCAAGGCCCGCCCGGCAGCGGACGGCAGGTGCCGTCCGCTGTCCCCGGCTGTCGGGGGCAGGGTGTCGGTGCGGTGAGGTGTCGGCAGATCAGTTCGTGGGTGAGCCGCGCCGTCGTCAGCAGGGCCACGCCGAGGTCGGCCCGCACCGACAACCCGTGCACGACGGACTGGACGAGTCCGGTCAGGGTCGCTGCGTCGGTCCCGGTGGGGAGTTCCCCGCCCTGAGCCGCTCGCTCGATGCCTGCGCGGCGGACTGGTGGACCTGTGTCGGGAGCAGGGCATCGCCTTCGTCCCGTACTTCGCCGTCTCCGGCCTGCTGCGCGAGGCGGCCGCCGGCCAAGAGCACGACGCGCGCGTCCGCTCCGTCGCCCGCGCCCACGGTGCGACGCCGGCCCAGGTACGGATCGCCTGGACCCTCCACCGCGGTCCGTACGTGCCGGCCATTCCCGGTACCACGAACCCGGCACACCTCGCAGAGAACATCGCCGCCGGAAGCCTGCGCCTGACCGAACAGGAGTTGGCCGTTCTCGACAAGCCGGACGAGGGCGCTGTCTGAGCCCCTGCCCACGGGATGAGGGGAGTTCCGTCAGCTCGCCTCGGCCGCCGGTGCGGCGGGTGCCGTCACCGTGTCCCAGTGGACCGTGCGGTCGCACCAGCGGTCGAGGAGGGTGCGGTCGTGGCCCACGGCGAGGAGACCGGCGCCGGTTTCGGTGCGGTAGGCCTCGACCACCGCCACCAGGGCGGCCGTGGTCGACGCGTCGAGCATCGCGGTCATCTCGTCGCAGATCAGCCAGCGGGGACGCAGCACCAACGCGCGGGCCAGGCAGGCGCGTTGAAGTTGGCCGTCGCTGACCTCGTGGGGGCGGCGGGTGAGGAGGTCGGGGGTGAGGCCGACGGTGGAGGCCAGTTCGGCGACCCGGTCGGGGGCCTCGGTGCGGCGGCCCGTGGCGCGCAGGGGTTCGGCGATCAGGTCGGCGAGGGTCAGGCGGGGGTCGGCGGAGAGGCGGGGCTGCTGGAAGACGACGCCGAAGGCGGTGCGCAGCGCGCGGGGGGCGCGGTGGCGCCAGTGGCGTACGGGGGTGCCGTCGAGGGTGAGGGTGCCGGCGTCGGGGCGGTGGAGGAGGGCGGTGACCTTGGCGAGGGTGGACTTGCCGCAGCCGCTGGGGCCGAGCAGGCCGACGGCCTCGCCGGGGGCGAGGGTGAGAGAGGCGTTCCGGACGGCGGGGGTCCGGCGGTCGTAGCCGGCGGTGATGGAGCGGAGTTCAAGCACGGACGTCCTCCAGGGCCTCGACCGGGACCGGAACCGGGACCGGGTGGTGGCAGGCGACCGAGGCGGTGAGGGGCGGGAGGGTCGCGCAGGTGGGGGTGGCGCGGTCGCAGCGGGGGGCGAAGGCGCAGCCGTCGGGGAGGGCGCCGAGTTCGGGGGGCATGCCGGGGATGGGGGTGAAGGCGCGGTCGGGGAGGGCGTCCAGGAGGCCGCGGCTGTAGGGGTGGCGGGGGCCGGTGGTGCCGAAGAAGGTGTCGGCGTCGGTGAGTTCGACGATGCGGCCCGCGTACATGACGGCGACCCGGTCGGCGATGCGTTCGGCTGCCGTCAGGTCGTGGGTGATCATCAGGAGGGCTCGGGCCTGGTCGGTGCCGTCGCCGGGGGTGTCGACGTGGCGGCGGAGTTCGTCGACGGTGTGGTCCACCAGGTCGCGGTCGAGGCCGGTGGTGGGTTCGTCGGCGAGGAGGAGGGGTGCGTCGCCGATGAGGGCGAGGGCGGTGGCGGCGCGTTGGGCGAGGCCGCCGGAGAGTTCGTGGGGGTGGCGGTCGAGGTGGTCGGCGGGGAAGGCGGCGCGGGCGGCGGCCTTCTCGGCGGCGGCGCGCAGGGCGGCGCGGCCGCGGACGCCGGTGAGTTCGGCGACCGTCTCCTCCACCTGGGAGCGGATGGTGCGGACGGGGGTGAGGTGGGCGGCCGGGCTCTGCGGGATGAGGCCGATGCGACGGCCGCGCACGGTGCGGGCGAGGGTGCGTTCGTCGGCGGTGAGCAGGTCGAGGTCGCCGAGCAGGGCGTGGCCGGCGGTCTGCGCGTTGGCGGGCAGCAGGCCGAGCAGGGCGGAGGCCAGGACGGACTTGCCGCAGCCGCTCTCGCCGATCAGGGCCAGGCATTCGCCGGGTGCCACGTCGAAGTGGGCGTCGGTGACGGCGGCGATGCGGCCGCCGCCGGGCACCAGGAAGCGGACCGACAGTCCGCGGACCGACAGTACGGGAGGTCGCTCGGTCACAGCGTCAGCTCCGATCGGCGGCGGGGGTTGATCCGCTCCCGCCAGACTCCGGCGAGGCCGGCGATGGCGAGGGTGGGGATGATCAGGAACAGGCCGGGGAAGAGGGTGGGCCACCAGTGGCCGGCGAGGAGTGAGCCGCGGGCACCCTGGATGAGGGTGCCGAGGCTGGCGGTGTGGGTGGGCAGGCCGAGGCCGAGGAAGGAGAGCGCCGACTCGTGCCACATGGCGTGCGGGATCATCAGGACGGCGGCGAGGCCGGCCTGGGGCAGTACGCCGGGCAGCAGGTGCCGCAGCGCGACCCGCAGGCGGGAGGCGCCGCCGGAGACGGCGGCGTCGATGTAGGGGCGGGAGCGCAGGGAGAGGACCTCGGCGCGGACGATGCGGGCGGTGGACAGCCAGTGGGTGAGGGCGACCGAGATCACCACGGGCCAGACGCCGGGGCGGAACATGGCGACGATGAAGATGCCGAGCAGCAGGTGCGGGACGGAGGAGATGGTGTCGACCAGCCGCATGACGAGGCGGTCGACCCAGCCGCCGAGGGCTCCGGCGGTGGCTCCGACGGCGGTGCCGATGACGGTGGCGGTGATCGCGGCGACGACGCCGACGAGCAGGGAGACGCGGAGGCCGTAGACGCAGCGCAGCAGGAGGTCGCGGCCGACGTCGTCGGTGCCGAAGGGGTGGGACCAGCTGGGTGGGAGGAGTTTGGAGGCGAGGTCGACGGCCTGCTGGTCGAGCTGGACCAGTGGGGGGACGAGCAGCACCGCGAGGGCGGTGAGGGCGACCAGGGCGGCGGAGACGCGCAGGCGCAGGGTGTGGGTGGAGCGGCGGGTGGTGCCGTGCGAGCGCCAGGCGGTCGCGTCGGCCGCAGGGGTGGTCGCGTCGGTCGTGGGGGCGGTCGCGTCGGCCGTGGGGGCGGTCGCGTCGGTCTTCTCGACGGTGGTGTCAGCCATGGGGGTCACATCTCCTCCAGCTTGACCCTCGGGTCGATCAGTCCGTACAGGAGGTCGGCGAGGAGGTTTCCGGCGAGGACGGCGGCGGTGGCGAGGGTGGTCAAGGCGGCCAGGAGGGGGAAGTCGACGGCGGTGGCCGCCTCGACGGTGGCGGCGGCGATGCCGGGCCAGCTGAAGACGGTCTCCACCAGGAGGGCGCCGGTGATGAGTTCGGGGACGCGGGATCCGATGAGGGTGAGCACCGGCAGCAGTCCGGAGCGCAGGGCGTGGCCGAGCAGGACGGTGCGTTCGGCGAGGCCGCGGGCGCGGGCGCCGCGCACGGGGTCCTCGGCGAGGGCGTCGCCGACGCCCTGGCGGACGTAGAGGGTGAACCAGGGCAGCTGGGAGATTGCGAGGACGCCGGCGGGCAGGATCAGGTGGCTGGTGACCTGGCCTGCGGTGACGTGTTCGCTGCCGGTGTCGGTGAGGCCGCCGGCCGGGAGGACGTCGAGGTGGAGGGCGAACATCCAGACGGCGAGCAGGGCGATCCAGAAGACCGGCGCGGCCTCCAGGGAGTAGGCGAGGGAGGTGACCGTGCGGTCGAGGAGCGAGCCGGGGCGGCGGGCGGCGAGGACGCCGAGCAGGGTGCCGAGGAGGACGGCGACGGCGAACGCGACGGTGCACAGCAGCGTCGACCAGACCAGCCGTTCGCCGATCGCCTCGGCCACCGGCTGCCGCATCACGCTGGAGTGGCCGAGGTCGCCGGTGACCGCGGAGGTCAGCCACTCCCACCAGCGGACGGCGAAGGACCGGTCCACGCCGAGGTTGTCGCGGAGCCGGTCCAGGGTTTCCTGGTCGGCGCCGAGGGCGGCGGTTCCGGCGTAGGCCTTGACGGGGTCGAACGGGGAGGCGGCGGCGAGGGCGAAGGCGCCGAAGGTGACGACGAGGAGGACGGGCACGGCGAGCAGGGCCCGCCGTGCCACGAGGTGTCCCATTGCCGCCCAGGGCAGGGTCTTCACTTCTCGGGCTGCCAGTCCTCGGCGTTCCACCAGGGGCCGCTGGCGAAGCCGTGCTCGTGCGGTTCGACCTGGGTGGTGAGGTCGCCCCAGCGGTCGGCGAGGACGTAGAGGTGGTCGATGTGGGTGAGGAAGGTGTAGCCGGGGTCCTTGACGAGTGCGCGCTGGAGGTCGTCGTAGGCGGCCTTGCGGTCGTCGGGGTCCTGGGCGCGGCGGCCGGTTTCGAGGGCCTCGTCGACGGCGGGGTTGTCGTAGTGGGGCATGTTGTTGAAGCCGTCGCCGGCGAGGGAGGAGTGCAGCAGGGTGTAGAGGCCGAAGTCGGGGTCTCCGGTGCTGCCGAAGCCGGCGAGGACGGCGTCCTTGCCCATGCGGGGTTCGATGACCTCCCAGGTGGCGCCCTCGACCTTGACGTCGATGCCGGCCTTCTTGGCGTCGGAGGCGTAGGCGAGGGCGTGGTCCTGGCGGACCTTGTCGCCGGAGGGGTAGAAGAGGGTGAAGGCGGCGCGGGCGCCGTCCTTGGCGCGGATGCCGTCCCGGCCGGCCTTCCAGCCGTCGCGGTCGAGGATCTTCTTGGCTTCGGCGAGGTCCTGGGGGCGTTCGACGTCCTTGGCGTACCAGGGGTCGTCGAGGGGCAGCGGTCCGTAGGCGGGGCGGCCGGCGCCGTCGAGGATCTTGTCGACCATGGCCTTGCGGTCGACGGCGAGGTCGAGGGCGCGGCGGATCGTGGTGTCGCCGGTGATCTTGTTCCCGGTGGGGAGGGTGACGGCGCGGAAGTCGTAGGTGGTGGCCCGGTACGTCTTGCGGGCGTCGTCGTTCTCGAAGGTGGCGGCGAGGTTGGGCGGGAGGGTCGCGCCGTCGAGGTCGCCGGAGCGCAGCCGGGTGGCGCGGACGTCGTCGTCGGCGATGATCGCCATGGTGAGCTTCTTCACCTTCGGCGCGCCGCCCCAGTAGTCCGGGTTGGCCTTGAAGGTGAGTTTCTCGCCCTTGCTCCAGCCGGTGAGGACGTACGGTCCGGTGCCGATCGGCTCGGTGTTGAAGGCGCCGGTGTTGGGGTCCTGCTCGCCCGCGACGTGCTCGGGGACGATGGGCAGGACGGTGCGGGCCGGGAAGGCCGCGTAGGGGTACTTGAGGGTGAAGACGACCTTGTCGTCGCCGTCCGCCTTGACCTCCTTGACGGCGTCCAGTTCGCTCTTGGCGGTGTTGTTGGTCCTGTCGTCGAGGACCGTCTCGTACGTGTAGACCACGTCTTCGGCGGTGAGGGGTTCGCCATCGCTGAACTTCACGCCGGGGCGCAGGGTGTAGGTGTAGGTGCGGCCGTCGTCGGTGATCTCGGGCAGCGCCTTCGCGAGGGCGGGCTCGAGTTCCAGGTCGGCGTCCCGGGCGAGCAGCCCGTCGAAGATCTTGGAATTGCCGTCCTTGCCGTAGCCGAGCAGCGGGCTCAGGGTGTCCGGCTCGTTGGGGACCCCGATCACCACGGAGTCGGCGGACCCGCCGCCCGCGGCGCCGTCCGTGCCGCCGCCGGGCGCCGAGCACCCGGCGACCGCGGCGGCCATGGTCGCCGCGACGGCTGCACCCTTTATTCGTCGGGTCGTCATCGAATGTCACACCTTTGCTGCCCGGATCTCGTTGTTGCATATTAGTTGCAGCAGGTTTCTGCCCAGCACCCCCTCCCCTCATTCCCGCGCTTCGACGGGCCGGGTCCGCCGGGCGCGCGCTGCCGGGCGCTGTCCGTGCGCCCCCCGGAAGTGCTTGTCAGCGGCCCGGGACGGGGTCTAGTGTCGCCTCGCCTTGGTGAACGGGAAATCCGGTGCGATACCGGTGCGGCCCTCGCCACTGTGATCGGGAAGTCCGGCTCCGGCCCCAGGCCCTGTCCCCCGACAGGACCGAAAGGCAGCCACTGGGTCCCCCTCGGACCCGGGAAGGCGGAGCACGGGCGGTGGTACCCGTCAGCCAGGAGACCGGCCAAGGCGCGTCAACCATCCACGAGGTGCTGGAGAGGGTCTGCCGAGTCATGCACATAGCCGAGGGTTTTCTACCGCCGGCGCACGCGGTCGCCTGGGGCGTCGCGTCGGCGCCGTTCGTCGTCCACGGAGCCCGGTCGCTCACCCGCGAAGTCAGGGAACATCCCGAGAGCACGCTGCTGCTGGGCGCGTCGGGAGCGTTCACCTTCGTCCTGTCCGCGCTGAAACTGCCCTCGGTTACCGGGAGTTGTTCCCATCCCACCGGTACCGGGCTGGGCGCCGTCCTGTTCCGGCCGCCGGTCATGGCGGTGCTGGGCACCATCACCCTGCTGTTCCAGGCCCTGTTGCTCGCCCACGGCGGGCTGACCACGCTCGGCGCCAACGTCTTCTCGATGGCGGTCGTCGGGCCGTGGGCGGGGTACGGGGTCTACCGGCTGGCGCGGCGGTCCGGGGCGCCGCTGATGGTGGCGGTGTTCTGCGGCGCGTTCGTCGCCGACCTGTCGACGTACTGCGTGACGAGCGTGCAGCTGGCGCTCGCCTTCCCCGACCCGGGCAGCGGGTTCGCGGGGGCGCTCGGCAAGTTCGGCTCCATCTTCGCCGTCACGCAGATCCCGCTCGCGGTGAGCGAGGGGCTGCTGACGGTGCTGGTGATGCGCCTGTTGGTGCAGTCCAGCAAGGGCGAACTGACCCGGCTCGGGGTGCTGGTGGCCGGGATCGGGAAGAAGACGGTGGGCGCGGGCGCCGGCTCTGACTCGGGCGCCGGCTCTGACTCGGGTGAGGCGGTGGCCCGATGAGCCGTAACGCGAAGATCAACTCCCTGTTGCTGCTCCTGGTGGCCGTGCTCGCCGTGGTGCCGCTGGTGTTCGGGCTCGGCGATCACAAGGAGGAGCCGTTCGCGGGCGCGGACGCGGAGGCGGAGATCGCGATCACCGAGATCGACCCGGACTACGAGCCGTGGTTCTCGCCGCTGTACGAACCGCCGTCCGGGGAGATCGAGTCGGCGCTGTTCGCCCTCCAGGCGGCGATCGGCGCGGGCGTGCTCGCGTACTACTTCGGACTGCGGCGAGGACGCCGGCAGGGGGCGGAACGGGAGCGGGGGGCCTCCACCACCGAGGCGGACGTCGACGACGCGGCCCCTACGGGACCCGGGGCCTGATCCCCCGTGCTGCCGATCGACGCGGCGGCGCACAGCAGTCGCTGGCGCCGCCGTCATCCCGTGGACAAGGCCGTGCTCGGACTGGGGCTCACCGTGCTGGCGATCTCGCTGCCGCCCTGGCCGGGCGCGGTCCTGGTGCTGCTGACCGCGCTCGCGGTGCTGCTGGGCCCGGCGGGGGTGCCGGGGCGGCGGTTGTGGCGTGCCTACCGGGTGCCGCTGGGCTTCTGCGTGACCGGGGCGCTGCCGCTGCTGGTGCGGGTGGGCGGGCCGGGCGGGTTCGTGGCCTGGGCCGACGACGGGCCGTTGCGCGCCGGGGAGTTGCTGCTGCGCACCTCGGCGGCCTCCCTCGGGGTGCTGCTGTTCGCCTTCACCACGCCGATGTCCGACCTGCTGCCGCGCCTGGTACGGGCCGGTGTGCCCGCTCCCCTGGTGGACGTGGCGCTGGTGACGTACCGGATGAGTTTCCTACTGCTCGCCTCGGTGCGCCGGGTCCGGGAGGCGCAGGCGGCCCGGCTCGGGCACACCGGCCGGGCGGCGGCCTGGCGTTCGCTGGGCGGGCTCGGCGCGACCGCGTTCGTCCGCTCCTTCGACCGGGCGGCGCGGCTGCAGACGGGGCTCGCCGGACGCGGTTACGACGGCACGCTGCGCGTGCTGGTGCCGGAGGCGCGGGTCTCGGTGCGCTTCACGGTCGGGAGCCTGGCCCTGCTCGTCGCGCTGGCCACCTTCGCCCTTCTCCTGGAAAGGCCGCTGTCGTGAGCGAGCCCGCACTGGTCGCGCTGCGGAACGCGTCCTTCGCGTACGAGGACGGCCCGGCCGTGCTCACCGGTCTGGACTTCGAGGTGCGGGAGGGGCGTGCGCTCGCCCTGCTGGGCCGCAACGGCAGCGGCAAGACGACGCTGATGCGGTTGCTGAGCGGTGGACTGCGCCCGTGCGAGGGCGAGTTGACCGTGGCGGGTCGGCCCGTCCGGTACGACCGCAAGGGGCTGACCCGGCTGCGGACGACCGTGCAGCTGGTGGTGCAGGACCCGGACGACCAGCTGTTCGCGGCGTCCGTGGGCCAGGACGTGTCGTTCGGGCCGCTCAATCTGGGGCTGTCCGACGCGGAGGTGCGGGCGCGGGTGACGGAGGCGCTGGCCGCGCTGGACATCACCGCCCTCGCCGACCGTCCCACGCACCTGCTCTCCTACGGGCAGCGCAAGCGGACGGCGATCGCGGGCGCGGTGGCGATGCGGCCCCGGGTCCTGATCCTGGACGAGCCGACGGCCGGGCTCGACCCCGACGGCCAGGAGCGGCTGCTCGCCACCCTCGACGGGCTGCGCGCGAACGGCACCACGGTCGTCATGGCCACCCACGACGTGGACCTCGCCCTGCGCTGGGCCGACGACGCGGCGCTGCTCACCCCGTCCGGCGCCCGCACGGGCCCCGCGGCCGCGATGCTGGCCCGTACGGACCTGCTCGCGGCGGCGGGGCTGCGGCTGCCGTGGGGGATCGCGGCGGCCCGACTGCTGCACCGGCAAGGATTGCTGGCAGATCCGGCCACCGGGCCCCGGACCCCGGAGGAACTGGCTGCGCTGACCGCGGAGCCCGCAGAGCCCGCCGACAGCGGATGACCCCCGCTCGGGCTTCCCCGCGCGGAGGGCCGGTTCACGAGCCCACGTCTCCACGGCTCCACCTTTCCTGCAAGCCGTCCGTATGGGCAGCCTGCTCGCAGGAGGCGGGCGCGTTCCGGCGCCCGGGTGCAAGCACCTTCCTGGCCCGGAAACTCACCTCTGACGAATTGCCACCCTTCCCAGCAACCGAGGCCGAGTACATTCGGGCAGTCCTGTGTTCCTCCCAGGCTGCCCTCTTCGCCCTTCTTCCCGGTCGGCCGGCCCGACAGCATGGGAACTTGACCTGTACGTGCCCACACGAGAGGAAACGGCCATGCATGCCGACAGGCAGCGACGCCTCGCGGAGTCAGACCACAAGCGGGGGCTTCCTCGGCGTGCCGACCAAGCCCCGGTCGCCTTCAGACCCGAAACGGCCGCCGCCGGGCGCATCGGACGGATGTCCCCCGCAGCCGCGCGCTCCCTCCAGCGGACGATCGGCAACGCCGCGGTCGCCCGGCTGGTGGAGCAGGAACGCCATCAGCACGGTGCGGACTGTGACCATGGCGCCGCCACACAGCGATTCGCCGATGACCAGGCCGTGCAGCCCGACGCCATGGCCCAGGTGGATGCGGTGACGCGGACCTCGGGCAGCCCGATGCAGGCGGACGTCCAGCGCAAGATGGAAAGCGATTTCGGCGGCGAGGACTTCAGCGATGTCCGCGTTCACGTCGACCGCAGCTCGACCGAGGCACTCGGGGCCAAGGCCTACACCACGAAGACCAACCGCATCGTCTTCCGCAGTACGGCCGACATGGACGACCACACCATGCGCCACGAACTGCAGCACGTCCGCCAGCAGCGAGTGGGGCGCGTCCCCTCGGGCGTCAGCCACCCCACCGACGCTTTGGAGCGCGACGCCGAGAGCACAGCGACCAGGCTGGGGCAGGAGGCAACGGGCGTGCAGCGTGCCACGGCCGGGGAGCACAGCCACACACCGGTGCCGGCACCGGCCCAGGACGGCGCCGTCCAGCGGATGGTGCTCAAAACCTCGCGTGACTTCTACCAGAAGTGGGCCGGAGAAGGTCCTCCCCTGACCTCGGCTCAGAAGACTTGGGTGTGGGAGGAGCTCCGCAAGCTCACGCGCAATGAGACGGAGTTGAGGAAGCTGCCGACCGACTCGGCTGTGAAATTGCTGACCGACAACAGTGTGACCAGGGATGCGATGAACGCGGAGTTGGGGCACAGCGCATCGGCTGCGCAGCACCCTGCGCCCTCGGAGTCCATGGAGCAGTACGAAGAGCAGGCCAGGGCCGCTGTCCTCGATGCCGATCGCGCCTGGCGAGCGCAGCAGTCTCAGATGCCCGAGCTGGAGACGGCAACCTTCAACATCGAGGGTCTCGGCCGAGGAACCGTCGCGATGCTCAAGAGCCCCTCCGGTCCCCGGCACTCCCACATGCTGTCGTGGTTCTCCCACGGTTATGAGGACAAGCACCGCATCACCGTCGGCACCGAGAGGCAGTACGGCTTCGCCGTTCAGGAAGAGCGGAGCCTGAACCGGATCGGGGCCACCGCCGAGGTCTTCGCGTCGCTGCCCGATGCCTTTGCGAACGCCGGGGTGGAGCCCACCAAGAACGCACCGGGTGAGTACGTCCGGCCCCACCACGCCACCGAACTCTCGCTGGAGATCGACCGCGTGATCGGGCTGGTGGACCACTGCGACGTGGCGGTCCTGCTGGACTTCCAGTGGTCGGACGAGGTCGCTGCCCAGTTCGCCGCCGCGAAGGAGGCCGAGACTCCGCCACTGCCCGTCATCATCGAGAACGCGCAGGCGTTCAAGAAATACAACGCGTTGCTGATCTACGCCTGCCGGACGCCGTGGTCCGTGAACGCAGCGGTCGAGGGAAGTAAAAAACTGAAGGAAAACCTGCAGAAAGAGCTCATGGCCCAGGAGAAGCTCTCCGCCGACGAAGCAAAGAGGAAGGCGGAGGAGAGGTACGAAGCTTCTCCCCGGGCGGGCGAGGTCTACCAGTAGGAAACCGTTGTTTCCAGCTTTCGCTCTTTGCTGGTGGGGCCGCCTGTTCACCACCCCCTCTCCGGCTGCGGGTCTCCGTTTCCTTCCGGTCGCCTCCGCGCCGGCCGCCCCTCCGGCCGGGTCGCCCCGTGGTCCACCGGGGCGGCCATGAGGCGGCGGGGGTCGGCTGCCCGGGTGATGGCCGACTCGACGGCGGCGATGCGGTCGCCGAGGAGGGCGAGGGCGGCGACCGCGCGGGTGAGGGCGTCGTCGTCGGGGCCGCCGAGGGTGCGGGTGCGCAGGTGGGCGGCCTTCACCTCGTCCCAGCGGTCGGCCTGCGCGGGGGTGAGGGTGCCGCGCAGTTCGGCGAGTTTGAGAAGGTTCGCCTTCGCGCCGGTGGTGAGGGTCTGCGCCTCGGCCGTGTAGTGGTCCTCGAGGACGGCGGTGAGTTCGGCGTCGTTCATGACCGGCTGGATCCGCTGGGCGATCTTGTTCATGTTGCGGTAGGAGCCCTGGAGGCGGAACGGCGGCTCGGTGCGGGCGTCGTCGGACTGGGCGGCGGAGGCGATGTAGGCCGCGTTGACGGCGAGGACCGTGCGGCGGGCGGTGAGCAGGTGGCGCAGTACGGCCAGGACGCGGTCCAGTTCGGTGGGGGCGTAAGGGTGGGTGAGCCGGTCGGCGTGGGCCGTGGGGTCGCCCTCGGCGAGGCGGATCAGCAGGTCGAGGTCGGCGCGGTCGCGTCCGGCGAGCGGGGCGAGGACCGGGTTGGCGGTGAGGGCGTTCTCGATGAAACTGGCCGCGAAGGCGTCGTCCTTGCCGGTGAGGACGTCGCCGAGGTTCCACACGTCGGCGCGGTTGGCCAGCATGTCGGGCACCCGGAAGAGTTCGCCGGACTCGGTGTACGGGTTGCCGGCCATGCAGACGGCGAACCGCTTGCCCCGCAGGTCGTAAGTGCGCGGCTCACCCTCCCACACGCCCTCCACGCGGCGGGTGGCGTCGCAGAGCGGGATGAACTTCTGCAGGAGTTCGGGCGAGGTGTGCTGGATGTCGTCGAGGTGGAGGAGGGTGTTGTTGCCGGCGGCCAGCGCGAAGTTGATCTTCTCGATCTCCTGGCGTGCGGTGGCGTTCGGCGCCTCGGCCGGGTCGAGGGAGGTGACCGTGTGGCCGAGCGCGGGGCCGCTGATCTTCACCAGGACGAGGCCGAGCCGGTCGGCGACGTACTCCATGAGGGTGGTCTTGCCGTAGCCGGGCGGGGAGAGCAGGAGCAGCAGTCCGCCGGTGCCGGTGCGTGCGGACTCGCCGGTGGTGCCGAGCTGTTTGGCGAGGCTGTCCCCGATGAGGGGGAGGTAGACCTCGTCGACCAGGCGGTTGCGGACGAAGGTCGACATCACCCGGGGGCGGTGGTCGTCCAGGCGCAGCCGGGTGCGTTCGGCGTCGACCAGGGCGGTGCGGCGACGCTGGAAGGCGCGGAAGGCGGGGGTCTCGTGCTCCCTGAACTCCTGGGTGCGGGCGAGGAATTCGTCCAGGCGGAGGGGCAGGCGGCGGTCGGTGATGCGGGGGTGGGTGCCGAGCAGGCCCTCCACGGTGGTGGTCAGGGGTGCGTCGGACTCGTGGCGGGGCTGGTCGGGGCAGAGTTCGGCGGCGACGGCCTCGGCGAGGTCGCCGGGGGTGAGGCGGGTGCCGGTGGCGGTGGCGTACGCGGAGAGCCAGGCCTCGACGAGTTGGCGGCGGGCGTCGAGGTCGGTGAGGGCGGGCAGGTCCTCGTCGTAGGCCTCGGTGGCGACGGTGCGGCGGAACTTGTCGAGCAGGGTGCGGGCCTGCGCGCTGATGACGAACCCGTCGGGGCCGGTGGTGAGTTCGTCGAAGAGGTAGGCGGCGCAGGCTTCCGGTCGGGCGGTCGCGCCGGGGTGCCGGTCGGCGATCGTGCGGGCGAGTTCGGTGTGCAGGTCGGCGAGTGCCGGGGGCGGGCCGAAGGCGTCGCGGACCCGGGCCAGGGAGCGGGCGCGGCGGGTGAGGTCGGCGCGCTCGGCGGCGGTGGTGGCGTGGGTCCAGTGCAGCAGGGCGAGGGCGCGGGCGGCGGGCTCGTGGCGCAGGGCTCCGGCGCCCTCGTGCAGGCGCAGCACGGCGGTGAGGATCGCGGTGGCGTCGTGGTCGTGGACGCCGCGCTCGTACCCCTCGTCGTAGGCCTCCTCGGCGGCCCGGCGCACCAGGGCCTCGAGGTCGTCGGCGCCGTTCAGGGCGGTGGGGCCGTGCTCGTGCAGGAGGCGGGCGGCGAGGTGTTCGGCGCGGTAGACCTCGGGCGACTCGGACGGCAGGTGCCGCTCCCAGTGGCGGCGGCCCTCGGTGAGGGCGGGGTCGGTGACGGGGCTGCGGTAGTCGGTGCCGGTGAGGGCGAAGGCGAGGGTGTCGCCGTGCGGGACGACGGTGAGGTCGAGGGGCTGGGTGGTGACGGCGAAGCGGTGGTCGCCCAGGCGGATGGCGCGGCCGCCGTCGGCGTAGAGGTCGGTGCGGTCGCGCAGGGCGCGGGCGGCTTCCTGCCGGGCGGAGCGGAGGCGTCCGTCGAGTTCCTCGGCCCGGACCCGGTCGCCGAGTTCGCGCAGTTCACCGGCGGTGCGGCGGACCTTGGCGACCAGGGGGTCGGAGGCGAAGTAGGTGCTGACCTCGTCGGGGTCGGCGAGGGTGGTGGAGCGGCGGGCGATCGTCGTGAGGACGCGGTCGGCGGCGGAGGCGAGCTGTTCGGCGCGGCGGGCGCGGGCGTCGGTGAGGCTCTGCTTGCGGGCGGCGAACGCCTCGTAGATCTCGGTGCGCTGCTCGGCGAGTTCGCCGAGGACGTCGTCGAACTCCGCGAAACGGGACTCCAGGGTCTCCAGCTGGGCCAGTACACGCGTCAGTTGTTCGTCGCAGGACTCGGGGTCGGGGGCGCCGGCGAGGGCGCCGGTGACCGTCTGGCCGAGCAGGGCGATCTCGGCGGTGAATCCGGCGCGTGCCTCCCGGTCGCGCAGGCCGCGCCGGCGGGCGTCGAGGGTGGCGCGGGCGCGGTTGACGCCGCCGAGGGCCTCGGCGACGCGTTCCAGTACGGCGGTGCGGACGGTCGCGTCGCCGATGTCGAGGCCGGCGACGACCTCGGTCACCGTGCGCAGTCCGTCGGCGAGTTCGTCCAGACGGGCGGCGACCGGAGCCGCCTCGGCGGCGGCGGTGATCGCCTCCGCGTCGGCGACCAGGCGTTCGACGTCGGTGTGGTGGGCGGCGAAGGCGTCCTCGTGGGCGAGGTGGGTGACCGCGCGCTGCCCGAAGGAGGCGAGGTCGTGCCCGGCGTCGGCGGCGAGTTCGTCGATGCGGGCGTGGTCGGCGTACCGCATCTCCTTCAGGGTCAGCAGATGGCCCTGGGCGTGGCGGAGTTCGGTGAGTCCGGCGACCCAGGCGGTGGCCTCGCGGGGCTGTTCCCCGCGCAGCCGGCGTACCACGGAGGCGATGCGCCCGGCCGCCTCGTCGAGTGCTTCGGCGGCCCGGCGGGAGAGGTCGCGTACGGTCTCGAACTCGGCCAGGACCTGTTCGGCGGTGCCGCGTACCTGCTCCAAGGGGGCGTGCAGGTCGCCGAGTTCGGGGTCGGCCAGCCAGTGGTGGGTGTCCGCGGTGCGGACGCAGGCGGCGACCAGGGCCTCGTACACCTCGGTCGTCGGGGTGGTCTCGGTGACGGAGCGGACCAGGGACAGGCAGTCGGAGACGCCGCGTACGAGGTCGGCGTTGCCGACCCGGTCGAGGGGGCCGTCGCCGACGGGCTGCGCGGCGGCGTGGGTGTCGGAGACGTAGGGCGAGTGCCACAGCTGGAGCGGGTGGACACGGGCCGGGTCGTCGCCGTCGGGCCGCAGCAGGGTGAGCGCGCCGTCGTCGAACAGGGCCCAGCCGTGGCAGGTCAGCGGGGTGGCGACCTCCTCGCGGATCACGTTGTACGACAGCAGCAGGGCACGCCCGCGGCCGGGTGCGTGGAAGGCGTACAGCACGTCCTCGCCGTTGGGTGAGCGCACCTCGCGCTCGAACTCCATGCCGGTCGTGTCGAGTTCGTACGTCTTGTGGGGGCCGGCGGCCAGGCAGTAGCCGCCGGGGAAGACGATGCCCTGGTCCTCGGGCAGGCGGCGGCAGCCCTGTCCGACGCCGTCGAGGCGGACGACGGTCCGGGTGAGGGTGTTGAAGACGAGGTGGCGGTGCGCGGTCTCCTTGTAGGGCAGGACGCGCAGCAGGATCAGGGCGCCGACCCGGGCGTAGGAGATCTCCGCGTCGGCGAGGGACTGGAGCGGTTCGTCGACCGGTTCGCTGTGGATGCCGTCGGGGGTCTCGGTGTCGCTGTGCGTCCTGACGGTGAGCGTGCCGCCGAGGGTGTCGACGAAGACCTCGCCCTGGACGGAGACGTGCGGGTGCCGGCCGAGGACGTGGTCCTCGCGGGTGGTGCGGGTCCACTCGATGTCCGGGGCCGGGGTGCGGGCGTGGTCGCGGTCGCCGCGCGCGTCGAGGAAGGCGGCCCGGCCGTCCTCGGTCACCGACCAGCGCAGGACGCGGATGTCGCCGGCCTTCTCACCGGTCTGGAAGACGGCGAGCAGCTTGCCGTCCACGCGGCGCAGCCGCAGCAGGCGTGCCTGGCGGTAGTAGCGGTGCAGGGCGGCGAACTCCCGCACGAAGGCGGGGTCGTCGAGGAGCCCGGGCACGGCGTCCTCGGGCAGCCGGCCCAGGTCGCGGTCGTGGACGGCGAGGACGTCTCCGACGGCGGTGTCCGTGTCCGGGCGGGGCCGGGCGCCGTAGCCGAAGAGGAGCACGTCTCCCACGGCGACGATGTCGCGGGGCACGCTCGTGCGGTCGGTGCGCAGTCGTTCGGCGCCGGTGAGGCGCAGTTCGGTGGAGCCGAACGCCTCGATCCGCTGCCGGTTCAACGCCTCGGTGCGGCGGGCCAGTTCGGCGGCCTGTGCGGACAGCCGGTCGCGCAGCACCTGGTAGGTGCCGCCGTCGACCGGCCCGTGGAGGCCGGCGGTGGGGCCGGTGCCGCCGTCGGTGTCGGCCGGGGCGTGGGCGCGGGTGTCGGGCGTCTCGTGGGTGCCGGTGCTCATGGCCGCCTCTCGGGAGGGAGGGGTCGGGAGCCGCCGTCCCCTGTGCGGCGGCTCCCGATGGGGGTGGTCGGGCTCGTCAGACCCTCGCGTGGCCGTTCAGTGCGGCCAGCGGGGTGTCCGCAAGTCCCAACTCCCCAGCTTTTTCGATCAGTTGCTGAAGCTGTCCGGTGTTCTCGCCGCCCGCCTTCATCAGCCGCATCAGCAGCGCGGACACCGTCAGGTTCTGTACGTCGGCACTGGAGACGGAGCCCAGCATCCGGCTCAGGTCGTCGGTGAAGCTCGCCGTGCCGTCCAGCCAGGGCCCGGCGAGGGCCTGGGCGGTCTCGGAGTGCTGGACGAACCCGTCGACGCTCTTGCCGAGGGAGATCGACGACATCAGCCGGTCGAAGAACACCGACTCCCCGCCGACGATGTTGATGTCGGCGCTCTCCAGACCGGTCGCGAGGACCGTGGCCTGCGCCTCGGCGACCTGCCGCTGCACGTCCAGGCCGGCGAGCCGTATGTCCTTCTCCGCCTCCAGCCGCAGCCGGTACTCCTCGTGACCGCGGGACGCCTCGTCGAGGGCGGCCATCGCCGCCGCCTTCTCGGTGAGGCCGGCCGCCTCCGCCCTGAGCTTGCCGCTGATGGCCTCCGCCTCCGCGAGCGCCCTGGCCCGTGCGCCCTCGGCCTCGGCACGCATCCGGGCCTCGGCCGCCTCGGCCTCGGCACGGCCGGCCTTCTCGATGACCTCGGCCTCCTTGTCGCGGACCTGCACGGCGGCGAGCCCCTCGGCGGCGGCCTCCGCCTGGACGGCCTCGGCCATCCGCAGCTTCGCCTGTGCGTCCAGGTCGGCGGTCTTCAACCGGGCCTCGGCCAGGGTCAGTTCCTCGGCGGCGCGGTGCGTGGCGGCCTGCTCGGCGGCCTCGGCGGCCTTGATGTCCTTGACCAGCTTCTCCTGCGCCTCGGCCTCGGCGGCGATGATCACGGCCTGGCGCTGCCGCTCCGCCTCCTCCACGGCCCGCAGCTTCAGGATCGACTCCTCCTGCTCGGCGACCGTACGGTCCACCGCGACCCGCTCCCGGACGACCTCGGCGATCTCCCGCTTCTCCGCCTCGACCTCCTTGTCGGCGGCGATCCGGGTCAGCGAGGTCTCCCGCTCGCGGGCGATGACCTCCAGCATCCGGTCCTTCTCGATGCGCTCGCTCTCCACCGCGATGACCCGCTCGCGGTTCTTGGCGGCGACGGCGACCTCACGGGCCTGGTTCTCGCGCTGCACGCCGAGCTGCTCCTCGGTGCGCAGGAAGGCGCTCTGCGCACGCAGCCGCTCCTCCTCCACCACCCGCGCCGTCTCGGCCTCCTCACGGGCCCGTACGGTCTCGATCTCCCGGCGCTGCTTGATCTCCGCGTCGGCCTGGCGGCGCTCCAGCTCCAGGATCGCCTCCCGGGCGTCGACGTTCTGCCGGGTGATCTCCTTCTCCTCGCCGCGCTGGGCCTCGTTGGTGCGGACGTGCTCGATGGCCGTCAGCTCGGTGATCTTGCGGATGCCCTGCGCGTCGAGCACGTTGCCCGGGTCGAGCTGGGACAGCGGCGTCTGCTCCAGGTAGTCGATCGCCGCGTCCTCGAGGTGGTAGCCGTTGAGGTCGACGCCGATGACCTCGATGATCCGGTACCGCAGCTCCTCACGCTTGGTGTAGAGGTCGGTGAAGTCCAGCTGCTTGCCGACGGTCTTCAGCGCCTCGGAGAACTTCGCGTGGAACAGCTCCTGCAGGGTGTCGCGGTCGCTGGCCCGTGCGGTGCCGACCGCCTGGGCGACCTTGACGACGTCCTGCACGGTCTTGTTGACCTTGACGAAGAACGTGATGCGGATGTCGGCGCGGATGTTGTCCTGGCAGATCAGGCCTTCCTTGCCGGCCCGGGTGATCTCGATGGTCTTCACCGAGATGTCCATCACCTCGGCCTTGTGCAGCACCGGCAGCACGACCTGCCCGGTGAAGGTCACGTCGACCTTGCGCATCTTGGAGACGATGAGCGCCTTGCCCTGCTCCACCTTGCGGAACAGCTTGGTCATGACGAACAGGGCGGCGAACACGAGGAGCAGGCAGACGCCGGCGAGCACGGCGACACCCACGGTGGCAGCATCCATGGGACACGTCCTTCAGGGCTTTGTGACGGACAGAAGCGAAGTGACAGGTCGACGCGGGGCGTCGGGAAGGGGAGCGGGCGGAGCCTTTCCCGATGCGGCTCGGTACGGCTCGGCTCTGCTCGGCTCGGAAAAGTCGGCGAACTCAGCGAACTCGACGGACTCGGAGAGCTCGCACGGCGTGGTGGTACGGCGTGGTCGTGCGGCACGCGCGGCCTGCGCGGGAGCCGTGGGGCGGCTCCGCCACGAGACACGTGCGGTGCACCGCCCCGGTTCCCTCCGAGCCCGCGGAACTACCGGGACGGCTCGGGTTCGTCGGGCAGCATCCGGTGCAGCGGGCGCACGAAGAAGCGGGTCAGCCGCCAGGCGGCGAGCAACGCGGCGAACACGACCGGCAGGCGCAGCGACCTCGCGGCGGACCCGTCGGGGACGTGGACGGCCAGCAGCACGGTCGCGCCGGTGGCCAGCAGCCAGGTGAACAGGGCCAGCAGGGAGAGCGCGAGAGCGACCGGCACCCCGCCCATCCCCCAGGCCTCGAGATCCGCGTCCGAGTCGAAGGCGTGGGGAGTGGTGGCGCCCACGGCCACCAGCAGCCAGAAGCAGGCCGCCACCACGAGAGCCGCGGTGAACAGGAGGGTGGGCAGGCCCGTGGCGGCCTCTGCGACCATGTGCATTCCCTTCCCCCCTCTTCCCGTTCGCGGCTCGTCCCGGCGGCAGCACCGACCTCCTCGGGTTCGGTGCCCGACACCTGCCGGTGCCGGGCACCGGAACCATCCGCGGTGCTCCCCGCGGACCATGTTGCCCGCTGCTGATCCATCCGCGCATTGCCGGAACCCGGCAATGTTCACTAGGGTCTTCATGCCGGGTAGGGCATCAACGACACGTCAAGACGGCGTCAAGGGTGCGTCAAAATCGAAGGGGCGATGTGGCAGAGCGGGAGATTCCGGAGGAGTATCTCGAAGGTTATGCCCAGCTCCTGGAGGAGGTCGCGGCCACCGGCCGGCGCCTCTCCCGGGACGAGCTGGCCTCCCGGAAAGCACTGGGGGAACGCGCCGCGGAGGCGGGCTTCGGACTGCGTGCCCTGGTGCGTACCCATCTGACCGCCGCACGCGACGCCTGGCCGCGCGGCCACACCGACTCGGCCGAGGCGGCGCTCTCCGCCGTCCAGCAGGCCGTGGACGCCTTCGCCGAGGGCTACGAGCGGGCGCAGCGGCTGGCGGTCCGTCGGGAGGAGGCGGCCCGGCGGGAGTTCATCGACGACCTGCTCCACGGGCGCAGCGACCTGGGCCGCCTCGCCGAACGCGCGGACCGCTTCGGGCTGCGGCTGTCCCAGGAGCACGCGGTCGCCGTCGCCCGGGGTCCCGTCGCCTACGACGAGGGGGACGCCGTGCCGCGGCGGGTGGAGCAGGCCCTCGTCGCCCGGTTCGGTGACCGCAGCATCCTGCTCACCACCAAGGACGGGCGGCTGCTGTGCGTCGCGCCGGGCCACCACGGCGAGGTGCTCACCCACTTCGCCAAGCAGGCGCACGCCGCGACCGACGGCGGCCAGGTCGCCATCGGCCGCCCGCGGTCCGGGCCCGGCGGTGTCGTCCACTCCTACGAGGAGGCCCTGCGCACCCTGGAGATAGCCGAACGGCTGGGGCTCGACGAGCCGTTGCTGCGCGCCGCCGATCTGCTCGTCTACCCCGTCCTGGCCCGCGACCGGCAGGCGATGGCCGATCTGGTCCACAACACCCTCGGTCCGCTCACCACGGCCCGGGGCGGCGCCGGGCCTCTCCTCGACACGCTCACCTCGTACTTCGACTCCGGCTGTGTCGCGGCGGAGGCGGCCCGCCGACTCTCGCTGAGCGTGCGGGCGCTGACGTACCGTCTGGAACGCATCCACAAGCTCACCGGCGCCGACCCGTCGGATCCGGCGCACCGTTACATGCTCCAGACGGCGGTCATCGGCGCCCGCCTGCTGGCCTGGCCGGCCAACGACCTTTGATTCCCGTGGGGTCGGCCCGTCTCAGGCGGTGGGCAGGATCTCCCGGCGGATGTCGTCGCGGTCCATCGCCGTGAGCCGGGGCACCTCGGTGTTCCAGTGCCTCGCCAGGTCCTCCAGGGCGTCGGTCAGGGCCCGTTGCAGTCGTCGCCGGCCCAGAGCGAGGGCGAGGGCCGCCACCGGGCGGAACAGGCGGCGGCCTCGTACGCGCACGGTGACCGTCACCTCCCATCCGTCCTCGACGGGGTCCGGCCGCGGTACCGCCCGCAGGTCCGCCCGCGCCGCGCCGCACTCCAGCCGGGCCCGCAGCGGTGCGGAGCGCGGGGCCCGTCCGGTGTCCGTGGCGGTCCACCAGTCGTCGAGCCGCAGTCGGGCCCGGCCCGTCGGCCGGGACAGCGCGGACCACACGCCGTCGATCCGTGCCCTCCCCCCGATCTCGGCCTCGCGCGGCCGGTCCGGGCTGCGCAGGGTCCCCTCCCCCACCAGGACGGCGTCCGCCCCGGACACGTCGATCCCCAGCCGCAGCCCACGGCGCCGGTTCCACTCCCGCACGGTGACCCGAACCGAGTCGCCGGGGTCCCCCGGTGTCCGTTTTTCCTCCGCGGGCTCGGGCCTGTCCCCGTGCTCGGGCCCGGGCTCGTGGAGCACCGCGTCGTACACCGCGCCGGGCCGGAGATGACGCCCCCCGGTCAGCCGTACGTCCGGCAGCACGCGGCCGTCCGGCAGCAGTACCCGCCCCGCCTCCACGCGGCTGCTCTCCGCCGAGTCCACCAGGACGGCGAGGACGTCGGCGAACCAGTCGCGCGGAACAGGGGCGAGCACCACCGTGTGGCTGAGTGAGACCATGCCGCCACGATGCCGGGCCGCCCGCGCCCGGGACCAGGCAGGCCCGCGGCAGAAACGGCGCCGGTGGCCTTCCGGGTCCCGGCAGCACGGCGGGTGGGAGCCGCCCGCTCAGTCCTGGACCAGCTCGACGGTCTGCCGCTCGACCGCGTGGAAGTCCGGCAGCAGCAGGCCGTCGGAGGACCTCAGCTCGATGAGGGTGGCCTCGACGTCGGCGGCACCGGCCTTCAGGGCGCCGGAGGGGACGCGTCCGGTGTTCTCCCAGCGGTGTGTCTCACCGTCGCACACCGCCCGGGTGCCGCTGACGGAGTACTGCGTGGTGGCGGGTTCCTGGCGGACGGAGGAGCCGACGAAGACCGGCCCGGTGGCGTCCAGACAGCGGTACGTGCCGGAGAGGGTGAGGCTGCCGTCGGCGGCGATCCGCCCCTCGGAGTCCACCGTCACGGTCTCCTGGGGAGCGACGGCGGACACCGCCGGCGGTGCGGCCACGACGGCGCCGAGCAGCAGCGCCCCGCCGACCGCAGCGCCGGCGAGGAGGGAACGCGCGGACACGGGCGCAGGGGGTACGGACACGGGGAACCTCCCGGAGGTGGGGAACGGGGGCGACCACCCGGACCCGCAGAGCGGGCCGGCAACGGTGATCCTTACCCCCTTCGGTGGCGAGTCGGCACCGGCCATCGGAGGGACCGGCCGCCGCACCGCGAGGTCGGGGGCGGCAGGGGCTCAGGGCCGCAGGAGGTCAGGGCAGCAGGGCGAAGCCGTCGAGTTCCACCATCGCCTGCTCGTCCCACAGGCGGGCGACCTCGACCACCGCCATCGCGGGGTAGTGGGCGCCGGCCAGTCGCCGCCAGACGCGGCCGAGCTCGCGGGCGTGGGCGCGGTACGCGGCGACGTCGGTGGCGTAGACGGTGACGCGGGCCAGGTCGGCCGGGGCGCCGCCGGCGGCGCGCAGGGCGGTGAGGAGGTTGGCGAGGGCCCGGGTGAACTGCTCGGGCAGGGTGTCGCCGACGACCTTTCCGTCGCCGTCGAGGGCGGTCTGGCCGGCCAGGAACACCGCCCGGGAGCCGGTGGCGACGACGGCGTGCGAGAAGCCTGCCGGGGGACACAGGTCGGGCGGGTTGACGCGCTCGGTGGTCATCGGCCCTCCAGGCTCTTGTACAACTCCTTGGCGATGATGTCCCGTTGGACCTCGCTGGCCCCCTCGTAGACGCGGGGTGCGCGGACCTCCCGGTAGAGGTGTTCGAGCAGGTGCCCGCGTTGCAGGGCCCGCGCGCCGTGCAGTTGGACGGCCCGGTCGACGACGTACTGCGCGGTCTCGGTGGCCAGCAGCTTGGCCATGGCGGCGCGGCGGGGGACGTCGGGGGCGCCCGCGTCGTACGCCGCGGCGGCCGCGTACACCATCAGGCGGGCCGACTCCGTGCGCAGGGCCATCTCGGCGACCTGGTGGGACACCGCCTGCAGCTCGCTCAACCGGCCGCCGAACGCCTCGCGGTCGGCGGTGTGTTCGAGGGTGGCGTCCAGCGCCGCCCGCGCCATGCCGACCGCGAACGCGCCGACGCTGGGCCGGAACAGGTTGAGGGTGCCCATGGCGACCCGGAAGCCGCGGTCCACCTCGCCGAGCAGGTCGTCGGCGCTCACCGGTACGGCGTCGAGGGTGAGGGCTCCGACGGGGTGCGGGGAGAGCATGTCGAGGGCGGTGCCGGTGAGGCCCGGGCGGTCGGCGGGCACCAGGAAGGCGGTCACGCCGCGGGCGCCGGCGCCGGGGGTGGTGCGGGCGAAGACGGTGTAGAAGTCGGCCTCGGGCGCGTTGGAGATCCAGCGTTTCTCGCCGGTGAGCCGCCAGCGGCCGGGGCCGTCCGGGTCGGCGGCCAGGGAGAGCGCCGCCGCGTCCGAGCCGGCTGCCGGCTCGCTGAGCGCGAACGCCGTGACCGCCGTGCCGTCCGCCACCCGGGGCAGCCAGCGGGCCCGCAACTCCTCGGCGCCGTGGGTGTGCACGGGGTGGGCGCCCAGGCCCTGGAGCGCGAGGGCGGTCTCCGCCTCGGTGCAGCCGTGGGCCAGGGACTCGCGCATCAGGCACAGGTCGAGCGCGCCGGAGGTGAACAGGCGGGGCAGCAGGCCGAGGGCGCCGAGTTCGGCGACGAGGGGCCGGTTGACCCGGCCCGGTTCGCCCTTCTCGGCGAGCGGGCGCAGACGCTCGGCGGCCAGCGCGCGCAGCCGTTCGCACCAGGCGAGTTGTTCCGGTTCGAGCGAGAATGCGGTCATCGCCGGTCCCTTCCCTCCCCGCGCCCGACGAGGCCCGTCCGGAGGCGCGTCCGAGTGGACCCCGCCAGGCTATCGCGAACCGTTGACTGTCGTCATCAACGCGATACGCTCCTGAGGCGAGCCCACCACACCGAGGGGGCGAACCGTCATGAATCCACGGGCCACCGGGCACCCGCACCCCACCGGGCACCCGCACCCCACCGGGCACCTCGACACCTTCGCCCGCGACCACCTCCCGCCACCCGGCCAGTGGCCCGAACTCCGCTTCGACCTGCCGGAGCTGGACTACCCCGAACGGCTGAACTGCGCCGCCGAGCTGCTGCACGGCCCGCCGGACGGCCGCCCGGCGTTCCGCACCCCCGACGGCGGCGTGTGGACGTACGGCGAGCTGCGCGCCCGTGTGGACCGGCTCGCGCACGTCCTCACCGGCGAGCTCGGCATCGTCCCCGGCAACCGGGTGCTGCTGCGCGGCCCCACCACGCCCTGGCTGGCCGCCTGCTGGCTGGCGGTGCTCAAGGCGGGCGCGGTCGCCGTCACCGTTCTGGCCCAGCAGCGTCCGCACGAGCTGAGCACCGTCTGCGAGATCGCCGCCGTACGGCACGCGCTGTGCGACGTCCGGTCCGTCGACGACCTCGCCAAGGCGGAGGTCCCGGGCCTGCGGATCACCCCGTACGGCGGTGACGCCCCGGACGACCTGCTGAACCGTCCGGCGCCCGGCACGCCGTACGAGGCCGTGGACACCGCGGCGGACGACGTGGCGCTGATCGCCTTCACCTCGGGCACCACCGGCCGCCCCAAGGGCTGTATGCACTTCCACCGGGACGTGCTCGCGATCGCGGACACCTTCTCCCGGCACGTCCTGCGGCCGGAGGCGGACGACGTGTTCGCCGGCAGTCCGCCGCTCGGCTTCACCTTCGGCCTGGGCGGTCTCGTGGTCTTCCCGCTGCGGGCGGGCGCCAGCGCGCTGCTGCTCGAACAGGCCCGTCCCGCACAGCTGTTGACCGCGATCGCCGAGCACCGGGTGTCGGTGCTGTTCACCGCGCCCACCGCCTACCGGGCGATGCTCGACACCCTCGACGGGCACGGCGGACACGACGGTCGCGGCGGACACGACGGTCGCGGCGGACCCGACATCTCGTCGCTGCGGCGCTGCGTCTCGGCGGGCGAGAACCTGCCGGCGGCGACCTGGCGGGCCTGGCACGAGCGCACCGGGCTGCGGGTCATCAACGGCATCGGCGCCACCGAACTGCTGCACATCTTCATCTCCGCCGCCGACGAACGGATCAGACCCGGGACCACGGGAGTCCCGGTCCCCGGATGGCGGGCGCGCGTGCAGGACGCCCACGGCGTTCCCGTGCCCGACGGCGAGCCGGGGCTGCTCGCGGTGTGCGGGCCCGTCGGCTGCCGCTACCTCGCCGATCCGCGCCAGCGGGAGTACGTGCGCGGCGGCTGGAACGTCACCGGCGACACCTATGTCCGCGAGCCCGACGGCTACTTCCGCTATGTCGCCCGCGCCGACGACATGATCGTCTCGGCCGGGTACAACATCGCGGGCCCCGAGGTCGAGGACGCCCTGCTGCGCCACGCGGACGTCCTGGAGGCGGCGGTGGTCGGGCGGCCCGACGAGAGGCGCGGCCAGGTCGTGGTGGCGTACGCGGTCCTCAGGGAGGGCGCCGAGCGGGACGCGGAGGCCCTGCGCGCCTTCGTGAAGTCGGAGCTCGCGCCGTACAAGTGCCCGCGCGAGATCGTCTTCCTGGACGCGCTGCCGCGCACCGCGACCGGCAAACTCCAGCGGTTCCGCCTGCGCGCCGCCGCCAGAACGGGAGCTGACCAGGGATGACACCGGTGCCGGGAGCCCGGGTAGATCAGGACGACCTAAGATGATCAACGTGTCCGACCAGTCCGCGCAGCCCGCTCCGAGGTCTCTCATCGTCACGCTCTACGGCGCCTACGGCCGCTTCGTGCCGGGCCCCGTACCCGTCGCCGAGCTGATCCGGCTGCTGGCCGCGGTCGGCGTCGACGCCCCCTCCGTGCGGTCCTCGGTGTCCCGGCTCAAGCGGCGCGGGCTGCTCCTCCCGGCCCGCACCGCGCAGGGCGCGGCCGGCTACGAACTGTCACCGGACGCGCGCCAGTTGCTGGAGGACGGCGACCGCCGCATCTACGCGACCGCCGCCCCCGGCGACGAGGGCTGGGTGCTCGCGGTGTTCTCCGTGCCGGAGTCCGAGCGCCAGAAGCGGCACCTGCTGCGCTCCCGTCTGTCCGGCCTCGGTTTCGGCACCGCCGCGCCCGGTGTGTGGATCGCGCCCGCCCGGCTGTACGAGGAGACCCGGCACACCCTCCAGCGGCTGCGGCTGGACGGTTACGTCGACTTCTTCCGCGGTGAGCACCTCGGTTACGCGCCCACCGCCGAGGCGGTCGCCCGCTGGTGGGACCTCGAGGGGATCGCGAAGGAGCACGAGGCGTTCCTGGAGCGCCACGCGCGGGTGCTGGACGCCTGGCGGGGGCGTGCGGACACCCCGCCCGAGGAGGCCTACCGCGACTACCTCCTCGCCCTCGACTCCTGGCGCCACCTCCCCTACACCGACCCGGGCCTGCCCGCCGGCCTGCTGCCCGCCGACTGGCCGGGAGCCCGGTCGGCGAGCGTCTTCCGGGGACTGCACGAGCGCCTGCGGGACGCGGGGGCCGACTTCGCCGGACTGTGACCCCGCAGGCCGGCCCCGTCTCCTCAGCCGCCCAGGGTCAGCCGGGGCCGGGGGGCGTCCGTGCGGCCGGTCCGCGGGGGCCGGCGGCCGGCCAGGTAGGGCGCGGGCCAGGCGACGCCCTCCCCCTCGTAGCCCTGCTCGGCCGCCGCGTGCAGGGTCCAGTGCGGGTCGTAGAGGTGGGGGCGGGCCAGCGCGCACAGGTCCGCACGCCCGGCCAGGATCAGCGAGTTGACGTCGTCCCAGGAGGAGATCGCGCCGACGGCGATCACCGGGACACCGGCGCGGTGGCGGATGCGGTCGGCGAACGGCGTCTGGTAGGAACGGCCGAACTCCGGCTTCTCGTCGGACACCACCTGCCCGGTGGACACGTCGATCGCGTCGGCGCCGTGCGCGGCGAAGGCACGGGCGATGGCGACGGCGTCCTCGGCCGTGGTGCCGCCGTCGGCCCAGTCGGTGGCGGAGAGGCGGACGGTCACGGGCCGCTCCGCCGGCCACACCGCGCGGACGGCGTCGAAGACCTCCAGCGGGAAGCGGAGCCGGTGCTCGAGCGGGCCGCCGTAGGCGTCGGTGCGGTGGTTGGTCAGCGGGGAGAGGAAGCCGGAGAGCAGATAGCCGTGGGCGCAGTGCAGTTCGAGCAGGTCGAACCCGGCGTGCGCGGCCCGTTCGGCCGCCGAGGTGAACTGATCGCGAATGTCGTCGAGTTGGGCGACGGTCAGTTCGTGCGGGGTCTGGCTGTCCGGCCGGTAGGGCAGGGGGGAGGCGGCGACGAGGGGCCAGTTGCCGGTGTCCAGCGGCTCGTCCATGCCCTCCCACATCAGCTTGGTCGAGCCCTTGCGGCCGCTGTGGCCGAGCTGCACGCCGATCGCGGTGCCGGGCGCCGCGGTGTGCGCGAAGTCGGTGATCCGCCGCCATGCCGCGGCCTGACCGTCGGTGTAGAGACCGGCGCAGCCGGGCGTGATGCGTCCCTCGGCGCTCACGCACACCATCTCCGTCATGACCAGCCCGGCTCCGCCCAGCGCACGGGCGCCCAGATGGACGAGGTGGAAGTCGCCGGGGACGCCGTCGGCGGCCGAGTACATGTCCATGGGGGAGACGACGACCCGGTTGCGCAGGGTCAGTTCGCGCAGTCGCAGCGGGGTGAACATCGGGGGCGTGCCGGGCGGGCAGCCGAACTCGCGCTCCACGGCCCCGGTGAAGCGGGCGTCACGCAGGCGCAGGTTGTCGTGGGTGACCCGGCGGCTGCGGGTGAGCAGGTTGAAGGCGAACTGCCGGGGCGGCTCCGCGAGGTACAGCTCCAGGTCCTCGAACCACTCCAGGCTGGCCCGCGCCGCCCGCTGGGTGGAGGTGACCACGGGCCGCCGTTCCGTCTCGTACGCGTGCAACGCGGCGTGCAGCGTGGGGTGTTCGCGTAGACAGGCGGCCAGGGCCAGGGCGTCCTCGACGGCGAGCTTGGTGCCGGAGCCGATGGAGAAGTGGGCGGTGTGGGCGGCGTCGCCGAGCAGCACGACGTTGCCGTGCGACCAGCGGTCGTTGACGACCGTGCGGAAGGTCGTCCACGTGGACTTGTTGGACCGCAGCGGACGGCCGCCGAGGGCGTCGGCGAAGATCTTGGCGCAGCGCTCGATCGACTGCTCCTCGTCGAGTTCACCGAACCCGGCGGCCCGCCACACCTCCTCGCGCATCTCGACGATCACCGTGGAGGCGCCGGCGGAGAAGGGGTAGCCGTGCAGTTGCATCACGCCGTGCGGGGTCTCGGCGATCTCGAAGCGGAAGGCGTCGAAGGCGAAGTCCGCGGCCAGCCAGATGTAGCGGCAGCGGTGCTCGGTGATCCGGGGGCGGAAGACGTCCGCGAAGGCGGCGCGGGTGCCGCTGTGCACCCCGTCGGCGGCCACCACCAGGTCGTACGTCCGGGCCAGGTGCGCGGGGTCCGGCGCCTCGGCGCGAAAGCGCAGGTCGACGCCGAGGGAGCGGCAGCGCTCGTGCAGGATCTCCAGCAGCCGGCGCCGGCCGAGGGCGGCGAAGCCGTGGCCGCCGGAGGTGTGGCGCACCCCGCGGTGGACGATGTCGATGTCGTCCCAGCGGACGAAGTCCGACCGGAGCGCCGCGTGGACCACCGGGTCGGCGTGCTCGATGCCGCCGAGGGTCTCGTCGGACAGGACGACGCCGAAGCCGAAGGTGTCGTCGGGGGCGTTGCGCTCCCAGACGGTGACCTCGCGCGCGGGGTCGAGGCGTTTGAGCAGCGCCGCCGCGTACAGGCCGCCGGGCCCTCCCCCGATCACCGCGACCCTCCGGGCGCGGGGGCCGGGCACGGCTGCGGGGTCCGTCCCGGCCGTGGGGCCCGTCACGGCTACCGTCCCCGCCATTTCGGGGAGCGCTTCTCGGTGAAGGCCGCGTGGAACTCGGCGTAGTCCTCGCCGTTCATGAGCAGGGCCTGGGTGGCGGCGTCCAGCTCGACGGCGGCGGCCAGGGGCATGTCCAGTTCGGCCGTGAGCAGCGCCTTGGTCTGGGCGTACGCCAGCGCCGGGCCGTCGGCCAGGCGGTGGGCTAGCGCCTGGGCGGCCTCGCCGGCCCCGCCGTCGTCGGCGAGGAGGCTGATCAGGCCGATCCGCTCGGCCTCGGGCGCCCGGACCGGTTCGCCGAGCATCAGCAGCCGGGTGGCGTGGCCGAGGCCGACCACCCGGGGCAGCAGATAGGCGGCGCCCATGTCACCGCCGGACAGGCCGACCCGGGTGAAGAGGAAGGCGAAGCGGGCGGTGGGGTCGGCGACCCGGAAGTCCGCCGCCAGGGCGAGCACGGCCCCCGCGCCCGCCGCGACCCCGTGCACCGCGGCGATCACCGGGAACGGGCACTCCCGGATCGCCCGTACGGTCTGCCCGGTCATCCGGTTGAAGTCGAGGAGCTGGGCGGTGTCCATGCCGAGGGTCGCGCCGATGATCTCGTCGACGTCGCCGCCGGAGCAGAAGCCGCGCCCCTCCCCGGCCAGCACCAGGGCCCGCACCGCCCGCTCCCGGGACAGCTCGGCGAGCAGGTCGCGCAGGTCGGCGTAGGCGCCGAAGGTGAGCGCGTTGAGCTTGTCGGGGCGGGCGAGGGTGACGGTGGCGACGCCGTCGGCGAGGTCGACGCGCAGATGCTCCCAGCGGGGGGTGCGGGCGGCGGAGCCGGTGAAGGGACTCATGAGGGCGGCCTCCTCGGGCGGGCGCGCCGCGCGGTGTCGCCCTGCGGCTGCTGCCCTGCTCACTGAGCTCTACCCCGCGAAGCTATCATCCATCTCTGACTGTCGTCACGAGTGCGCGACAGATGGATCCGGGTGCCCCTGAAAGGGTCCGGAGGGCGCCCCGTACGATTGAGTGATTGAAAGCAGGACCGCCTGCCTGCTCTCCCCGATCGGACCCACGTGCACGAATCCCTGACCTCCCCCTCCTGGCGCGTCGCACTGCCGCACACCACCGCGGCCGTGCCCGTCGCCCGTGCTCTGGTCCGTACGGCGCTGGCCGAACGGCGGCACGCCGCGGACAGCGACACGGCGGAGCTGCTCACCGCCGAGCTGGTGGCCAACGCGGTGGAGCACACCTCCGGGAACACGCCGATCGAGCTGGTGGTGGAGCTGTTGCCGACCGGCTGCCAGGTCGAGGTGCACGACGGCGACCCGGCCCCGCCCGGCGACCTGACCCGCCCCACCCTCGAGGCTCCGGACCCCTGGCAGGAGCACGGTCGGGGGCTGCTGCTGATCCGCGCCCTGAGCTCGTCGTGCGGCCACCGCCTCACCGAGACCGGCAAGGCGGTGTGGTTCCGGCTGTCGGCGGTGCCGCGCCAGCGCCGGCCCGCCTGAATCGGCGCCGGACCGCCCGAGAACGCCGGCGCCGGCCCGTCCCGGCCTCAGGCCAGGGTCGCCACCAGGACCGCCTTGATCGTGTGCATCCGGTTCTCCGCCTCGTCGAAGACGACCGAGTGCTCCGACTCGAACACCTCGTCGGTCACCTCCAGCGACTCCAGCCCGTGCTTCTCGTGCACCTCGCGCCCGACCAGGGTGCCCAGGTCGTGGAAGGCCGGCAGGCAGTGCAGGAAGCGGACGCCGGGGTTGCCGGTGGCCCGGAGCACGTCCATGGTCACCGCGTACGGCGCGAGGGCGGCGATCCGCTCGTCCCAGACCTCCTGGGGCTCCCCCATGGAGACCCAGACGTCGGTGGCGACGAAGTCGACGCCCGCGACCCCCTCGGCGATCTCCTCGGTGAGCGTGATCCGGGCCCCGCTGGACTCCGCGAGCGCCCGCGCCCGGTCGACGACCTCCTGGGCGGGCCAGTACGTCTTCGGGGCGACGATCCGCACGTCCATGCCCAGCAGGGCCGCGGTGACGAGGTAGGAGTTGCCCATGTTGAAGCGAGCGTCGCCGAGGTAGGCGAAGGAGATCTCCGTGACCGGCTTCCCGCCGCCGTGCTCGGTCATGGTGAGCACGTCGGCGAGCATCTGGGTGGGGTGCCAGTCGTCGGTCAGGCCGTTGTAGACGGGCACGCCCGCGTGCTCGGCGAGGGTCTCCACGGTGGACTGCGCGTCGCCCCGGAACTCGATCGCGTCGAACATCCGGCCGAGCACCCGCGCGGTGTCCTTCGCGGACTCCTTCTTGCCGATGTGCGAGCCGCTCGGGTCGATGTACGTCGTGGAGGCGCCCTGGTCGGCGGCGGCCACCTCGAAGGCGCAGCGGGTGCGCGTCGAGGCCTTCTCGAAGATCAGCGCGATGTTCCTGCCCCGGAGGTACCGGGTCTCGGTCCCGGCCTTCTTGGCGGCCTTCAGCTCCGCGGCCAGGTCGAGCAGGCCGAGGAACTCCTGCGCGGTGAAGTCCACCTCCTTGAGGAAGTGGCGGCCGGCGAGGGCGGTCGGGACTGTCGCCATGGGGCGCTCCAGAGATGCAGGTACAGGGGACATCTGGAACTCTATACGAATCTCAGAATTTATATGCAAACACCTGTCGGCATCCCTGCCCCCTACCCCTGCACCGCGTCCCGCTCGACCGGACAGCTCATGCAGCGCGGTCCGCCCCTCCCCCGGCCGAGTTCGCTGCCGGGGATCTCGATCACCTCGATGCCCTGCTTGCGCAGGTGCGTGTTGGTGGTGGCGTTGCGCTCGTAGGCGACGACCACGCCCGGCTCCACGGCCAGGACGTTGCAGCCGTCGTCCCACTGCTCGCGCTCGGCCGCGTGGACGTCCTGGGTCGCGGTCAACACCCGGATCTCGCTGAGCCCGAGCGCGGCGGCGATGGCCCGGTGCATGTGCTCCGGCGGATGGTCGGTGACCTTGAGCTCCTTGTCCCCGGCACCGGGTTCGATGGTGTACGAACGGAGCATGCCGAGGCCGGCGTACTGGGTGAAGGTGTCGCCGTCGATCATCGTCATCACCGTGTCCAGGTGCATGACGGCGCGCCTCTTCGGCATGTCGAGGGCGACGATGGTCTCGGCGGAACCGGCGGCGAACAGCTTGTGCGCGAGCATCTCCACGGCCTGCGGGGTGGTCCGCTCGCTCATGCCGATCAGCACCGCGCCGTTGCCGATGACCAGGACGTCCCCGCCCTCGATGGTGGACGGGTAGTCGGCCTGCCCCTCGGACCAGACGTGGAAGTCCTCCCCGCGGAACAGCGGGTGGTGCCGGTAGATCGCCTCGAAGTGCACGGTCTCGCGCTGCCGGGCGGGCCACCGCATGGCGTTGATGGAGACGCCGTCGTAGATCCAGGCGGAGGTGTCCCGGGTGAAGAGGTGGTTGGGCAGCGGGCGGAGCAGGAAGTCGTCGAGTTCCATGGCGTGGAAGCGCACGGACGTCGGTTCGGGGTGGACGTCCAGGAACTCCCGCTTGGTCATCCCGCCGACCAGCGCCTCGGTGAGCTCGGCCGCGGGCAGCGGCTCGAACGCCGCGCGGAGGTGGTCGGTGGCCAGCGGGCCGTACTCCTTCTCGTCGAAGACACGGTCCAGGACGAGCTCGCGGGCCGCCGGGACGTCCAGCGTCGAGGCGAGCAGATCACCGAAGAGGTGGACGGTGACCCCCCGGTCGCGCAGGACGTCGGCGAACCCGTCGTGCTCGGCGCGCGCCCGGCGCACCCAGAGCACGTCGTCGAAGAGCAGGGCGTCCTTGTTGCTGGGGGTGAGCCTTTTGAGCTCGAGATCGGGCCGGTGCAGGATGACGCGGCGCAGCCGTCCGGCCTCGGAGTCGACGTGGTAGGTCATGTATCCATCCTGACCGCCTGTGCGAAGGTTCACCCCTGCGCGGACGGGACGAAAATCGGCCTCCGGCCGGCCGGTGCGCGGCGGTCCGAGCGGACCGGAAGCGGACCGGGGACCCGCTGGGTGGCGGGCCCCCGGCCGACGGCGAGGAGTACGGCAGGGGACCCCTACAACCTTGGGTCGACCGGCTCCGACTCCAGTGCCAGGACGCCGAAGACCGCCTCGTGCACCCGCCACAGCGGCTCCCCCTCGGCGAGCCGGTCCAGGGCCTCCAGGCCGAGCGCGTACTCGCGGACGGCCAGGGACCGCTTGTGGCCCAGGGACCGGCCGCGCAGCCGGGCCAGGTTCTCGGGGCGCGTGTACTCGGGACCGTAGATGATCCGCAGGTACTCGCGGCCCCGGCACTTGATCCCGGGCTGCACCAGGCGGCCCTTCGGATCGCGGACCAGGGCGCCGACCGGCTTGACGACCATGCCCTCGCCGCCGCGTCCGGTCATCTCCAGCCACCAGTCGACGCCCGCCCGCACCGACTCCGGGTCAGCGGGGTCCACGTACAGGCGGCGGGTGGTCCGCAGCAGGCCGGTGGCGTCGTGTTCGACCATGCGGTCGAGCAGGGCGAGCTGCTCGTCGTGCGGCAGCGCGGCGAGGCTGCGGCCCTGGACGGCGAGGATCTGGAACGGGGCGAGGCGCACGCCGTCCAGTCCCTCGGTGGGCCAGCAGTAGCGGCGGTAGGCGTCGGTGAACGCGGCGGCGTCGTCAGCGCGTTCACGCTGGCGGTCCAGGAGCTCCTTCACCTCCACGCCCCGGGCGGCGGCCTTCTCCAGGGCCGCCAGCGCACCCGGGAACACCGTGCCGGAGGCGGCGCCCACGGCGGCGTACTGCGAGCGCAGCAGCCCGGCCGCCTTCAGCGACCACGGCATCAACTCGGCGTCCAGCAGCAGCCACTCCGTCTCGAGCGCGTCCCAGAGCCCGGCCCCGGTGATCGCCGTGCGCAGCCGTCCGAGGATCTCCTCGGTGACCGCGGCGTCGTCGAAGAACGGGCGGCCGGTACGGGTGTAGAGCGATCCGGCCGGGCCGTCCTCGACGCCGAAGTGCCGGGCGGCCGCGGCCGCGTCCCGGCAGACCAGGGCGACCGCCCGCGACCCCATGTGCTTCTCCTCGCACACGACACGCTCGACCCCGTCCTCCCGGTACTGGGCGAAGGCCTCGACCGGGTGCTCCAGGTAGCCGTCCAGGCGGGAGGTGGCCGTGGGGGCCATGGTCGGCGGGAGGTAGGGCAGCAGCCGCGGGTCGATCGCGAAGCGGCTCATGACCTCCAGCGCGGCGGCGGCGTTCTCCTCGCGCACGGCCACCCGGCCGGCGTGCCGGGTCTCCACGGCCCGGCGGCCGTGCACGTCGGCGAGGTCCAGCGGACGGCCGTCCTGCCCGCCGGGGGCCTCGGCGCGCAGCGGGCGGACCGGCTCGTACCAGACCCGCTCGGCCGGCACGTCGACCAGTTCCCGCTCCGGCCAGCGCAGCGCGGTGAGCTTGCCGCCGAAGACGGCGCCGGTGTCCAGGCAGATGGTGTTGTTCAGCCAGGTCGCCTCGGGGACCGGGGTGTGGCCGTAGACGACGGCGGCCCGCCCCCGGTAGTCCTCGGCCCACGGGTAGCGCACGGGCAGGCCGAACTCGTCGGTCTCGCCGGTGGTGTCGCCGTACAGGGCGTGACTGCGGACCCGGCCGGAGGTACGGCCGTGGTACTTCTCCGGCAGCCCTGCGTGGCAGACGACCAGCCGACCGCCGTCGAGGACGTAGTGACTGACCAGCCCGTCGACGAACTCCCTCACCTCAGCCCGGAATTCCTCACTCTCCCGATCCATCTGCTCGACGGTCTCGGCAAGTCCGTGGGTGTGCTGGACCTTGCGGCCCTTCAGGTACCGGCCGAACTTGTTCTCGTGGTTGCCGGGCACGCACAGCGCGTCGCCCGACTTCACCATGGACATCACCCGCCGCAGCACACCCGGACTGTCCGGCCCCCGGTCGACGAGGTCACCGACGAACACCGCAGTGCGGCCTTCGGGGTGCACCCCGTCGACGTATCCCAACGCACCGAGCAGCGCCTCCAGTTCGGTGGCGCAGCCGTGGACGTCGCCGATGATGTCGAAGGGCCCGGTGAGGTGGGTGAGGTCGTTGTACCGCTTCTCGGTGACGACGGTGGCGTCCTCGACCTCGGCGACACCGCGCAGGACGTGCACCTTGCGGAAGCCCTCGCGCTCCAGGCTCCGCAGGGAACGGCGGAGTTCGCGGATGTGCCGCTGCACGACCCGGCGGGGCATGTCCGCGCGGTCGGAACGGGCCGCGTTGCGCTCGGCGCACACCTCCTCGGGCACGTCGAGCACGATGGCTATCGGCAGCACGTCGTACTGCTTCGCCAAGTCGATCAGTTGACGCCTGGCGTCCTGCTGGACGCTGGTGGCGTCGACGACGGTGCGACGGCCCGCGGCGAGCCGCTTGCCCGCGATGTAGTGCAGGACGTCGAAGGCGTCCCCGGACGCGCTCTGGTCGTTCTCGTCGTCGGCGACCAGGCCGCGGCAGAAGTCGGAGGAGATGACCTCGGTGGGCTTGAAGTGCCGGCGGGCGAAGGTGGACTTGCCCGACCCGGAGGCCCCGACGAGGACGACGAGGGAAAGGTCGGTGACGGGCAGAACCCGGCCCCCGGCGCTTCGGGCTTCGACAGTGGTCTCGCTGCTCATGCCGCCTTCGCCTCCTTCTTCTCGTCCACGGTCTTCTTGTCCACGGTCACGAACACGGCCATCTGGGTGGGCGGTCCGACCTCCGGGTCGTCCGGCCCCACGGGCACGAACTCGACCTCGTAGCCGTGCCGTTCGGCGACCCCGGCCGCCCAGCCGCGGAACTCCTCACGGGTCCACTCGAAGCGGTGGTCGCCGTGCCGGACGTGCCCGGCGGGCAGGCTCTCCCAGCGCACGTTGTACTCGACGTTCGGTGTGGTCACGAGGACCGTACGGGGGCGGGCCGCGCCGAACACGGCGTACTCCAGGGCGGGCAGCCTCGGCAGGTCGAGGTGCTCGATCACCTCGCTGAGCACGGCCGCGTCGTACCCCTTGAGCCGCTTGTCGGTGTACGACAGCGAGCCCTGCATCAGCTTCACCCGCGCCGCCTGCCGCTCCCCCATGCGGTCCAGCTTGAGCCGCCGGGAGGCGATGGTGAGCGCCCGCATCGACACGTCGAGGCCCACGATCTCGGTGAAGGCCGGGTTCCGCAACAGCTCCTGCACCAACTGGCCCTGCCCGCACCCGAGGTCGAGCACCCGGGCCGCCCCGGACGCGCGCAGCGCGGCGACGATCGCGTCCCGGCGCTGCACGGCGAGCGGGGTCGGCTTCTCCTCGCTCTCGCTGTCCTCCCCCACAGCGTTGTCGATCTCCTCGACCTCACTGTCGTCCGCCTCGGCCAGCCGCACCAGCTCGAGCCGTTCCATCGCCTCCCGCGTCAGCGACCAGCGCCGGGTGAGGTAACGGCTGGTGATCAGCTTCTGCTCCGGGTGGCCGGGCAGCCAGCCCTCACCGGCGCGCAGCAGCTTGTCCACCTCGTCGGCCGCCACCCAGTAGTGCTTGGCGTCGTCGAGGACGGGGAGCAGGACGTAGAGGTGGCGCAGGGCCTCGGCGAGGGTGAGGGTGTCCGCCTCCAGGACCAGGCGTACGTACCGCGAGTCACCCCACTGCGGGAACTCGGTGTCCAGGGGCACCGGCTCGGCCGTGACCGTCCAGCCGAGCGGCTCGAAGAGCCGGCCGACCAGCGCGGAACCGCCGCGCGCGGGCAGCGCGGGTACCTCGATGCGCAGCGGCAGCGGCTGCCCCGGCAGCTCCGGGCGGGCCTTGCACACACCGCGCATCGCGCTGGAGAAGACCGCGCTCAGCGCGACGGCGAGCAGCGAGGACGCCGCGTACGGGCGGTCGTTGACGTACTGCGCGAGCGCGGCGTCGGGCGCGCCGCCCCGCCCCTTGCCCCTGCCCCGCCGGACCAGCGTCACCGCGTCCACCTCCAGCAGCAGCGCCGCCGTGCAGCGCTCGGCGTCCGCCTCGGGGTAGAGGACGTGCGCCGTGCCGTAGGAGGTGGAGAACGCCTGCGCCTTCCCGGGATGCTTGTGCAGCAGAAAGCCCAGGTCGGTCGCGGGGCGCTCGGGGTCGCCGGTGGTACTGATCGTCAGGAACACGTGACCGAGTATGGGCGGCGTCGGGCCCACACCGACACTCAATTACCGCGCGAACCACAGCGCCCACCACCAGGCCGGCAGACAACCGACCTCAGAGGAAACCCTCCGGGCACCAGTCCGACAGAGCAACCCCACGCCGATCGCTTCCGCTCCGCTCCTTGAGCTCGCTAGTTCACAGCTCCCGGTCCAAGACGTAGAGCGGCCACGGACTCGGCAAGACCTGATCGTTCCAGCTGGCCCAACACGTCATCGAACGTCTGCGGCGGACGCCGTCGAGAGGTGGCGATCTCCTGCACGCAGGCATAGACGACGCGATCGTCCAGCCCCATGAGATCCATCATGAACTCATCGGCGGTCCTGCGTTCGATGCCCCAGTTCGCCAGGTAGTCGGGCGGGAAGTCCTTGCGGTTGTTCGTAACGATCACTTGGGCGCCCGCCTGAATGGCCGCAGCCAGGCACGTGCCTGTCGTCCATGTCGGGCAGCTTGAGCCCTTCGATGAGAGGCTCGAAGCCCATGACCAGGCAATCGCGTACGGCCCCGTTCATGAGGGACCTTCGACGCTCCAAGACCTCAGGAGCGATGTTGTAGTCCCGCGCGATGTTCCGGTCCACCTCATCGAGGATCATGTCGGTCCATCTGGCACGGACGAACCCTCTCTGACCGACACGGATCAATAAGTCACGCAGCGTGTTCGGGTACAAGACGCATGCATCGTAGATCGCAACAAAAGCCATGTCAGAGCAGCCCCAGCTCCTGATCCATCTCCATCAGCCCGTCGGCTGCGTCCTTGCGCCTTGCATCGTCCTCGCGCAGGTACTGGCGCAGATCGGCAAAGCGGACACGGCGGTGACGCCCCACGAGCCTGAACGGAATCTCGCCGGACTCGAGCAGACCGATCAAGTACGGACGGGAGACGTTCAGCACGTCGGCGGCCTGCTGGGTCGTCAGCTCCGCATCGACCGGCATGATCTGGACGCCTTGCCCGCTGGCGAGGGCCGCCAGCATCGATGCGAACATCTCCGCCACGGGCCGCGGCAGGACGAGGGCTTCGTCGTCGGCTCCCGTTTCCAGGCGGACCTGGATGCCCTCATCACTCTGGGCTGTGCGCGAAAGATAGTCGTTGAGCCGCCGCAGCGCCCGCTGCGCATCGCTTGCGTCGACCACGCCCGGTTCGAGCTTCTTGCCCGTTGCAGTCCTCATGACGCCCTCCACTGTCGTATCCGAATTATTCGCAACAAGCGAAACATCCGCAACCTGATCTCGGGTAGCCACCTATGAACGGGTGAAGTCCGCCCTGTTCACGGGCACCCGGGCATGTCTCCTCCTGCGCCAGGCCAGGCGATACCACCAGACCCTCAGAGCTGCCATACATCGACCGATACGTCCAGGTCAGCAGCCATACAGCCACGCAAGCGCCATCACTTCCGAGCTGAGATCGCGAGCTCGATTCTCGTCACCCGCTCCACGGCAGAGCCCCCAGGTCAAAGACCTGGGGGCTCTGCCGTGCGGACCAGTGGCGGCCGGCACACCCCCGCGAGGGACGCCGAGGAAGGGCTTCGCCCGTACGTCCGCACCGGGCGGGCCGGGTCTCAGCTGCGGGGAACCCACTGACCGGGAGAGAGGTCCGCTCCGGGCAGACTCTCGGGAAGCAGTCGCCGGGCGCTTGCGACCGCCTCACGGGACTCCGGGGTCCCGCAGAGCGCCTGAACGATGTGCCCATGGAGGGCGTCGTCGATCGGGCTCGGCTCCAGCGCCGTGCCGTCCTCGTTGAGGCGCTGGTACTTCATGAGGTTCCAGCCCATGGCGAGTTGACGCTTGCCGTCGCGGCTGGACAACGCGACCGTGCCGGCACCGAAGACCGCTCCGTCATGGCCCCAGAAGCGGCCGCAGCCGGGCAGGTCGATCACGTAGATGCCGAGGCCGTAGTCGATGATGCCGCCGGCGGCGACGGGGACCGTGCTCAGCATCTCGTCCAGGGCGGCCGGTCCGATCAACTTGCCCGTCAGCAGGGCGCGGTAGAAGCGGTTCAGGTCGTCGGTGGTCGAGACGATCGCACCCGCGGTGGACGCCCACGACATGTCGTAGACGCTGTAGTCACGAGGTGGGTCGATCAGGCCGTAGAACGACTCGTACATCCGGGAGTGCGGGCCCTTGATGTACGGGGCGCGCGGGTAGGAGGTCGCGTGCAGCCCGGCCCGGTCCATGACATTGCGGGTGATGTACGTCCCGGCGTTCTGGCCGGTGACCTTCTCCAGGAGCAGCCCGGCTATCACGTAGTTGGTGTTGGAGTACGACCCGGGCTGCTCGCCGGGCCGTCCGGTGGCGGGTGCCGCCAGACCGAGCCGCACCAGTTCCTCGGGACGGATGGAACGGAAGCGTTCTTCGTCGAGGCTGGCCGTGGAGTCGGCGGCGAGGGAGGGGAAGGCGCCCAGAACGTAGTCGCCGATCCCGCTGGTGTGGTTGAGGAGCATCCGCACGGTCACGTCCCGGCCTCGCTCCCCCTCGACCAGGTCCGGGAGGTACTCGCCGACCGGCGCGTCGAGCCGGATCCGGCCGCGTTCCACCTGCTGGAGCACCGCGACTGCGGTGAACGTCTTGCTGATGCTGCCCACGCGGTGCTGCATGCCGGGCTTGACCGGACGCCCGGTGTCCACATCGGCGAGCCCGGACGCGCCGGTCCACCGCTCGGTCCCCTCACGAACGGACGAGTAGCTGCCGTACATGCCTGCTTCGTGGACGGCGTCCAGCGTGGTGCGCAGAGCGGCGCGGTCCAAGGACCCGGCCGTCGACGAGGCGGTTTCGGTGCCGGCCGATGCCGTCGGCACCGCGGTGACCATTAACAGCGCGGCGCCGAGGACCACTCCGGCAAGTCGGTTGATGCGCAAGGCTTTCCCTTCCTGGTGGCAAACCGTTCCCGGGGTAATCCTCGTGGGTCATCAACGCGTCTTACATCCTTCCTGCGGATGATCACCGACACAGCCGTTTTCCTGACACCTCGTCACATCACGTGATTCATGCATCCGCGGGGGTGCCATCCGACAAGGCTCTTCACGGACAGACTGGCGCTGTCGAGCGGCACATCCGCACCATCAGCTCTCGGCGGCGCCTCCCTGTGGTGCGCACGGCCGCCGACCTGGTGTCGCCCACCCGGTTCGGCCGCCTCGCAGGCTCCTGCCACCTCTCCCTCGGAAACCACCGACGGGCCGAAACCCCTGCTGGCCGGCACCGCGGAGAAACTACGGGACAGGCGAACGTCACGCTCGATCGCGCTGGGGAACCTTACGCCCGTCCGTATCCGTCAACGCGACGTCGAGGCGGGGGCGGCCGGTCTCACCGAGGCCATCACCGAGCTGGAGACCACACGCGGAGGCGGCGGCATGAACATCGTCTTCGGAGCCGCCCGCGAACTGCGCCCCTGGCGGCAGGAACCCCTCGTCGCGGAGGTCCACGACAGACTGCTCGGCCTGATGACGGCAGCGTAGGAGAGAGAAGGAGACACCGGTGGCAGCCAACTCCCTGGACCACGCCAAGCAAGCGGTACGCACGCAGGTCTGGGACGCCCTGACCGCCGCGGACGCCGTCCACGACCCCTCCGTCCACGGCCGCATCCCCCACTTCAAGGGCTCCGAACAAGCCGCGGCCCGACTCGCGAGGCTCCCGGCCTGGCAGCGCGCGAGCGTCGTCAAAGCCGTACCGGACAAGGCCCAGCTCCCGGTTCGGGCACGGGCCCTGAAGGAGGGCAAAACCGTCTACACCCTCCAGGTGACCGGCACCCCGATCCCCACCACCGCGTACCAGGATCCGGCGTGGCGGCCCTTGACTCGGCCATTGAGCCTCCGCCGACCTGCTTGTTCCTGCTCGTGACGTCCATCGCCCTGCACAATGAGGCCAGAGGGAGGGGTATTCGTGGCTTGGGTACGGGTGGCGTGGGACTTGGTCTTCGCAGCCGTCTGCGTGATCGTGGCATGCAACCTTCGCGACTCTGCGTGGCGCGTACACGGCTACGCGGCGAATCGCATCGGGGTGAGCCGTCTCTTCACCCCCACGACCGTAAGGATCACGTTCGGCATTCTCAGCGTCGTCGTGATCGCAGAAGCAGCAGTTCGACTGTGATGACCCGGGCACCTGAAGTTCCCCCCTGATCGTGGACAGCGGGTGGCTACGCTGCGGGGGCGAGGTCTTGCGTCGTCAGTGCCCTGGTCTCGAGTGGGGTGACGTACCCGTAGACGGGGTGCTTGCGTAGACGGGTGCGGTTGTACTCGACCTCGATGAAGCGGAAGACGTCAGCTCGGGCGGCCTCATGGGACTCCCAGACGATGGTTCCGATCTCCGCTTTCAGCAGCCCGAAAAAGCTTTCGGCTGCGGCGTTATCGTAACAGGAGCCCGTTCTGCCCATGCTCTGCCGCATTTTCAACTTCCGTAGCTGGCCGCGGTATTCGCGCGAGGTGTATTCGGATCCGCGGTCCGAGTGTGCGATGCAGCCCTCCTTGAGCATCCCGCGGCCGGCGGCCATCTTCAGCGCATCGATGACCAGCTCGGCGCGGTGGTGATCGGCCATCGCATAGCCGATCACCTCCCGGGTGGCCAGGTCGATGACGGTGGCGAGGTACCACCAGCCGGCAAGGGTGGGCAGGTAGGTGATGTCCGAGACCAGCTTGGTGCCGGGCTCGACGGCGGTGAAGTCACGTCCGACCAGGTCAGGGGAGAAGACGGCCTTCTTGTCCGGCCGGGTCAGGCTGCGGCGCCTGCGGCGCGTGATGCCGCGGAGGTCGTGCTCGCGCATCAGCCGCTCGACCCTCTTGCGGTTGATCCGCCGTCCCGTGCGGCGCAGTGCGGCCGTGATTCTCGGGGAGCCGTAGGCGCGGCGGGACTGGGTGTGGAGCCTGCGGATCTCCGTGACCAGCTCGCTCTCCTGGTCCGCTCGTGCCTCGGCGGCCGGGCGTGCGGCACGCCAGGCGTAGTAGCCGGAGCGGGACACTCCCAAGACCCTGCACATCAG